>NZ_WWRZ01000014.1:0-27127 GCF_009875595.1 Eggerthella sp. BIOML-A1 | reverse complement strand
AATTTAAACGATGGTTTATCGAGGGTTTGACCTGCCCTTACACCCCTAAAACGGACACACTTTCTTGCCTATAACCCGGCATCGTCCAGCACGTCTTCCAGGAACGCTTGATCCGTTTCAAGCACCCCTAACACGATGTCGGCCAACGCCCGATAGAATCCCGTGCGTGCAACGCGTTGCACGTCGTCGGCGAAATCGGGAACCCAGTTCAGCAGATGCTCCTCGAGAAACGCACGGCGAGCCTCCAAAAGGTTCGCGCACGATCCATCGTCCCCCGCTTCCAGCGCCTCGGCGGCGCGCTCTCCCAACAGCTGCATGAACTCCAACTCGAACGCCAGATGATCCTCGGGCTCGCACGCTTCGTCCACCAACACCACCTTCGCCGCACGGTACGCCGCCAGCACTTCGTCGCGTGCATCCTGCATCAGCAGATGCTCAGGCGAGGTGTATACCGACTCGTACGGAAAAGCCACCTGCTCTCGATCCTGCGTCACGCCGATGAACGTATGCAGGAAGTCCACGGCCAAATCGCCGTGCTGGCGCTCTCCGCCTGCGTTCAGATAAGCGCACAACCCTCGATAGCCCGCATCGAGATGATCGTTGCCGCTCGCGGCAGGAAACCTCATCGCGCGCAGCCTCCCGAGAGCCTCGTCATCCACCTCGGTGCGCAACAAACGCGCCACGAACCCGTACGCCGCACTCTGCTGCCGGAGCGCCTCGGCCAAGGCGCGCATTCCCTCGTCAATCATCATGCCTCCTTCGCGGCAACGCCGCTTTCGTCGTCTTCTCCATCGCGCAGCGCTTCCAGCAAGTCGAGACCGCGCTCCGTGACATGCCAGGCATCGGCCCACTCCATTGCATCTATGCGCTCCAGCTCGCCCAGGAAATATCCGGCGAACAAGCGCGGATTCTGCACGAGCGGATGAGGGTCGATCACCGCGTCGATGGCGCTTTTGTCGCGTGGGCATTCGGCGGCGAACTCCAGCAAGGCGCGATACACCGGCAGGTAGACCGCGTCCTTGGCCAGCAGCGCCTGCGCCTTCGCGCCGATAGGATCGGAATCGAGATACGCAGCGCCGGCTTCGGTGATCGCCCATACGCCCTCGGTCGGCGCAGTCGTCACGAAGTTGCCGTCCTCGTCTACAACAAGTTCAGGTTCCCCTCCCGTTTCAAGGGCAGCTTGCGCCGCTTGCTCTTCCTCGCTGGGTTCGTATGCCAGCGCGCCGTAGCGCTCCAGCAGCGCGCGCAGCTCCGCCGGACGATAGACCGAACGGTTACATCGGAGCACCTCGTCCATGATCGAGTCCAGCTCGCTGGGCGTGCGCGGCGTACGACACGCTTCCAACGCGGCCATCAGCACCTTCTGGCATCCCGGTGCAGCCTTGAACACCTCTTCGACGCTCATTGCTCCTCCTTCGTATCGCGCTCGGCCGCAGAAGGCTCGAGCAGGGGTTTCTTGGACAGGAATGGAAACGTGATAGCGTGCACGGGACACGCGTCGGCGCACTCGCGGCACTTCACGCACTCGTTGAGCGGAGCGGAAGCCGCCCGATCATGCAAGTCGATGCCTTCCGGGCACGCGTCGGCGCACCGATGGCAGCGCTCGCCGTGAGCCGCATGCAAGCACGTCCCGACGTTCGCCTGCGGCCGGAACGTGCGGTTGCCGCGCGACACCAACGACAGCAGCGCTCCCAGCGGACAGAACCGATGGCACCATTTCCGCAGCACTGCCAACTCCAGCACGAGCATGGCCGGAAACACCAGAAGCGACCAGGTGACCTCGTTGAACTGGAACACCCTCCACACCACGACGAGCGTTCCGAACGTCAAACCGACCGGGCACACAAGGCAGAACACCGGGAACCCGAACGCAGCCGTCGAGAGGATGGCCCCGCCCAGCACCCAGTTGCGCGAATCGCGCAAACCCCCGCGCTCGGACGCCGGGACATCGAGAGGCCCGGAATCCCGTGAAGAAGCATCGCGCTTCGAGGCCTTCTTTCCTCGAAACACCCGCCTCAACAACGGGACGGGGCAGCCCCAGGCGCAGAAGGCCCGGCCCAACAGCAGCGTCAGCACTATGACCATCGCCAGCCCGATGAGCAGGGGAGGGACAACCGTTCTCGAAGCAATGGCCGCCTCGACACCGCCGAGCGGGCAGAGCGCCGCAATGTCCGCGATGCCGAACGAGCTGGGCGTTCCGGTGCCGGTGTGCAACGCCAGCCCCAAGCACACGAGAGCCGCGACGCCGAGCGCGCTCAGCACGCGCAACGTCGACGCCCTCACGCGCCGCTTCCCTTCCCGTTTCATACGATCATCTCGCTCTCGCCCTCAACCGTCGTCCTCCCCAAACGCTCGTAGCGCTCGGGCGCCACCACGACAACGCCCCGCCGAGACCCGCCCGCGAACGAACGGTACACGAGCGCGGGGCACACGTTCTCGCACACGCCGCAACCGTTGCACTTCGCTGCATCGATCACCGGATGCCCGACATCGTCCAACGCGATCGCCTCGTACGGGCACGCCTTCTCGCATTCGACGCATCCTTCGAAGTACGCGATGCAGCGGTCCTTCTGCACCACCGCCACGCCCAGCTTGTCGCGCTGGGGATCGAACGACCCCAACGCCCCGGTCGGGCAGGCCGTCTGGCACTTTCCGCAGAAATCGCAGTACCCTTTGTGGAAGTCGAGCACGGGGGTGCGAGCTTGCAGCAGCCCATCCTCCACATGCGCTACCCCCACCACGTTCGTCGGGCATGCCGAGCGACAGCGGTCGCACTTCACGCATGCAGCCACCAACGCGCCTTCGTCCTGGCCGCCCGGCGGTCGCAGCAGCCCGCCCTCGCCCGCGAAGGCGATCGCCGAGGCGCCCACGCCCGCGAGCGCGGCCGTGGCGGCGGTGAATCCCAGAAAGGCTCGCCTTGTGTAGTCAGCCATACTCTCGCCTTGCTTTCATCCTCGAACCCGGGCGCCGCGCGATACGGCGCTCGGGGGATCTCCGGTTACAACGCGAACCCGAAGTAGTTCGCCACTGCCGTGCCTACCAGCCACATCACCGCGCGAACGGCGACGGAGCCCACCAGAGCGCCCGCCAGCGCCACCACGCCCAACGAAAGCGCGCCGCCGGATTTACGCGCGACCAGCACGCCGCAAACCGCCGGCGCCGCAGAACCGCACAGCACCACGGCCACCCAGAAGAGCGCGGCCTGATCGCCGAAGGCGGTACCGCTGACAAGGCCGAACGCCACCGTCAACACCAGCGACAGCGCACCGCCCGCCGCCGCGTACACGCCGGCTTTCTTCACGTCGCCCTCGTCAACCTTGAGCGCCGCACACATCACCAGGTACAACGCCGCACCTGTCGCCAGCGCCGTTCCCAAGTAGGCCAACGGAAGCGCGACGGTGTTCCAGACCGGGCGCGACGTCATCATGTACGACACGCCGCAGGCGAACGCGAACGCCACGGCCAGCACGATACCCGTCGCGGCGAGCGCCTTGCGGGCTCCGGATGATGCCTCGCGCTTCACCAGCAGCGCGTATACCGCGATGCAAACCGCCAGCAGGCCCAGCAGCAAAGCTTCCAGGAAGATGCCCGCCGTAGGATGAGCCAGCACCGCCATCATGCGATCGACGTGCGACAGGTGCGTAGCCGACGCGATGCCGCCCACCACCAGCAGCGCCACCGCCACCGCGCATGCCGGCAAGCGCACCTTCGACGCCGCGCCTCCGCGAAATTCATCGAGGGCCGTGCAGGCGAACAGTCCGGCACCGCATCCCGACAGCACCGTGAACAGAACCAAAGACCACTGGATCGTCATGGCTACTCACCTTCCTTCCAAGCGGCGCGTTTCGGCGACAGAATGTAGTGCGTCGCCGGATGGTTCCCCACATCTTGCAGGGTGTGGATGCTGGCGGGATCGGCCGCGGCAAGAGCCTTCGACGCATCGGACGAGGGGTCGTCGATATCGCCGTAGAACCGGGCGCCGGCCGAGCACGTGCGCACGCACATGGGAAGCTCGCCGTTCTTGGACAAATGCGCGCACAGCGTGCACTTCTCCACCACGCTCTCGGCCGCGTTCCATGAACGCACGCCGTACGGGCAGGCCATCATGCAGTATTTGCAGCCGATGCACTTCTCCTTGTCCACCAGCACCATGCCGTCGGCGTCGCGATAGCTGGCCCCGGTGGGACACACGTTCACGCAGGGCGCATCCTGGCACTGCTGGCACATGGTGGGCAGGAAATACATCTCCAAATCGGGATATTCGCCGAAAGGCCCGCGTTCCACCACCTTGTTCCAGTACTCGCCCAATGCGATATTGTTCTCGTTCTTGCAGGCGATCTCGCAGCCGTGGCAGCCGATGCAGCGGTCGAGATCGACGACGATAGCGTAATGAGCCATTATTTGAACACCACCTCAGTGGATTCGCTGAATTCAGGCATCCACGGTTCGAAATCGGTCGGGTTGATCCATGCGCCTTCAGGCGCGCCTTCGGGAGCCGGGTACACCTTCACCGTGAAGCCGCGCAGCGTGTACGTGCCGTGCTCGGGGCTGTAACGCCCGTCGGTCTTGGTGAGGATGTTCACGTTCATCTCAGTCCAGGCCTTGCTCGGCGTGTCGGTGTCCAGGTACTCGGGATTCCAGAAGCGTTCCATGTGCACGGCGTCTTTTGCGATGCCCGCCGTCACATGCGCCTTCCCGCGCACCTTGCCGCGACGGCTTTCCACCCACACCCACTGCTCGTCCTCCACGCCGTACTTCTCGGCGGTCTCGGGATGGATGCTGACCAGCGGCACCGGATACAGCTCGCGCAGATACGGAATGTTGCGCAACGTGCCGTGATGGTAGTGCGGAATGCGTCCCTGGGTCAGCATGATGGGATATTCCGTATCGGTGAGGTTCGTCTCCTCGGGCTCCAGATAGTAGATCAAAGGATCGTAATCTTCGTCGGCCGGCGGCATGACGTAGGATTTGCCCTCGGCGCTCGCCCACGGCTCGCCCGTGCGGCCTAGCATGAGCGTGCCTTCCGAATACGGCTCGACCTTCTTGGACGGCGTGTTCCAGCCCTTCTCCTTGCCCGTCTTCGGATCGATGGTCTTGTAGGTGTAATACGTCAGGTAGTCTTCCTTGGAGATCCACTCGTACGCGCCCATCTCGGCCAGTTCGTCCCAGCTCATAGGCAGCGAGCCCATATGGAAGTCCATCATTTCCTGCTGGCCGCGCCAGTACACCAGATCGATGCCCAGCGTTGCCAGGTATTCCTTGTCGAAGGCCTTCTGAGCGAACGGATTGCCCAGCTCGGCGCAACGATGCGCGATCTCCGACCAAATGACGCCCTCGTTCACCGTTTCGTACAAGTGCACCACCGGCTGGCGGATGATGATCTTGTTCGCATGGGCGATGGTGAAATAGCTCTCCAGCCACTCCTGCGTGGGCAGAACGTAATCGGCCGCTTCGATGGTGAAGGCCGTGGGGTACATGTACAGATGGCAGATCATCTCCATCTTATCGATGATCTCGGACAGCTGCCCCGCGTTGCCGATCATCGCATGCTTGTTGCCAGAGCGTTCCATCCAGTTGCGCGGCTGGTACGGCTCGCCTGTGGTGATGGCCTTGAACACCGTGGGGATGTGCGCATGCGACCAGATGCCCAGGCCCTTGTGCTCGCGATACCCTAGGCGCTTCTCCAGCATATCGCCTGTGACCAGCGTGTTCATAGTGCCGAGATCCACCTTGTTCGGCGGGTCGGGGAAACGCTGCAGCAGCGCGCCCGGCTTCTCCACGTTGCCCAGCAAGAACTCCAGGATGCAGGCGCCTTCCGTACCCTGGGCCGACTGAGGGCTCATGTCGGTGGCCACGCCCAGAACCAGGCCGGACGGCGCGTTCTCCGCGTAGATGCGGATGGCCTTCTCCACCTGGTCCTTCTCAAGGCAGCATACCTCGCAGCCCTTTTCGAGCGTCCATTCGTCCACGCGCTCCTGCAGCAGCGTGAACGCCGTGGGGTATTCGACGCCGTCGATCTCGTACGTGCCGAAGAACGCGGGGTCCAGCGCTTCGTCGTACGGCCATGGCAGCGCCTTCGCGGAGTTCGTCTTCTGATCCCACACCACGAACGTCTTTTCCGCATCTTCCGCATCGGCTTCGCCCAGGCCCACTTCGTAGGCGCGCAGCATCTTCTTCGTATCGGTGTCGATGAGGTACGGCAGGTTCGTCCAACGCTTGCAGAAATCTTCGTCGTACAGCTTGTTCTCGATGATGTAGCGGATCCACGTCATCATAAGCGCCACGTCGGTTCCGGGACGAATGGGCAGCCACACGTCGGCCATAGCCGCATCGGGCGTGAAGCGAGGGTCCACCACTACCATGTTGAGCCCCTGCTCGCGTGCGCGCAGCTCGGCAATGGCGCGCCCCGAACCGCTGGGCGCGTGGTAGCTGGTGCAGGTGCCCCACATGACCAGCGTCTGGATAGGATTGTCCTCCGGGAAGTACAGCGACGAACAGCCGCCGTACTTGGAATCGGCCATCGACGTGGTGCCCGACTTGCTGCCGCCGTACATGAGCGAGAACGTGGCCATGCGCGGCAGGAAGCACTGCGCGCAGCCCGGCTCGAAGATGTTCGGCGATCCCAACGCCTGCGTGAAGCGACACGGCGAGCTGAAGTGCGGGTTCCCGCCGCCGCCCGTAGAGGTCACCAGCGACTCGCCGCCGTACTTGAAGAAGTCCTGCGTGAGCTTCTGCGCGATCTCCTCGATAGCCTGATCCCAGCTGATGCGCTCGAAGCTGTTCGTGCCGCGCTCCCCCACGCGCTTCATGGGGTACTTGTTGCGACAGGGGTTGTACAGCGCTTGGATGCCCGAAAGGCCCTTCGCGCACAGGCCTCCGCGGCTGATGGGGCTTTCCGGATTGCCTTCGAGCCGAATGACGCGTCCGTCGCGCACCGTCGCGATGACGGCGCAGCTGCAGATGCACGCTTGGCACGAGGTGTAGACCTTCTTTGTTTGGGAGGTCGTCTCGTCGGCATGCGCTTCGCGGAACGTCGCGCCGTCGACCGCCGTCGCGCCGAATGCGGCAAGCGCTCCGGTGGCGGCTGCGGCTTTCACGAACCCGCGCCTCGACATGTTGAGCTGACTCATACACATCGCCTTTCTCTCTCGTCTCCTTACGGCCGCAGGGGTAGAACGTTCCTGCGACCTTCACGAGAGAGATTGTGCGCGCGACGAAGGCGCTCGCCTATCGCCTGGAAGGGCTAAACCGGCTGACTGCAGGAGTAAACTGTCTTTTCATCAGGAGAAACAACCCTTAGACAAAGCAATGGCCGCAGAGGCGGCCATCGAGGGGAGGCGAGATCGTTAACGGCTCAGCGCATCACATGCTCGGTGGCGTCGATGAACTCCTGACGCGTGTGCACGCCCGTCTTGGCGTAGATGCTGCGGATATGCGCCTTCGCAGTGTTGTCGGAGATGACCAGCGCCTCGCCGATGGACTTCGCATCGCGGCCGCGCAGCATAAGCTCGAACACTTCGCGCTCGCGTGCAGTGAGGTTGTGATCGGCCGCGAACCCATCGGCATCGACCCCGGACCCCATCTCGGCGATCACCTCCTCGGAAAACATGTCGCGAGAGTCGTCTGCGACGACGGCATCGCGAACGACATCGAGCCCGTCCGATACCGACGATTTCGGGGCCACCGCTTCGACCGCCAGCCATCCCGCGCTGGTGATCTTGCGCACATCGCTTTCCCTGAAAATCAGCATGGATGCTGCCACCAGCAAAAACGCCAACACCAAGCCGACGATGAACGACTCAGAGCCATCCATCTCGGCAAGCGGGTAACCCTGCCCCACGACGAGCCCTGCCAACGAACCGAGCGCGAAAACCGAGCGTCCGTACCCGAACACCTGAATCGAACTCCAATAATCGCTGCGAGCCAAATACGTCAGCAAGCACCACATGAACAGAGAGAACAAGCAGTACACCAGCACGATCACCGCCGCAGCGGCCATATTGCCCGCATCCGACGAGAACACCACCACCACGGCCAGCACGAGCATGAGCACGAGCGGGTAATACGCCACGCCGAAATCGAACGATTTGAGCAAGCTGCTCACCAGCACCAACACGAAGCTGACCAAAATGACCAGCGACACGCCTATCGTGCCGCTCGCTAACGACGCCTCGGCATCTTGCAGGGCGAAAGCGCCCTTCGACAGGTTCGCCATGAACGTGAGCAGGAACACCACTACGAGGAAGCGCGCGAACGCGAAGACGCTTGCACGACGCGTGGCCGCATCGATGTCGGCCGCGCGGCGACGCACAAGTCCGCGCGTCGCGTCCGCGTCGGACTCGAACAGCGTCATCAACGCGGCGGCCAACGGCAATAGCGCCGCCACCAACAGCGCGATCTGCGGCACAGTGCCCACCACGAAGAAGAAGACGAGCCCGGAGGCCAACTCGGACAGCGCCGTGTTCGTCACGGCCACCACCGGACGCGTCGCCGCGTAGATCTGACCGGCGCGTACGGCAATGAACGCGGTGCCGACGCCCGTTAGGAGCGCTCCCGACACGAACAGCAGGTTGGCTCCGTCAAAGAACAGAAACGCGCCCGCATATTCCATCAACATGCCGACCGACGAGATTACGCCCGCAAGGCACATAACGCCCTTGCGCGCCAAAACGAGAGAAGCCTTTTCATGGAACAACGCCAACAGAGCCGCGACCAGCGCGAATGCAACGGTCGACCAAGCATACATGGAGAACGAGCACGATGCGAACCCTGTCCCGTTCGCTACGTAGCTCCAGATCGGCGCCGTATACACCACGAGGATCCACGAACGCCAGAAACAGTACGTCAGGTATTTCGCCGCCGGCCAAGCCCTCATACGTCCCCCTCGCCCCTTCGGCACCCGACATCACCCGTCAATGCCGTCGCCATACGTCCCATAGTACTTCATACGCTCGCTTCGATACGTTCGCGGCAAGATTAAACTCGCAAGCGAGAGGAGTAAACTCCCCTGCCCGCCTCCCCTACAGCGGCCGTCTGGCTTCGATAGCGCGGCCGAGGGTAACCTCATCGGCGAACTCGAGGTCGCCGCCGACGGGCAGGCCGCTGGCGGGACGGGTGACGGCGATGCCGAGCGGCTTGATGAGTCGGGCGAGGTAGGTCGCCGTGGTCTCCCCCTCAACGTTAGGGTTCGTGGCCAGCACCACTTCGCGCACCTCGTCGGATGCGAGGCGCTTCATAAGCTGGGCGATGCGCAGCTCGTCGGGGCCGATGCCCTCCATCGGGGAAAGGGCGCCGCCCAGCACGTGGTACACGCCGTTGTACACCGCGGTGCGCTCGATGGGCGGGATGTCGCGCGGCTCGCTGACCACGCAGATGATGCCCGCGTCGCGCTTGGACGACTGGCAGATCTCGCACAGGTCGTCCTCGGCGTAGTTGAAGCAGCGCGAGCAGAAGCGCACCGTTTCCTTCACCTCGGCGATAGCCTCCGACAAGCGCAGCGCCGTAGCCTTATCGGCGTTGAGGATCCAGTACGCGATACGCTGCGCCGACTTCGGCCCCACGCCCGGCAAGCGCTCAAGCTCGTCGAGCAGTTTCTGAATGGACGGCGCAGCGTACATGATCGCGATTCTATCCGAACCAGGTTACATAAGGCCCGGAATGTTCAAGCCGCCGGTCGCGGCGTTCAACCGCTGGGAGCTGATCTCGGACACGCCGCGCAGCGCCTCGTTCACCGCGGCGGCCACCATGTCCTGCAGCATCTCGACATCCTCGGGATCCACGGCCTCGGGGTCGATGACGATGCTGTCCACGGTCATGTCGCCGTTCGCAACCACCTTCACCATGCCGCCGCCGGCGGTGGCCTCGAACGTCATGTCCTTGATCTCCTCTTGGGCGCGCGCCAACTCGGCCTGCATCTTCTGCGCCTGCTTCATCATGGCGCCCATGTTACCGCCGCCGCCGGGAAAACCGCCTCGTTTCGACATCGTCGTCTCCTATCTGTCATGGTCGTTTCGAACAAGCCGCATACGTGCGGCGAACTAGCTGTCGCGCTATTCTCTCACTTCTTCGACGCGCACGCCATCGCCGAAACCGGCGGCCAGAATGGCCTGCAGCTCTTCGGGCGATTGCTGCACCGCAGGCTCGGGCGTCGCCGACGTGCGAGCATCCACAGGAGCCGGAGCCGCGGGAGCCGGGGCGGCAGCAGGCGTCGGCGCCGAAACTGGATCCGGAGCAGGCGCGGGCGTCGGCGCGGACGAGACGTAACCGTCGTCGTACGGAACCACCTCGTCCTCGTACGGAGGTATGTCGTAGTCCGGCACGGGCGTCGGGCGCGGCGCGGGAGCAGAAACCGCCGGAGCCGCCTGCTGAGGCTGCTGCGGGCGCTGGGCCGGAGCAGGCGTCGGACGCGGCGTCGGCGACGGCGCGGAAGCCGGCGACGGCGCAGGACGCGCGGCCGGAGCCGCCGCCGTGGCAACCGCGCCGCCCTGCGCGTACGCGAAGTGCAACGACTCGCCGCACGCCTGGTTGAGCGCGACCGACACCGCTTCCTGCACGTCGGGCTTCTGCACCGCCTTGAAGGCGAACGAGTTCTCGGCCGGGAACTCGATGATCAACGTGTCCTTGCCCGCGTCGTACACCGCTTTCGTGTTGAGGAACAGCACGCCGTAAGCAGCCTTGTTCTTCTTGAGCGTCGCCAGCACCGCCTGCCACACGCGCTGCAGGGCAGCCGGATTCTGCAGGCTGGCCTTGAGCTGGTCGGAGGGAGCCGCGGCGGACGGAGCCTGAGATTGCGTCACGGGCGATGCGGGTCGAGGAGCCGAAACGCCCTCCGCCCCTTGCGGCGGGACGCCGCCCGCCTCGCGCGACGGCGCCGCAACCTGCGGAGCAGCGACGGGTTGCGCCGGCGCGGCAGGCGCCGCCCCAGCGCGTTCGGCCGACGATGCGCGATCGGGACCAGGAGCGGAAGCGGGAGCCGCGGCAGGCTGGGAGGCGGGCATCGGCGCCCCCTGGGTCGCAGGGGATGCAAGCGGAGAAGCCGGCACGGGCGCAACCGAAACCTGGGGAGCCGAAGCCGCCGCAACCTGAGGGGCGGCAACCGCAGCAGCCCCTCCCCCGATCACGTGCGCAACCGCGGAGTGCCCGCTCTCCAGCGCCTCGATGCGCTCGGCAAGAGCCTCCAGCGTCAAGTCGGAATCGGGCCGCACCATGCGCGTGAGCGCGATCTCGAACGACAGACGCGGGTTCGTCGACGTCTTCAACTCGGCCGACAGGTCGCCCAGCACGCCCAGCAGGCGCGCCAGGCGGTCAGGGCCGAACAGCGGCAGCTCGCTCGCAAGCTCGCGCCGCACGGTTTCGCTCACCTCGAGCGCCACGTCGGCGCCCGCCAGCGACAGCACGTACATGTTGCGCATATGCTCGGCCAAATCGCGCGCGAACTGCGCCAGATCCGCACCCGTTTCCACGTACTCCGCCGTCCAGCGGAAGCACGAGGCCACGTCGCGCGTACCGATTGCGCGCACGATCTCGGCCAGGTCGTTCGTGTCGATGGAGCCCAATAGCCTCTCGGCCACCTCCATCGTCACCTTGCCCTCGCCGAACGCGATCAGCTGCTCGAGCGACGTCAGCGCGTTGCGCATGCCGCCTTCGGCGCGATGCGCGATCAGATCGAGCGCCTCGCCCTCGAACTCCACGTCCTCGGACACGCAGATGGCGCCCAGGCGCGACACGATGGACTCGGCCGAGATGCGGCGGAAGTCGAACCGCTGGCAGCGCGAATGGATGGTCTCGGGCACCTTCTGCGGATCGGTGGTGGCCAGGATGAACACCACATGGCTCGGCGGCTCCTCGAGCGTCTTCAACAGCGCGTTGAACGCCGCCGTCGACAGCATGTGAACCTCGTCGATGATATAGATCTTATAGCGCCCGCGCGTAGGAGCGAACTGGACGCGACCGATGATCTCCTCGCGCACGTTCTCCACGCCCGTACGCGACGCGGCGTCCAGCTCGTAGACGTCCGGATGTTCGCCGTTCGCAATCATCACGCAGTCATCGCACGTGCCGTCAGGCTCGGGGGTAGGGCCGCATTCGCACAGCAAGGCTTTCGCCAGCAGACGAGCCGTGGTGGTCTTGCCGGTGCCGCGCGGACCCGTGAACAGGTAGGCGTGGCTCACCTTGTCCTGTTCGATCGCGTTTTTGATCGTGCGCTCTATATGCTCCTGACCGACAACGTCTTCGAAGATCTGCGGCCGGTATTTACGGTAAAGTGCCTCTGCCATCGCGTACGCCCTCTTCCCTGCTACTCCGTTTCGGACTCCGCCTTCGCATGAGCGCCGTGCGGCATCTCCTGAACCGCCTTCGCGACAGGGGCCGCATGCTTGCCGGAGAGCCCTTCTTCGACTGCCGCATGAGCGCCGCGCAGCTCGAGCTCCTCGACCAATTCGGCATCGATCTCGGCTTGGGCCTGCGTGCGTCCGTCAGCCGTCTTCTTCTTGCGCGAGCTCATAGCGGCCTTGACGGCGCCGATGATAGCCGGAGCCACCGACACGGCGACAATGCCCAGCACGATGACCTCGAAGTGATCCTGCACGAGCGGAATACCGCCGAAGAAGTATCCCACCAAAACGAACAGGCTGACCCAGGCTATGCCGCCGATGCAGTTGAACAGCGTGAACTTGCCGAAATTCATATGGCCGGTACCCGCAATGAACGGGGCGAACGTGCGGAAGAACGGCATGAAGCGCGTGATGACGATGGTGAGCCCGCCGTATTTGGCAAAGAAATGGTCGAGCTTGCTCATGCGTTCAGGCGTGAGCGCTTTCACTTTGCCGGAATCGATGATGCGCGCGCCGAAGAACCGCGCGATCCAGTAATTCGACGTGTTGCCCAAGATAGCGGCAACGTAGAACACGATGAGCGTAGCCCAGACGTTCAACCCTCCACCGTCGGCAGAGAACACGCCCGCCGCGAACAACAGCGAATCGCCCGGCAAAAACGGGAAGAACACAAGACCCGTCTCCACGAACACGATGAGAAACAGCGGCGAGTACACCCACAGCGGCCCCAGCGCGATAATCCAGCCCGCGATAGCCCCCCGCGGATCCGAGAGCAGGTTGACGAAGAAATTGATGATGTCCATGTCGTCCTCGCGGTCGCAGCCCGATACAAAAAAGTATCTCGAATAGGCAGGGGCGCTCGCCAGCGGTCCCTTATGGCTGCTTCCTCCCGGACCTGACCAGGTTCGGAACATGGCGCCGCCCCGGCCCATTCGAGATACTCAAAACAACAACCGCTCCAGTATAAAGGAAGCGCAAAATCCGGTCGAACCCCAACCCTCTGAAGCAACCAAAAGCACACAGTCTCGACCATCGCGTTCGCCGTCGAGACCGCAGGAATCCTTTGCCTTGCGGCGCCGCGCCATCGCAAGCCGTCGTCTTTCCAGCAAAGTTGATCGAACCCGATCCTCTGCAGAACACCCAGATAGATCCATTCGTTTCCAACTTGGCGATCGCCCTTCTTCATTTCGTTACCGGAATCTACGTAAGATGATTATTCGGCATACGTGGAACAATCAATGCATAAGAGGAGGAAGCGATGAAGGCAACCGATCAGATCAAGCACGCGGCCTTCGAGAAGACGCTCGATTATCTCTTGGAAGACCCCGAGCGCAACGCCACCAAGATCATGGATATGCTGGACAAGGTAGCACCTGCCGACTTGTTCCCCAGTCAGAGGACCGCCTTCCGCAACGCTATCGACCAGCAGAGCAATTGGTACCAGCTCATCACGCGCTTGCTCGAGCTGAATCCCGTGATGCGCAACGACTTCATCAAGACGTTCCTCGTTGACGGCAACCTCATGGCATGGCCAAAGCAGGAGACCATGCGCGAGAAGCACCGCTGCAACGTGCCCTGGGCCATCCTCATGGATCCTACGAGCGCCTGCAACTTGCACTGCACCGGTTGTTGGGCCGCCGAGTACGGTCACCAGGAAAACCTCTCCTACGACGAACTGGACTCCATTATCCGCCAAGGCACCGAGCTCGGCACCTACGTGTACATCTACACCGGCGGCGAGCCGCTCGTGCGCAAGCGGGATCTCATCGCGCTCTGCGAAGCGCATTCCGACTGCTCGTTCCTCTCGTTCACCAACGCGACGCTCATAGACGAAGAGTTTTGCCAAGATTTGCTGCGCGTGAAGAACTTCATCCCCGCCATCAGCGTGGAAGGCTTCGAGGAAGCAACCGATGGACGCCGCGGCGAGGGCACGTACCAAAAGGTCGTCCGGGCAATGCGCCTGCTCAAACAGCACGGGCTCCCCTTCGGCGTCTCGTGCTGCTACACGTCAGCCAACGCCGATTCCATCGCCTCCGAGGAGTTCTTCGACTGGATGATCGGCCAGGGCGTCCTATTCGCCTGGATATTCACCTACATGCCCGTAGGCGTGGACGCGCCCGTCGAACTCATGGTGCAAGCCGACCAGCGCGAACGCCTCTACCGCTTCGTCCGCGAGATGCGCAGCAAGAAACCGCTGTTCACCCTCGATTTCCAAAACGATGGCGAGTTCGTGGGCGGATGCATCGCCGGCGGACGACGCTATCTGCATATCAACGCCGCCGGCGACGTGGAGCCGTGCGTGTTCGCGCACTACGCCAACGCGAACATACGCGAGACGACGTTGCTCGATGCCCTGAAATCTCCGATCTTCATGCAGTACTACGAGCGGCAGCCGTTCAACGACAACTTGCTGCGTCCCTGCCCCATCTTGGAGAACCAGGACGTGCTGGCGGACATGGTGGAAACCGCCGGCGCCCACTCCACCGACCTGCAGGCGAAGGAAAGCGCACGCAACCTGTGCGCCAAGTGCACGCGCTCCATCGAGGAATGGGAACCTGTGGCCGAGCGCATCTGGACCGACCCTGCCGATCCGCTGTTCGATAAACGTCACGATCCCGGCCAAGGCATGGCCGAAACCGATAAGAACAAGTTCGATCGCCTGAACCGGCAGCGCAAGCCTTTGGAAGACAAGGCCCAGACCGGCGAACCAGCGGCGTAGTCCGGCGCAGACGACAACGCATTCGGATAGAACAGGGGCCCGTTGAGATCAACGAGCCCCTCGATGCGCTCTTTCGCTCGCTTCCCTACAGCGTGCGCAGGTTGACTTCCTTGAGCTGGCGGCCCGTCACGGCGCTCGGGGCGCCGGTCATCGGGTCGCTCGCGGAGCTCGTCTTCGGGAAGGCGATGACGTCGCGGATGGACGCCTTGCCGCCCAGCAGCATGACCAGACGGTCGAGGCCCAGCGCGATGCCGCCATGCGGCGGGGCGCCCAGCTCAAGCGCGTGGATGAGGTGGCCGAACTTCTCCTCGATCTCCTCGTCCGTCAAGCCGCACGTGCGCAGCACGGCGCGCTGCTCGTCGGCGTTGTGGATACGGATGGTGCCGCCGCCCACCTCGAAGCCGTCCATGACCAGGTCGTAGCTGTAGCTGCCGCATGCCAGCGGGTCGCTCTCGATCTTGTCCACGTCCTCGTCCAGCACGTGGGTGAACGGATGATGCTCGGCGGCGTACTTCTTCTCGTCCTCGTCGTACTTGAACATGGGGAAGTTCACCACCCACAGCAGCTGATGGCCCTCGCGCGGCACGTTCAGCGCATCGGCCATGTGCAGGCGCAGCGCGCTCAGCACGGCGCTCGCCACCTCGTAGGTGTCGGCGGCGAACAGCAGAAGGTCGCCCGGCTCCACGTCCATGGCCTCCTTCAGCGCGGCGAACTCCTCGTCGCTGAAGAACTTGATGATGGGGCTCTTCTCCTTGCCGTCGGTCGTGAACGCGATCCAGGCCATGCCCTTCGCGCCGTTCTCGGCTGCGATGTCGGCCAGCTTCTCCACGTCGCCGCGGCTCCAGTCGCCCGCGCCCTTCGCGTTGATGGCCTTCACCACGCCGCCGGACTGCGCCACGCTCGAGAACACCTTGAAGCCCGTGTTCTTCACGATGTCGGTGATGTCCACCAGCTCCATGCCGAAGCGCGTGTCGGGACGGTCGTTGCCGAAGCGGTCCATGGACTCGCGGTACTGCATGCGCTCAAGCGGGAAGGCGTGCTCCACGCCCACGGCCGCCAGCGTCTCGGCCATGACGTCCTCCATGAGGTTCATCACGTCCTCGCCCTGCACGAAGCCCATCTCGATGTCCACCTGCGTGAACTCGGGCTGGCGGTCGGCGCGCAGGTCCTCGTCGCGGAAGCAGCGGGCGATCTGGTAATAGCGCTCGATGCCCCCCACCATCAGCATCTGCTTGAACTGCTGGGGGCTCTGGGGCAGCGCGTAGAAACGGCCCGGGTTCGGGCGGCTCGGCACGATGTAGTCGCGTGCGCCCTCGGGCGTGGAGTTCGCCAGGATGGGCGTCTCCACCTCCAGAAAGCCGCGCTCGTTCAGGGCGCCGCGCATGGCCTGGGCCACCTTATGGCGCAAGTGCAGGGCCTCGAACATCTCGGGACGGCGGATGTCCAGGTAGCGCCACTTCATGCGCGTGGTCTCGTCCGTCTCGATGCCGTCCTCGATGGAGAACGGCGGCGTCACGCTCGTGTTCAGGACCTCGACGGACTTCGCCAGCACTTCGATCTCGCCCGTGGCCATGTTGGGGTTCACGGCTTCCGCCCCGCGCTCGCGCACCGTGCCCGCGACCTTCAGCACGTACTCGCGACCCAGGTGCTCGGCCTTCGCGAAGTCGTCGGCGCTCACGCAGTCAGGGTCGACGACCACCTGCGTGTAGCCCGCGCGGTCGCGCAGGTCGATGAAGATGAGCCCGCCGTGGTCGCGATTGTGCCACGCCCAGCCCGTCAGCACGACCTCGCGGCCGACGTCGCCTTTGCGCAGCTCGCCGCACGTGGCGGTATGCATGCAGTATTCGTTCATGAAGTCCGTCATAGAGTTGGTTCCTTGCTCCTCAGCACCGCTATCTGCATCTGCCGCCCAACAGGTGCGCGGCAGATGTTACTCAAACTTAGTCATTGTACAGCATCGAGGGAGTGCGGGTCGAAATAGGCGTCCGGTTTCATGCAAAATGCGCGCGAACGCCCCGCTAGAACTCGGTGTCCGTCAGCACGCAGTTCACCCCGTTGTCCAAGCACAACTGTTGCAGCTTGCGATCCAGCGTGAACAACGTGGCCGCATTGCGCCGCGCGAGCACGAAGTACAGCATGTCGTAAACGGGATGGCGCAAGCGCATCGCTTCTTTCGTGGCCTCGCAGCACTGGGTTTTATCAAGATCACAGAACTCGTCTACGAGAGCGATCGCTTTCTCGATGTTGGCGCATACCGTTTTCTCATCAAGAAGACCCGCTTTATGGTATTTCCAAAAAGCATTCGACACCTCAATGAGAAAGAGCTGAGAGCTGATTACCTCTTCTCCTTCAAGCATCAATTGCCTCAGAGCTCGACCGGCTTCGGTCTCCCTTACCATGTCAACCGCCGCAGAACAATCAAGGACTATCATGCTTCGACCGCCTTCTGCTTCTCGGCAGCAATCATCGCGTCGATAATCGCATCCCGCTCCTCGCGACCCTGGCGTATGAGTTCCACCGTGTCCGGAAAATCATCCGGAACGTCAAATTTCGGCAGCTTGTCGATCTCCGCGAACAGCTCCTTGCGCTTCTCGATGCGCGCGGCTCGCTTCGCCTCGGTGTCGAAGTCGAAGTAACGCGGGCGCCGCTCCAGGCGGTGCAGGTCATGCCCGTCCCAATAATGCTGCGCGTCGGCGGCCTCCAGCATCTGCTCCACCGCCACGATGGTCTGCTGCGCGATGCTGCGATGCTGGCTGGCCGCATACGCCTTCAACTGCTCGTACAAATCGTCGGGAAAATCTCGCACCTGCAAAGCCGGCATGAGGGCTCCTTTCAAGAAACTGCGATATGCATGTAGTATACATGACCGAGCACTCAAACGCCACCGGCGCCCCACGCGACACTGATCAATGCCGTAAACAGGGGCAGGTGCCTTTTAAGACGTTTGCCTATCCCGCCCCTCGCGAACACGCCGCCCCCTCCCGGCGGCGCGGGCGCGCCTCACATCAATCCCGACCCGAACAGCACGAGGTCGAGCAGCTCCTGCTTCGAGTGGATGTTCAGCTTCTCGTATACGTGCTTGATATGGGTGCGCGTCGTGTTGTGCGAGATCGTCAGCTCCTCGGCGATGTACTTCGCGCTGCGCCCCATGGCGATGAGCCCGAGTATCTCGGCCTCCCGCGGCGTCAAGCCGTTCTCCAGCGCGAGCTTGCGGCAGTACGCCAGCATCTCGGACGGCATCGCCTCGTCTCCCGTCTCCTCCTCGGCGCGCGCCCGCGGCTCCTCGGCCCGCCTCTCCTCCTCGCGCGGCCGCTTCCTCTTCGGCACCCCGCGCAGCAGCTGCCTTCCCACGCTGAAGAAGTACAGCGCCGTCAGCGCCCCGGCCACCGCAAGCGCGCACGACGAGAAGCTCAGCGTGGACACGCGCGCGATCAGCTGGCCGATGCACATGGCCTCGAACATCAGCCCCACGGCCAACCCGCGGATGGCGTACACCGAATCGCGGATGTCGTAAGCGAAGATGGCGATGAGCAGCACCCACACGTTGCTCTCCCACAGCGCGTCCGGCGCGTTCGACGGGATGGCCGCCCCGCCCATCACCAGCCCGATGGAGAACAGGGGCAGATAGCACACGCACAGCGTCAGCAGCGCGGTGCCGCGCGGCGACAGCGCGCCCCGTTGCTGCGAGAACCGGCTCATCAGCCAGCAGCAGAACGCCATGAGGATGACCGCCAGCACCTCGAACAGCACCATGTAGTTGAGACCGGACGACAGCACGTCGTTCTCGCGCCCCGCCAAGTACACGGTCACGCTGCACCCGATGGCGAACGCCGCCGCAACCGCCACCAGCACTTGCAGCGCCTGCGTCCCCTCGCCCAGCGCCGGCGCATCGCCCTCGTCGGCGGGCTTGGCGGCGCGGATGATGCACGCGATGGTCACCAGCGGCAGCGCGAGCAGGAACCCCTGCGCGATCGTGTCCGAGAACGAGCTGACGCAGCGGAACAGAAAATAGCACACGACGGCCACCACGAGCGCCGGATCGAGGTAGAACGAGGCGCTCTCGGGCCGCGAAGCGTGGATGGTCGACGTCCAGATGACGATGATCCACCCGCAGGCAAGCCCCAGCAAGGCGCCCGACACGTAGAACAGCCCCACGTCCACCACCGGCAGCATCGACACAAGCGCAAGCGTGGCTCCCAACGCCGCCGTCACGCTGACCGCCGGTATCCCCAAAGCCGATTCCGCGAACCGGCGCGCCCGCAGCAGCGGCCTCGACAGCAGATGCGCCGCGATGACCGATGCGATGACCACGAGGAAGAACACGGACAGCTCCGTCGACGTGCGATCAACCCCGATCGAGTACATCGCCCGGATGACCATGTGCGACGTGAAGAAGTACAGCACCCCGATTCCTGCGTCCAGCACCGTCGGGCGGACGAACAGCGCGGAGCCTCCTTCGGTATCGGCTCTCCCCTTTTCCATGACTCCCCTTCCATGGACGCGATGCCATGGTGCCAGTATAAATGACGGCGCCGCCAAGGAATAACGCATTTCGAGTGAGATGCGCGCCGCTTGCCTTCGAAGCCGCCAATGCCACGTTTTGAGTGACGCGCGCCGGCCCGATCGATCATACGCTACATCCCGTCGAGCGTCGCGCAAGACGAAGCGAAAGACGTCGCCGCAGCGCTCGGCAGGGGATCATCCGAACGAAGGAGGGAACATGGAAACAGCAAGGTCGATGGATCGTCGCAGCTTCCTGAAGGGCGCCACGGTGGCCGGAGCCGCCGCGGCCGCGGCGGGCACGCTCGGCTTGGCCGGATGCGCGCCGCAGGATAAGGAAACCGTCGCCGCCGCATCGGGCGACCTCGTGCTCGATGCCGAGAAATTCACGAACGCGAAGTGGAACTTCGAGATTCCGCCCGAGCCCGTGGACGAGAGCAAGATCGGAAACACCGTGGAATGCGAGATCCTCGTCATCGGCGCCGGCGTGGGCGGCCTCGTCACCGCCACGTCCGCCGTCGAGGAAGGCGCCGACGTCGTGGTAATCGCCTCGAGCGACGGCCCCGTGTCGCGCGGCGGCTCCAACGCGGCGTTCAACACGCGCCTCACCCACGAGCTGGGCCTCGACTTCACCCGCGAGGAGATCGAACCCATCTTCCAGGAGATCTTCGCGTCGAACAGCTTCCGCCTCGACCAGGAGAAGTGGTGGCTCGTCTACAACGAGTCTGGCAACGCCATGAACTGGCTCATGGACAAGATGGAGCCCTACGGCATCTCCGCCGTCATCGAGAACAACCAGCGCGACGGCGGCACCGACTGGTGGGACGGCGGCCCGCTCAAAACGCTGAACGTATCCCACTCCTTCGTCGCCGAGGGTGCCCAAGCGGCCGGCGCGTCGCAGCAGATCGTCGTCGAAGCGCTGACCGAGGAAATCCAGAAGGGCGGCGGCCAGGTCTTCTTCAGCACCACCGCCGTGCAGCTCGACCGCGAGGGCGACAACACCGGCCGCGTCACCGGCTGCGTGGCCAAGCACGACGGCGAGTACACCCGCTACAAGGCCACGAAGGGCGTCGTGCTGGCCACGGGCGACTTCTCGCAGGACAAGGACATGGTGGCGAAGTACTGCCCCATGGCGCTGCCCTTCGGCTACGGCGGCGTCTACGACGGCAGCGGCCTCAAGCTGGCGCTGTGGATCGGCGCGTCCTGGCAGAAGTACACGCCGAACGCCCCCATGCTGGCCACGATGGGCGACGAAGTGCTGCCCTGCCGCTGGTGGGCGGAAGGCGCGCTCACCACGTTCCCCGGCCTGCTGGTGAACAAGAAGGGCGTGCGCTACTCCAACGAGAACTGCACGTACGGCTACATGCCCTATCCGCAGCGCGTGCAGCCCGACGGATGCGCGTTCCTCATCTGGGACGAGAACTGGGTGCAGGACTCCGCCCCCTGGCAGAGCGACCGCGTGGGCGGCGAGCCGCGCGACACGCAGGAGGTCTACGACGCCATCCAGGCGCTGTTCGACCCCAACACCGATTGGACCACCACCGACGAGTACGCCGGCTTCGACGCCACGATGGCCGAGAACGCCGTGAAGGCCGACACGCTCGAAGAGCTGGCCGACGGTCTGGGCCTGCCGCGCGAGGAGTTCCTCGCCCAGGTCGAACGGTACAACTCGTACTGCGAGACGGGCCTCGACGACGAGTTCCACAAGGACAAGCGCTTCCTGCTGCCAGTGAAGCAGCCCCCGTTCTACGGCATCAAAAACGAGCCTTACACGCTATGCATCACAGGAGGCCTCAACACCGACATCCAGATGCACGTGTGCGATAGCCAAAACGACCCCATCCCCGGCCTGTACGGCGTGGGCACGGTCGTGGGAGACATGTACGGCGACGTGTACGACTACAAGGTGCCCGGCATCAACCTGGGCGGGGCCTGCACCACCTTCGGCTACCTGCTCGGCAAGAACCTGAGCGCCGGGAAATGGTAAGCCTCTAACAAGATCCTCCCCCTCCCAAGCGAAGGCGGCCTCTCGGCCGCCTTCGTCGTCTTGCTCGCTATCGCCCCTCCCGCACGCTGACGGCTATCGGGCTTCCAGCTTGCCCAGCATAGCCTCGAGGGAATCCGCCTCTCCGCCGAACGGCTCGCCGCCGAAATGCGCCAGCAGCTTCTTCAGCGCGGCGAGATCCGCCGCGCTCTCCTGGTGCGTCCGCATGTTGCGCACCTTCACCTGGCCGGCGGCCAGCTCGTCGGGACCCAGCACCGCAACAACCACGGCGCCCAGCTTGTCGGCCAGCTTGAACTGGCTCTTCAAGCTGCGATGCTGATGATCCATCTCGCCGATGAGCCCCGCGTCACGGCAAGCCTGAACGAGCGAGAACGCCTCCGCGCGCACCGAGTCGTCCACGCAGGCCACGAAGAAGTCGCAGCGCCGAGCCGCGGGGAACTCGTAGCCCGCCGCCTGCAGCGCCAGCGCGCACCGCTCGTAGCCCAGCGCGAAGCCGAAGCCGGGCGTGGGGCGCCCGCCCACCTCCTCGGCCAGCTTGTCGTAGCGCCCGCCGCCACCGATGGCGTTCTGGCTGCCCATACCCTCGGTCACCTGCACTTCGAACACCGTGCGCGTGTAGTAGTCCAAGCCGCGCACCAGCTTCGGATCCTCCTCGAAGGAAAGGCCCGCGCCGCCGAGGTACGCCTTCACGGTGTCGTAGTGCTCGCGGCAGTCGTCGCATAGGTGCTCGGTGATCTTCGGCGCATCGGCCATCACGGCGGCGCAGTCGGGGTTCTTGCAATCGAACGCGCGCAGCGGGTTGATCTCCGCGCGGCGCTTGCACTCGTCGCACAGCTCGTCCGCATGCGCGTCCATGTACGCCTTCACGGCATCGCGGTACGCCGGGCGACACTGCTCGCAGCCCATAGAGTTCACCAGAAGGCGCGTGGAGTCCACGGGAATGCCGATGGCGGCGAAGAAGCGCATGAGCATGATGATGCCCTCGGCGTCCACGCTGGGATCTTCGGCGCCCAGGCACTCGATGCCTACCTGGTTGAACTGACGCTGGCGACCCTTCTGCGGACGCTCGGCGCGAAACATCGGGCCTGCGTACATGAGCTTCGCCGGAGCCGCGCCCTGCGGCACCAGATCGTGCTGCACCACCGCGCGCACCACACCCGCCGTGCCTTCGGGACGCAGCGACAGGCGGCTCTTGCCCTTGATGGTGCCGCCGCCCAGAAGCTTGTTCAGGTTCTCGCCCGAGATCGCCGTGAACATCTCCTTCGACACGACATCGGTAGCCTCGCCGATGCCGCGCACGAACAGCTCGGTCTGCTCGAAGACGGGCGTCTCGATAGTCACATAGCCGTAGCGACCGAACATGTCGGCGGCCGTCGCCTTGAAGTGCGCCCAGAATTTCGCCTCGTCGGGCAGGAGGTCCTTCGTTCCTTCGGGAGCTTGCAAAGCCATGGCGTATCCTTCGTCTCTCGCATTCTGAATCGGTCTATTGTAGCGCAAACACCCGCGAAGCCGCCATCACTCGCCCAACGAACGGAGCACGTTCACCAGCGCGTCGTCCGGACGATAGCGCAGGCGCAGGGCCAGCAGGTTGCGTGCGACGGGGAACATCCCGGCATCGACGGCAGCGGACGCGCCGGAGCCCAACGCTTCGAGCACCTCGGCGGTAGGCGCCACCGGCACCGCATGCTTCGCCAGCTCTTCGTCGACGACTTCCCTCGGCGGCAGCGCCACGCCCGTCTCCTCCACCAGTTCCTGCAGCTCGGCCGTGGCCTGCATCGCCATCGACGACGAGGTCATGAGCGATTTGAGGTAGCATGCCGCGCCCGCCTGCGGTCGCCCGGCTTTCCACAGCACGTATGCGAGCTGGTAGTACGCCATGGCGATGTCGCTGGGCTGCACGGCGATCAGCAGTCCCTCCTCCAGCACGGCAGCGGCGTTCTCCATGTCGCCCACCAACATGTAAGCGCGACCCAGCTGACGGTAGCCGGCTGCCGTCGCAGGCCCCAGCTCGATGGCGCGCTGGCCGAACCGCAACGCCTCTTCGGTACGCTCGAACGAGTGCTCCAAAAGCTGCGTGATCTCCAGATGACACAGGTAGTAGGAATCGGGGACCACCTCCACCCGCTTGCCCGCATCCGCCGAAGCGCGCGACGGAGCGCCCGCACCCGCCCGCGCACGGTTGTACAGCACGCGCGACGCGTACGAGTCGAACGAACGGTACACGGTGGTCGCGCCGTCCACGAACCCGTCAAGGGCCGCCGCTTCCCCTACGGCATCGATGAGCACCTGCACCGCCGTCTCCTGGTCGCCGCTCGTAGACAACGACCGAGCACGTCCGAGCGCCGCAAGGCACCGATCCTCTCCGAGGAAGCGCGCCACCACTGCGTTCTGATCGCCCAAGCCGATCTCGCCTTCGGCAAGCGCCGCCATGAGCCGCGTGCACGACGCGACCGCACGGTCGTCATCCTGGCCGGCCGCCTCCTCCTGCGCCGCGCGAACGAGCCGGATGGCGTCCGCCGTGCTCGAAGCGCGCACGATCTCGTCGGCAAGACCTTCGGCCATGCGACGGCGCGCAGCCTGGAAGGTGATGCGCACGTCCTTGCATCGCTCGGCGCCCAGCTGGACGCGCACGTCGTCCGCCAACGCCCCGTCGACCACTTCCGGCATCTGCAGACGCAGCTCGTGCGACGGAAGGGCGTCGACGTACGCGAACGCTTCGGCCGCCTCCACATCGAAGATCGCCCCGCTCGCCGCATACGGCGGCAACGGGTCGCCGGCGCGCGCATCCTCGAAGCGTCCGAACGCCTCGTACGTTTCCCGAGCGAACGTCGCCTGCACGAACGCCCGCGCAGACGACTCGCGCGGAAACTCTCCCTTACTTTCGTCGCTCGAGCTCGGCGCCGCGTTCTCGCACGGCCGCGCCACGATGTCGACGCGTCGGATTCCAGACGAAGCGTCGAATGCAGCAGCAGCCAGCACCAGCCCCAGATGCAGCGCGTAGCGATGCGCCTGCGCGTCCCGATCGCGCTCGCTCGCCTGCACCCAGCCGCTTTCCTCCCGCCACGCCCACGACGGCATGAGCGACGCGCCCGGAACCTTCAGATCGAACGCCGCCGCCCCCGCCTCCACGTCGAAGCGCATCGACGCGTCCAAACGCACCGGGAGCCGCAACCGCTCGAGCATCGCCCCTATCGCGCACCGCACGCTCCATTCGCCCGCCCGCTCTGCCGCAGGCGCATCCGCAGGCCCGTCCATCACTGGACGCTGCGCAGCCACCGTTTCCAGCAGATAGGCGTCCCACCGAGCGCAATCCGCCTCCGTTGCCATCGAGGCGCGATCGCCGAACGCCTCGCTTACCAGCAGAAACCGATTGAGCGCAGCCTCGATCGCCCACACCGTCTCGATCGTGATAGGAGCTTCCTCTTCTTCCACGCCTAGATAATAGGTGTTGGCGTAGCGCACGGTGCGAACCAAGCGCAGCGCCTCGTCCTTGACCCCTGTCAGTTTGTCCAGCCCCGCCTCGGTCAGCCAGTGCGCCAAGCAGCTGACGAGCGCAGGAGGCTTGCACACCGGATCGTCCTCGGCACAGCGCGCGTCCTCCACGATGGATCGCATCGCCGTCAAGGGCTTGTCGCCCTTCAGCCGCTCGAACACGCCGCCGATGCCGCGCTCGGGTACCGACGGTGCTCCGAGCGAAGGACGCAGCACGAACGCCAAATACGCCCGAGCCATCGCGTCTTCGTACGTCAAGTTCATGCTGTACGGGCCGAAGTCGTACCAAGAATCGAACAGCGTATAGCGGCCGCTCGCGCTGCGGTATTGGGCCACATCTTTTTTCGACCCGTCGCTTTCGTGGACGTACACGCACCCCAGCTCTTCTCCGGCAGCCTGCTGGGGAACCCTCGCGAACGTCAGATCGGGAGTCCTCGCCGGAGGCACGACAGACGCTTCGCTCGTCGAAAACACGCGCCCGAACGGATCGATATAAGCCAAGATCGCGATATCGCTTTTCCCGAAGAACTCGACAACATAGAGTCCGCCCGTGGCGGGCGTCGGCAGCCCCTTGCTCACCCAACCGTACGACCGAACAGGCTCCTCCTGCGTGATAGCGATCGGAGGCACCGCCCCTTCCAGCACGCAGCGCTTCGACGTCAGAAGGTCCGCTGCCCCGAGACGATATCTGCCTTCTTCATCGAGTTGCCGCACCGCTTCGTCCTTTCATTCGCTTCCTTGCAGCATAGCATGACCTTTCAAGCGCGCAAAGAAGAACACCCTCGAAGCCCAAGCTTCGAGGGTGTTCGAACGACCTCGTCAAACAGGTGATCAGTGGTGATGGTTGCACGCGTTGTCCGCGCTCATCACCGGCACGCTGCCCGCAGCCACCAGCTTCGCCGCATCACCCACGATCGGCGTCTGGTTTTCGAAGTACACCGTGATGCCCGCCTGGTTGAAGCCCGTGAGCGGGCGCATGCCCATGCCCGCCGCCACGATAGCGTCCACTCCGGCTTTGGCCAACAAGCCGACCGGACGCATGCACCCGCCTTCCTCGTGCGGAGGGTTGGCCACCTCGCTCGTACCCGTGATCTCGCCATCGGCGATCTCCACCACAGTGAAGCAGTCGCAGTGGCCGAAATGCCCCGCGCGCTCGGATTCCAACCCCGCTTCGCCCATCGTCGGCACCGCAAGCTTCATCGTCTCGCCCATCTCGCCCTTCTTTCATTCATGTCCGGATAATACTTCAAACGTCGTTTCGTTTCAGCTCCGCCAAGCCGCCTTCCAGCAACTCGACCAGCAAATCATCGAGGCGCCGTCGCGCCCGAAGCGCATCGAGCCACTGTTCGGCCAGTTCGACTCCCTGCTGCGTCAGCTCGTACTCGCGACGGCGCGGCCCAACGTCCTCGTCGCACCATCGAGATGCCACCGCACCTTCGTCCTCGAGCCGTCTGAGCGACCGGTACAAGCCGCCTACGTCGACATCCACCTCGCCATTCGTACGCTCGAGGATCGCCTTGCGCATGTCGTAGCCATATCCGCCCGCATACAGCAATGCTGCAAGGGCGGCAGGCTCGACCAACGCCCCGCCGCCGCCTCCGCGGCGTCGACAACACGGCTGACGCGCCGCACCCTCTCCGCCGCAATCGTCTCTCGGCATAGGCCCCACTTCCTTCCGCAAGCTCGCCTCTATATGCTAATAACATCTATACTCCTTAAGCATGCATGTTGTCAACATATATAGCAAGCGAGTTGTCCCAACGGCGCTTCGGCGCATGCGGAACGCAAGGAAAAGGGAAGCAGTAGACAATGGGAGAAAGAAGAGGGCGAATAAGGCCGGAGACGGATTACTCGAAGGCTTCGCGATCCAGCTCCCGGGCGGGATGAACCTCAAGACCCCGGACACGGAACGCCACGCGCCTCCTAGAGGAGCGGAGCCCCAGAACGCGCGAAGGCCCCGCCTCCCGAGGGGGGCGGGGCCTTCGCATGCCGAAACGCCCTCCGCGAGCGCGACGCCCTATCCTCCCACAGCCTGACGCTGCAGTACTTTCGGCGATGGCGGGCTTAACTTCCGGGTTC
>NZ_WWRZ01000013.1:0-45820 GCF_009875595.1 Eggerthella sp. BIOML-A1 | reverse complement strand
GACGGCAAGTGGTACTACTTCGAAGGCTCCGGCGCCATGCGCTCCGGCGGCTGGATGAAGCAGGGCTCCTCCTGGTACTACCTCTCCGGCTCCGGGGCGATGCAGACCGGCTGGCTGAGCAAGGGCGGCTCCTGGTACTGGCTCGACCCGGAATCCGGCGCCATGGCCACGGGCTGGGAGAAGGCCTCGGACGGCAAGTGGTACTACTTCGAAGGCTCCGGCGCCATGCGCTCCGGCGGCTGGATGAAGCAGGGATCTTCCTGGTACTACCTGTCCGGCTCCGGGGCGATGCAGACCGGCTGGCTGAGCAAGGGCGGCTCCTGGTACTGGCTCGACCCCGAGAGCGGGAGGATGGCCACGGGCTGGGAGAAGGCCTCGGACGGCAAGTGGTACTACTTCGAAGGCTCCGGGGCCATGCAGTCGAGCCGCTGGCTGAAACAAGGAACCGCTTGGTATCACCTGAGCGGATCGGGAGCCATGCAAACCGGCTGGTTGCTCACGGGAGGAGCTTGGTACTGGATGGATCCCGAATCAGGCATGATGGCAACGGGCTGGCTCGAGAACGGAGGGTCATGGTACTATCTTGACCCCTCCTCTGGAGCCATGGCGACCGGCACCGCGGTAATCGACGGTACCCGCTACATATTCGACGATTCCGGCGCGTGCGCTGATTTCGTGGATGAATAGAAAAAGAAAGGCCCTTCATGCGCAACGCAGATAATCAGCTCGTCTCTATAATCGTCCCGGTCTTCAACGCGGAGCCGTACCTTGCGCAATGCCTCGACAGCATTCTCGCGCAAACGCACCGCGAGCTGGAGGTCATCTGCCTGAACGACGGCAGCACGGACGGCTCTCTCGCCATTATGCAGGCATACGCCGCTCGCGACGAGCGCATCCGCGTCATCGACAAGCAGAACCAAGGCTACGGAGCCACCTGCAATCGCGGACTGGAAGAGGCGCGAGGCGCATGGATCTCCATCGTCGAGCCCGACGACTGGATTGAACCTGGCATGTATGCCGACATGCTCGCTTTCGAAGCAACCTTCAACGATCCCGCAGACATCGTGAAAACCCCGTACTGGCGCATCTGGATGCCCGACACCCCCGAGCAACGCAAGCTGAACTGCAGCTACCGCCGTCGCATCAAGCCGCCTTGCCAGCCGTTCATCATCCGCGACGCGGCGCATCTGCTCACGCACCATCCGTCCATATGGTCGGCCATCTACCGCAAAGGATTCCTTGAAGAGCACGGTATCCGTTTCCGCGAGTATCCGGGAGCGGGATGGGCCGACAACCCGTTTCTGATAGAGACGCTCTGCCAAGCCGAGCGCATCGTCTATCTCGACGAGCCGTACTACTGCTACCGCGAGGAAACGCCCGAGAAATCGAAGTCCTTCGCGCTGAACAACACGCTACTGCCTTTTGACCGATGGAACGACATGATGGATGCGCTCGAACGCATAGGCATCCGCGACGAAGCCGTGCTGCGCGCCCACAACAGCCGCGGCTTCACCTACCTAGGTGGCGTCCTGGAAGAAGTCGACCTGACGAACGACGAGGTGCGGGCGGCAGCCACGCGCATGTTCGAGCGAATGGATACCGATCTTGTTCTGTCTGACGCCGAGATACCTCCAGGATGCAAGCGCATGTTTGCCGAACTGCGCGGCATGCCCGAACCGTACGTCCGCAGCGCGCCCTACGCCTGGGGGCTCGTCAAGCAGGGGCTGTACAACCTACGCAACGTAGGTCCTTGGTTCACTCTTCGCACCTTTAAGAAATACGTGACGAGAAAAAGCAGCCGCGAAGGCGGGAAATAAAGGAAGACCCCGAGCATTCGGGGTCTTCTTGCATACTAAGTGGCTTACGCCGCTTCTACTTCGGGCAAGGCTACGACCGTCGTCGGATCGCCGCCGGATTCGACCACTTCGATAACCTTCCTCCACGTTCCCTCGTCGCGAGGAACCATCCAGAGGCCGTCATGCTCCTCCATAAAGTCGCCAACGTAAGGGCCGGTACCCGACTGGAAAGCGATCCTGTCGGCGTTCGCGGCGAAGTCCGCCACCATAGCCGCCAGCTCGTCCTTCGGCCAATTCGTTTCGGCATTGCCAAGAAGCGCGTCAAGGTGCGCCGCAGCGTTCGCCGGGTCGGCCGCAACCTGCTTGATGCCCGCCTCGACCAGCTGGCGGTCCTGGATCTGGCGGCACGCCTCGATATCGGTCGCGTATAGCTTGCGTACACGGGCGAGAACAAGGGCCTCGGGGCCGTCGAGCTCCTGCGTTCCGGCGCCCAGCTCAATGGTGCCGCCGTTCACGATGTCCTTCAAATGCATGTCGATGGGGACGTTCGCCGTGACTCCTCCAAGCGCGTTGACGAAGTTCTCGAAGTCGACGAAGCCCATGTCGAGATAGTACTGAACATGCACGCCAGTCAGGCTCTCCACCCCTTCGACAGCGGCCTCCATGCCTCCCTGGCGGTATAGCTCGTTGATCTTCACCACCGAACCTTCGTAGTCGGCCTCAGTATCGCGCGGCACGGTGACTAGCGTTATCTTGTAGGTAACGGGGTCGACGCGAACCAGCATCATGGTGTCGGAGCGCCCCGTGCCGTCGGCGTAGTCCTCGAGCGAGATCTGAGTCGTTCCAACGCGCGAATCGTTTCCAACCACTAGCACGTAGAAGGGAGCCTTCGCATCGCCGGCAGCCTCCTGCATGAGCTGCGTATCGGTGGGCTCCGACTCCGCAGCAGGCTCCTGTTTCTGACAGCTAACCATAACTGCCATCGTTAGCGCCATCAGCGCCGCAACCGCACCGTAGCGCACGATGTTCTTCAATTTCACCTGTACCATTCCTTTCGTTCGAGCAGTGCGCCTAACGACCCAAGCGCTCCTTGAGTCGACAAGGCAGGGCCATGATAGCATGGCCTATCCGGTACGTCGTGGAGCCAAGGTACTCTTGACGAATTCCCCCGGTTTCTCGCGCGTGCTCAATCACGTGCAAGCGAAACGACACACCCTCGTCGGGATCCGATGCGCCCAGCTGGGTCGCGCACGCCTCTAGTTGCGCCTCATCGAGCGACAGGGCATCGAACGCCGCCCGATCGTAGCAGAACGCCACATGACGCAGCAAAACGCGGACGAACGCCTCCGAGCACTCCCCCACATGGACGCGCAGCCACGCCTCGATCTCGTACGCTGCCTTGAAGTGACCGTACACGTGCTTGATCTCGCGATCCTCGGTCATCGTGGAGCCGCGCCGCACCCGCCTCACGTACAAAGACTCGTTCAGAAAGCCGGTTCGCGGCGCCAAGGCCAGCATGAGGCAGGTGAAGAGGTTGTCCTCGTGCACGATTCCCTCGTAGAACCGAAGGCCAACTTTGTCGAGAAAGCTTTTACGGACGAACTGCATTCCGGGAGACACGCAGAACGAATCCTCTTCGACGAAGCGCACCATAAGCTCGCGACCCGTCATGATGCCGTCGATGTCGGAGCGACCGCCATACTCATCATGATAGCGCGCTCGCACGTCCTCCCCTTCGTACAGCGTGCGGGCCGAGAAGAACAGGTCGTCCAACCCGTCGCGCTCCGCCCGCTCGAACAGCATCTGCAACGCACGATCCTCGTAGTAATCGTCGGAATCCAGGAAGACGACGTACTTCCCCGTCGCGCGGGCGATGCCCGCATTGCGCGCGGCAGACTGCCCCGCGTTCGCCTGAGAAAGGAATGAGAAGCGAGCGTCGTCGCCGCCCGCCTTCCGAGCGGCTTCCAGCGTGCCGTCGGTCGAACCGTCGTCGACGCACAGCGCCTCGAAATCGCCGAACGTCTGCCGCTTCAACGACAGCAGGCAGTCCTCGATATAGGGACGCACGTTGTACATGGGTATGATCACGGAAACAGCCGGCATGGCCTCTCGTCCTTCCTTGATGCCTATCAGACCGACGCGTCCGAAGACGCAGGGATGATCGCAGTCGATTCGACGTCCAGCTCGCCAGGATCCTCGCCGGCGTCCACCGCGGCCATGAGGTTCGCCCACCCTTCCGGGTTCTCGTAGCAGAACCATAGACCGTTATGCTGCTCCATGAAATCGCCGTTGCTGGGGCCGGTGCAGCTGTATACGGTCATCTCACCCGAGCCGCCCGAAAAATCGAGGGCGAGCGACAGGATGTCCGACGTGTTCATGTCGGTGCCCACGCTCTCAGCAAGATCGAGCACCGTGCCCGGCAATTCGGCCAGGGGTTTCTCGAGAACCTTCTCGACAATGGCCATGAGCACCGTCCTGATGTTGCTCTGCCGCTTCGCCTCCTGGTTCTCGCCATACTCATGACGAGCGCGCGCGAATATCTGCGCCTGCTGGCCGTTCAAAGCTTGCACGCCCGGCTTGATGGTGACCTTGTCGCCCGTGAGCGCATCTTTGTACGACACCTCGATAGGCACGTCCACCGTTATACCACCCAGCTTGTCGACGATTTCCTGAAACTCGGAAAAATGCACTTCGGCGTAATGCGAGATGGGAACACCCGTCAGCTTCGACACGGCCTTGATGGAGCCGGCCGCTCCTTCGATGTTGTACACCTCGTTGATCTTAACAACGCTCCCACCGTCCAGCGTATAGGGAGTATCGCGCGGCACGGACACCAAAGTAACTTGCTTCTTGCCTGCGTCGACACGGGCTAAGATCATCACGTCGGAACGCTGGTTGTCGCCTTGCATGTCGGGATTCTTCGACGTGCCTGACCCTTCCCTGGAGTCGGAACCAAGAAGCAACACGTAAAAGGGCTTGCCCGTTTCGGGCCTCACCAAAACGGAGTCAACCGAAGCATCCTGCTCGGAGCCCATGGACAGAGCGCCATCGAGGGCATTTGAATACCACAGCGCATACCCACCTGTCGCACAGACCGCCACGAGCAGCACGGCCAGTACGCACAAACCGATGCGCCTGATCAGCCGGTTGCGCTTTCGATTCCTAACACGCTCGGGATATAGCTGCTGCGCGGTGGGCCTGGGCGCCGGGCGCACCGAGCTGCCCGCTGGGCGACCCTGAAGCGAACTTGACCGGTAAGATCGATTGCGGTCATACGGCGAAACCACGCCCGGCGTGCGCTCTCCACCCCGACCGTAAGGAGCCCGTCGGTTCGAACTCGGTCCCAAAACCTCACCCTTCCATCATGCGTGAATCTGTTCGGCATCAATGATAGCACGCGCACAAAACCCCAGAATGAGAACCCATTAGACCAACAAGGCAGCAAACGCGTATGCGGCAGCCAAACGAGCATGCAGCCGAAGAAGACACCACAGAGGATGTAGCTCCATGCAGCACCATGCTATAAACCGGTCAGGCAACAGCAACAATGTCGAACATCCTCCGCCCCGTACGGTCCGTGTTTGATTCCCGCATCGAAGCAATACGTGGGAATTGTTAGTTTTCAAAAAAACGATTCAGTGCCCGATCCACAACAGAACCCCCCGATCGCTTGATGACGACTCGAAGGGTTCTAGCAGTCGTTCGTTTTGCCGCAATGTGCATGCGAACGAGAGCATGCACATAAGCGCTTAAAGACCTATTGCATCGTAAAACTCTTTTACCGCTTGAGCATTGAACGCTTCAGCATCAAAGCTCTTGAGATCGGAAAGCCCGGTCTTCTCGAAATCGCACATACCTTCATAGAGGCCGTCCTCTGAATCGTCGACGATGCGCCCATAGCCTTGTTCAAGAAACTCCTTGGGACCCGAAATCGCTGTGGAGATGACAGGCTTCCCCAAGATGAGAGCCTCCATGATCGACATAGGCAAGCCTTCGTAGAACGACGAAAGAATGAAAGCGTCGCAAGAAGCCAGAATGGGGAAAGGATTCGATAAGCTTTTGATAATTACGATGCGTTTTCCTGGATGCCCCTCGACCATGTCGAGGATGGTGCGATGGTCTACCCCGTGTCCTCCTATGATGATGAGCGCGCTATCGGGATGCGCATCCGAGTAGCGACAGAAGGCAGAGATGAGTCGCATATGGCCCTTTTCTGGTGAAAAGCGCCCGACGTTTATAAATTTGGTTATCGACTTGTCCTCAAGGATTGCCTTCAGCTCTTCTATGGGCATGTTGGAGCTGGTCTGGGCATCGTAATGCACGTCTTGCAAAGCGAGATTCCGGATAGGATCTATCCTGTTTATGTTGTGAACCACCGAGATTTTGTCAGGACTTATGTTGAAACCCTGAGCAATGATCCCCTTCAAACCGTCTCTCACTACTGCAACTTTGTCGAACTCCCGATAAGCCCTCGTTACCGACGGTATGTGATAGTTCGACCTCATAGATCTTTCTTGCAACATGTCACTGTGGACGTAGATTACGTTCTCTTCGCTCTCCATCCCCAGGATAAGGTGCATCCAGCTTCGCTCATACCCGCTAAAATGAATACACCTTGTAAGCGACATCGAAGGAAAGAGACGGAGCGCTTCTCGAGAAAAGAGGCTTTTGATCCTTTTTGAAATCCAGGGATTCTCAATGCTGAATCTAAAGAACAGGAATCGAGCTATTGCCTCCGAATAGGTCATCACTTGCTCACCCTGGATGGGGTAGTAGCCAAGGTCGTCGCTAAATCCGTTTATGGTTTCGATGACGGCAGCGCCCTTGTTTGATGGGTACGTTACAAGGTAATTGACCTGATCGAAGTCTAAGGAGTCCAAAAGCCCAAGCAGCGACGACGTGATTCCGTTCTTTGTCAGCGCCCCGCCAAAAATAATAATGTTCGGGTTGTCGTTGTGATACTTTGCGCCCGGAATGACCATCATGTCTTGCTCGGTCTTTGAGAACAGCAAATCGCAAAGCTTTTTAGCTGCATCTTCGCAGTCGTAAGGGCAGTATGTTTTCCTCGCCTCGGGATAGCGAGAAGCGGTCGACTCGCTTTTCGTGGTTTTGTTTATTCTCTCGCAAAGATCATATACATCGATTGTCCGATCGAACGGAAGCTCGTCTAACGAAACATAAGCTCCTCTCGTTTCAAAATATTCGACCTGGTCATAAGGAAAGAGAACGATCTCCTTGTTCGTGTTCAAGAAATCGAACATAACACTAGAGTAATCCGTGACAAGAAGATCGGCCATAGACAGCACTTCGTATGTTTCAAGATCGGAAGGAAACTGCTTTACGTGCTTGAAACTTTTGAAATTGATCTTTCGGGTGTCGTAATAGTGGGGCTTGGCGAAAACTACGACATCGTCATCAAGTCGTTCGTCAAGCGTCATCAGAATGAATTGAAGCATTTGAGAATGCTTACCTTTATGGCCGTTCTTTTTTCCTTGCCTCCAGGTTGGCATGAATACGACGACCCGCTTGTCCTCAACGCCAAGCTTTTCTTTCATAGCTTGCTTTAGCTCATTGTCGTAGAGCACGGCGTTGCACGGGTAACCGCTTAAAACGTATTTGCCGGAAAAATACGGAGCTATCATGTAGTCGTTTTTAAAATGTTCGAAAGAGTATTCGTTTGGATAGAGCAGGTAGTCTGACATGAGGAAATTGCGCTGCGTATTACCCGTCTTATGAGGCTCATCTATGATTTTTCTTCCCATAGCCTTAAGAGGGGTTCCGTGCCACGTGTTTAGGTAGATTTGCCCCGACCTCTTTATGAAGTACGTGGGAAAAGTCGAATTGTTGACGAGATACTTTGAGGCAACGAGGGCATCTACGTACTCTTCAGAATGGACGGCTACTATTGGGACATCGGACAATCCATGATTGTCCAGCAGGATCCGCGTGGCTTCAATGCGGGTTTCATTAACAGCTACAATAACGGTTAGGTGGGCATATTGCTTGTTCGAGCGCAATTCTTTAAGTAGGTAAAATGGGTTGCCGCCAAAATTTTTCCCGTTGAACGATTCGAGCAGGACACGATGCTCGTCTATTCGAGGAGCCTTGTCAAAAGCAGAAGCGTAGAGGAACTTTGCCCTAAACTGGGGATCGCTCTTGAATTTCTTTATTGCGCGGCGCACGGCCTTCAAATTTTTTCCCATGTCTTTCCGATCCTCCTGTTAGTCAATTAGAGATCACCAGCAATTTTGACTGCTTTCGGCGGTAAGCCCGAGTCGAGCGAACGGGACAGCATCGCCTAGCTGGACTGGTTTTGACCGAATGACTCAAGGGCGGAGATTCACATAATCGGGGTTATCAGACTTAAACATTGAACCATTTCTCCCGTTCGAAATACTGCAGCAAACTGTAAGCCATTCGTAAACTGCCTGTCGATTGTACCCGAAAAACTATCCCTGGCAAATACTCCAATAGGCAAGTCCCGGAAATCCTGTCACACGTAAAGCTCGTGACCTGGGATGTTGCGCCGTTTTCTCGATAACCCCGATTATGTAAACCCATCCTGTTCGGTCATTCTTAATGCGCCATACGGATACATCGCACCTGGTAAGGACTCCTTTTTTGCGAAAAGGCACACTCGATGAGCTGGCGTTTCCGCAAGAACGATGCTACGAGCGGTAGGAGCGAGGCTTTCTCCTTCGTCTTGCCGTTCGGGTTCTTCTCCCGTAGACGCAACGCAATGTCGCTCGTGTCGCTTGCTTCCGTTCGCACGCCCTGCGCAGGACACGCTGAAAGCCTGACTGCGCGAGTGGGAGGCCTCGAACCGCGCCCGACCGTATGGCCTTCCCTCCCCTTCAAGGGGGAAGGAAGGCTCAACCTCCGCCTAATCCGCATAGACATCCCGCTCGAAGAGGCGCTCACGATGCCGATCCATAACGTGGTGCGGCTTAGAGCCTCCGCATCCCTCTTCGCCGATGACTCCTCCGGCGTGCGGTTCAGCGCTTTCATGCCCAAGTACCTCGCTGCGCACACAGCCTTTCATGTACTCGATGACGAGCGCCTTGTCCTGTACTTCCGGCAGAACGCCGGGAAAGGTACGACCTTCACCGTCCGACATCTGAACGTCACGGACTCATGGACGAAACAAGCAAAGCTGTTCCTCGCATGGGCGGCTTCCAAGCTTGCATTCTGGATCGACCCGATTCTGCTGTACGAGAAGAACGGACGGCATTACGAGGAGAGCGGGCGTGTCGTCTTCGAGCGGCTGGTCGACGAGGGGTGCCCGAACGTCCGCTTCGTTATCGATCGAGGCGTCGCGAACGAGCTCGATGTCGATCCGCGCTATCGGAAGAGGTTCCTTTACCAGCACACGTTCGCGCATTACGTGCGGTTCTTCCGCTGCCAAACCTTCTTGGGAACGGAGACCGCGGCACACGCCTTAGAACTTCGCTGTCAGAACCTCTTCGTGCAAAGAAAGCTCAAGAGCAGGCGCTCGACCCACGTCTTCCTGCAGCACGGGGTCATGTACATGATCTCGCTGGACTCGCCGCAGCGGACCTCCTTCCGACGGACAAACGTCAAAGGCCGGTTCTTGGTCGTAGTATCCTCCCACAAGGAGGCGCAGCACTTCATCGACTCCGCCGACTTCTCCGAGGAGGAGCTCATCGTGTGCGGGCTGCCCAAGTTCGACAGGAGCTTCATGAACGATGACGCCGACAAGATCCTGGTCATGCCCACATGGCGGATATGGGAGTTCGCTGAGATGAGGGAGCATCCGGAGAAGGCCGCATACACCAAGATGGTAGCCAAGATCGTCTCGTCCATCCCGGAAAGCCTGCGAGACAAGGTCGTGGTCGCCCCTCACCCGTTGTTCGACCAGGCGACGTTCGCCGGCTCGCCGGGCAAAGCCGCCGTCGGGAGCTACGACGAGCTCCTCAGGGGCGTCCGCCTGCTGATCACCGACTACTCGAGCATCGCCTTCGATGCATTCTACCGGGGTGCGAACGTCGTCTTCTGGTGGGAGGAGAAGGACGAATGTATGGCCCGGTACGGCGAGGGCACGCATTTGATGATAGACGAGCAGAGCGCCTTCGGTCCCGTTTGCTACTCCCCCGACGAGCTGGAGGCGGCGGTGGCCGAGCTGTACGGCAAGCCGCAGTCGCGCGAGTACGCGGAGCGCTTCGCCGAAATCGTCGAGCATCGGGACGGCCACAACACCGACCGTCTTTTGAAGGAGCTGGCCGACAAAGGGGTGCTGAATAAATAACTCGTCGATTATGCTGCCAGGTCATATTGCTACGAAAGGTGTCAACATGTCATCGAACGAATTGAAGAAAGATATTAAGAGAGCCGCCAAGAAGGTTCTGCCCGATCCCGCCATTCGGAAGATCCGAGCCTACCGTAAAACTCGGAAAGGATCTGAGCCCAAGCCGAATACCTACCGAAGCAGCCAGACCTACACGGTGGTCACCGCCGTGTACAACGTTGAGGCTTACTTGGATGATTTCTTCACCAGCCTTTACAACCAAACCATGTTTAAAGAAAGCATCCGCGTCATCGCAGTAGACGACGGCTCCACGGACTTATCAGCTGAGATCATCAAGCGCTGGCAAGATCGTTGGCCTGGCGCCATCACGTATTTAAAAAAGGAAAACGGGGGCCAGGCATCCGCCCGCAACCTCGGCATGAATCATACCGAAAGCGAATGGGTGACGTTCATCGACCCGGACGACTTCGTATCAAAGCGCTATTTCGAGGAGGTCGACCGAGCGATCGTCGCATGGCCGTCAGTTCAGATGGTCAGTTGCCGACTAGTGTACTTTTTTGAAAAAGGGAGACGCTACTCCGACACCCACCCGCTTAACAACAATTACAAGCATGGCGACAAATTCTATTCGGCGCTTGACGAGCACATTCCTATGCAGTTTTCAATGAGTACTGCTTTTTTCAAAATGTCCGTAATCAAGGATCGTGGGCTGAAAATAAGCGAAGACATTAAACCGAACTTCGAAGACGGACATTTCGTTGGGAGGTACCTGCTCGAACTGACGGCGGGAGTAGTTGGATTTTTAAGCAAGCCGAGATATTACTATCGGAAACGGGAAAGCGGCACTTCGACAATAGATGGATCATGGCGTGATACCAACAAGCTGATTTCAGTGCCACGATACGGCTACCTCGATCTGCTTCAATACTCTAAAAGGGTACGAGGGTTTTATCCTGTCAATATTCAAAAAACCATCTTGTACGATTTGTCGTACTACCTTGGCTGGTTTGTCAATCGACCTCAACGCAGCAGGTTTGCCGAAGAAGCTGGCGTGCAGGAGGAGTTCCTTGATCTACTTCGTGAAATATTCGCATGCATTGACACGAAAGTTCTTTTCGATTTCCCTGGACGTTTCTTGCGTTTTGCGCACAAGGCGGCGATATCGCAGTTTTTCATGACTCGCGAACCTCCTTACCAGATCGCCTATGTCACGAGCATCGATCTTCCTAAGAAGTTGATCCATATTCGAACATGCTCGAAGAAAATCGCCTTCTACCTTGACGGCAAAGTGCTGACCCCCATTCGGAGCAAAAGGGTTGGGAATAGCTTCTTCGGAGTCAATCTGTACGACACGTATGAACTTTCGTTCAAGTTTGAAAGGCAGAACCAAGTCCTTTCGTACGTCGGCAAAAAGAGAGAATCCGCACGCCTTACGGTCGACGGTAAGCAATTTGAAAACAGCTTAAGCGTTCGCGAAGCTATTAGACGCTATACCAGAAATTGGTCTGCGTACGAACAAAAAGGATCGACGTGGATCATCATGGATCGCGACACGCAAGCAGACGACAACGGAGAGCACTTCTACCGTTATATGATGAGAAATCATCCTGAGCAAAGGTGCTTGTTCGCATTGCGCAAGGAGTCCCCCGATTGGAAGAGGCTCGCTCAAGAAGGCTTTAACCTGCTTAATTTTGGATCGAAAGCTCATGAGTTAGAGCTTCGGAAATGCTCAATGATAATCAGTTCCCATGCCGACAATTTCGTCCATTCCTATTTCCAAGATAATTTTTTCAAATCGAAAAAATTTATATTCTTGCAGCACGGTCTCACTGTTCACAACTTATCTACATGGTTGAACGGAAAACCTATATCGCTTCTTGCTGCGGCTTCGACGGAAGAGTATCACTCTTTCGTCGATGACGGATCACCCTACGAGATTGCACCGGAATCCGTGACCTTGTCGGGCTTTCCTCGACACGATGCACTGCTCAAGATGCAATCTAGCAGGCGTTTTTCTCAACAAGCAAGACATGCCATTATGATTGCTCCCACATGGAGGGCATCGCTAGTTGGAAACACTTTGGGGCTAGGAAATAATCGCGAATTCAAAGATTCCTTTTTAGTTTCCGAATACAAAGAAACCTGGGAGTCGTTTCTCAACAACTCAACCTTGAAGAAACTCGCAAAGAAAAACTCATGTGAAGTCCTTTTCGTACCACATGCGAACATTGCTCCCTATATCGAGACAGGGGCATTCTCCGTTCCCGACTATATAACGGTACACACAAACAATAGAGACCGCTCAATTCAAGAATGCTTTTGCAGCGCATCCGTCTGCATAACCGACTACTCATCAATGGCGTTTGATGTGGCCTATCTGGGTAAAGAGTGCATTTTCTACCAATTCGACAGGGAGTTCTTCTACGGCGGAGCTCAGGTGTATTCCCAAGGCTATTTCGACTATGAACGCGATGGCTTCGGCCCTGTCGTCGACAACGAAAACGACCTTCTGGCGGAACTCGAGAAGCTAGCCGCCCGCGACTTCAAACCCGACGACGTATACAAAAAGCGAATGGAAGAGACATTCGCTTTCCGCGACGGAAAATGCTGCGAACGGGTATATGAGGCAATTATGCAGCTTGACGAGCCTCGGAGCTAAAAGGCAACTCCCTAACTCGGACGCCCGAGACAGGATGAGCCAGTTGGAGCGGGGGCGAATAATCGCCCCCGCTATTCGCACGTTCACAACATCAACAATAGGAGAAGGCCACGCCGAACCTTCTTCGATCACGGCATCGGCACACCTTTGCCAAACAGGCACTAGGCATCCCACCGATTCCTGCCGAAACCTCGAGATTCTATCGCACGGCCAATATCGATATGGGTTTGCCGGATCCTTGAACGCCGTCGTCAACCACGAGCATCCGGCCGCCTACGCCAATGCCGGAACGCAGCCGACAGGAAGGCCGTCGAGTCTTAAAATTCACCGATGGGAAGTGAATTCCAAGCTTCAAAGCGCCCGGTGACGGCATTCGGCACCTTCCAGTTGCACCTGCCTCGCATTTGCGCAGGCCCCGATCATAATGACGACCGCCATCCCCGCATCGAGTCTACAGCGGTGATTTTTGCGACTCAGTGCTTGGCTCCGCTATCAAGCCAGCATTAACAGGCACCGATACCGATCCCTCCGACGAGGTTTTTTACGAGACGCGACCCGCCCAAGCCATGTCAATGTCGGTTTAACAGCGGAAACGGCGTCGAGCGGTAGGAATCAATCGGTTTGGCAATTCTGACGAGGGCTCGGCCAAGGCGTTTCGGATCCACCGAGCGCACTCGAAGGCGCTTTCCCAGTTCGGATGCTCGAAACGCAAAGTAAAGCGAATCAGTGTGATTACCAAGCCGATCGATTGCTACCGCGGAGCGGAGGTTTCGCCACCGTGCAGGCATTGACGGATGCCAGCATGCGCCACCTTCTGAATCGGCCGGCATCGCCTCGATTTCGTTGATCGCCTCGCAAGCCTCTTACGGCAGCGCGACAAAACTAGCAAGCCTTTCCAGCACCCTCGCGCAAGCGCAACCATCGTCCAGCGGGCAGAACTTCTCAACGAACGCCGCGTAAGCCTGCTCGTACTTCGTTCGATGACCCTCCACGTGCGTCAGCTCCTCGACCACTTCGTCGGTAGTCGAGCAAAGGGGGCCGGGAACCTCCTCCAAGTCGAAGTAGAACCCGCGAATAGCATCGGCATAACGCTCGCGATCCGGCACGAACAAGACGATGGGCCTGCGCAGGTTGGCATAGTCGAACATGACGCTAGAATAGTCCGTCAAAAGCACGTCGGAAGCCAGATACAGGTCGTTGACATCATCCACCTTCGACACATCGATGACGAAGCCTTCGTAGGCGGAGAAATCGAACTGGTTGGCTATATAATAGTGCGGACGGAACAGCACGACCCATTCGTCGCCCAACTGTTGCCTCATAAGGTCGAAATCCAACAGGTAATCGAACGTGTAGCCCACGCCGTCTTGGTACGAATCGTCACGCCACGTTGGTGCGTAAAGCAGCACGCGCTTCCCTTCCGGCACGCCCAACGAATCGCGCAACCTTGCGCGAACGGATTCGTCGCCTCGCGAGCGAACGAGGGCATCGTTTCTCGGGTAGCCCTCCTCGACGATCACGCTCCCGCGCTTCTCCAGAGGCAACCCGAACGCATCCGCCAGATGCTTCGACGCGTACGGCGATGGAGAAAGCAGGTGAGTCCACTTCCGTGCATCCATTCCGAAGCGCTCGGCAAGCTCGTTAGTGGTGTTCAGAGCGCTTTCCATCTCGATCTCCACGTCGTACCCCAGGCGCTTCAAGGGGGTGCCGTGCCAACATTGGACGTACACCTGGTCGTCTTTCGGGTACACGTATTCCGGCAACCGGTTGTTCACGACGATGCAGCCCGCGCGAGCTAACGTCTCAAAGTACGCACTCGAACCACGCTTGACTATGGTCGCATGCTCCAGGTCCGGCTCGTCCGAAGGGACAGCGCCCTCCCGAAACGCCCAGACAAGTTCGCAGCCCGCAAACCGCTCATCGCCCAGCATCTCCTGGTAAAGAGCCTTCGGCGAGCACGCGTACGAACGTCCGCCGTACGCTTCGAACAGCACCGTGCGCGCCTCCGTGGCTATAGACTTTGCAAGCGCATCGTACTTGCGCTTCTGCAACGCCCAGTAAGCGTGCCTGACGGCAAGCCTCGTGCGGGGCGCGCGACGAAGCACCGCGTACCCCGCCGCTCGAGCGGCATCGCTCACTCGTCCAGCTGTCCTCACAGCGAATCCTTACCCAAACGGCCTTTGACCTCCGTGGTCGATATGCCGTCGGTGCGATCGAGGTACACCACCTCGCACTGGTTCCGTAGCGCCTCGAAGCGAGGGTCTCCCTTCCAGTCGCCTCCCATGCACACCACGTCGACGCAATAGCGCTCCACATCGGATGCCTTCTGCTCCCAATGCGTTTCCGGAATGACCAGGTCGACGTAGCGGATAGCCTCCAACATCTCACGGCGAACCTCATACGAGTAGAAGCTCTTCTTCCCCTTCAACGCGTTGAACTCATCGGTAGACAAGGCCACGATCAGGTAATCACCCAAAGATGCCGCCCGCTGCAGCAGACGGATATGTCCGTAATGCAGCAGGTCGTACGTGCCGTAGGTCAAAACTCGCCGAAGCCCGACATGCGAGCTTCCGTACACCACGTCATTGGTCGCGCTGATCTCAACAGAATGAACTCCCTGCATCCCGTCTTTCTCGCTCATCGCTCAATCCTTTCTTTCAGCCGCGAGGCGCTTCCCTACAGCGTCGCCCGCGCAAACCCATCATCATCCCCGACCGTCTTCGAGCCAGCACCAGCGGCCGATGCCACCTCGGCGACGATCCTTTTCGTGCAGCCCTGTCTCAAATCGCCCAGATACGCCTTCGCGCATTCGTCGAAAGGCCGCACCTTGCTGCCGTCCGTCCGGATATCGGACGCCACAGCGCTCGCCAAGGAATCTGCGTCCTTGAAAGAAAGCTGCGGATACTCCTCGAGCGGATCAACGTTCAACCCAGGCGAACGACGATACTCCTCAATGTCGGGAACGTAGAACAGCACCTTCTTCGAAGCAACCGCCGCCTCAAACGCGACAGCGGAATAATCGGTCACCACGTAATCGACCCACGAAAGCACGTCAATGGAGGCGGCACCGCGCAGGAAGGCCACGTTCCCCCCATCATGCTGGACATCAGCCTGCAAAGGATGACCGGCCACGACGAGCGCCGCATCGATTTCGCCGAAAGCCCTTGTCAGCTCCTCCGTCGAGCGATCGAACCACGCATCGCCTCCGGCCACCCCGCGCCGCAGCGTGGGAGCGTACAGCACTACGGCCCTCCACCGATCCCGATCGATGTCCAACCGCTCCACAGCCGCACGCTGGCGTCGAGCGCGTTCGTCTTCGAACTCGGAGGAAAGCAGGTAATCGACACGAGGAAGACCAAGGGGCAGAATCCTCTTCTCCGAACAATCGAACGCCTCGGCGAATGCCGGCACGGCGCCCGGAAGCCCCGCGACCACCATGTCGTAGCCGCGATGCATACGCAAAGCGCTCGCGGCCTTCGACGATCTACCGTCCGGCGTGTCGAGAGCCTGGTAGCCGAACCTCTTCATCGCGCCCAACGAATGCCATAGCTGCACGCATAGAGCCCCTTCATGGCTCTTCGGAACGCTCACGGCGGGAACATAACCGTCGACGATGCATACACGCGAAGTAGCTGCATGCCACACCTGACGAAACGCCAACAGAGGCCCGAAAGAGCCGGACTCTGGAACGCACGACCACACGATGTCGTAACCGGGAAGCGAACGCCTGATCTCCGGCTCAAGCAGCGCGAAATCGAAAGGCCTCGACGATTGCCGAGATAGGAAGGACACCTTGTCTCGACGCGGAAACAACGCGCACACGAAGTACGCGAACCGGATGAACCACGCCGCAAGCCTCATCATGAGCGAGCTCGCTTAGTAATTCTTCTCGTAATATGCCGTTGCATCGTCGATCGAACCGTCGAACACCTTCGTCCCCTGGTCCAGCACGATACCTCGACCGCAGAACTCCTTCGCGGTCGCGGACGTATGCGTCACGAACAGCACCGTGACGCTCTCGTCCATCATGATCTCGCGTATGCGGTTGATGCACTTCTTCTGGAAAGCCCGGTCGCCCACCGAAAGGGCCTCGTCGACGACGAGTATCTCGGGGTCGATGGCAACAGCGAACGCAAAGCCCAAACGCGCTTTCATACCGCTCGAGTATGTGCGCATCGGCTGGTCGATGTACAAGCCGAGCTCGGCAAACTCGATGATCCGGGGTTCGAGGTCGCGTATCTCCGATCGCTTCAGGCCGAGGATCTGGCCGCGCAGGTTGATATTCTCCCGCCCCGTCAGCTGGGAGTCGAAACCCGCCGTGAGCTCCAGAAGCGCGGAAACGCGACCTTTGACCTCGATGTCTCCGCTGGTCGGATGCGTCACGCCCGTGACCATCTTCAACGTCGTGCTCTTCCCTGCGCCGTTGCGGCCGAGAAAAGCCACGGCCTCGCCCTTCTTGATTTCGAACGAAAGGTCCTTGCTGGCATCGACGCTTCCCAGGAAAGAGCCCTTGCGGTTGTAGTTGAAGATGCCCAGGAAACGCCCGCGATCGTTCTTGTACAGGTTGTACGTCTTGGTCACATGATCGAACTTGATTACCACTTCGTCGCTCACGCTGGTTTTATGAAGGGACTTGGTATCCTTCAACGACTCGTCGTTAGAGGACATCGCACACCTCCTCATTGAACTTCTTGTACACGAACAGCGCTGCCAGGAGGGTGATCGCGAACACGACAACGAAGCCCACGCAAGCTGACGGATCGTTCCAGAACCACGTCTTGTCGTAGAAGGCGCCGCGAAACGCCGTGACGAAGAAGGTGATAGGGTTGAAGTCCAGCATGGTTTGAACCCAGCCGATATGGATATCTTTGACATCGAACAGCACCCCTGAAAGCCAGAAGAACGGCGTCGACATGGCAGACATGAGATTCTTCACGTCCTTGCTCATAGCGGAGAGCTGCGAGAACAGGATGGACACAGTGTTCCAGAACAAGAACATGAGCACCAGCAAGATAGGAACCTGCAAAAGATACACGTCCAGCGGCATACCACACGCGAAATAGATGACGAACAACGCCACCATAAGCATGAGTTCAACGATCAGGGTAGCGCCAGAGAATATCGTGGAAATACCGCTGAGAGGGAACTTGATCTTGTTCACCAAATATGAATACCGGTGCAGCACGTCGAGACCCGGCCCCAACATGTCCTGCATGAAGAACCACGGAATGAGACCTGCGCACAGCCACAGGATGTACGGAGGGGCGCCGGCATCGCTGTTGCCCGCACGAAGCCCTATTTCCAAAGCGAACCAGAAACAAAAGATGTACATCGCAGGCTTGATGAAAAACCATGCCCAACCGAGAACGGCGCCACGGCTTTTCTTGACCAATTCGAATATGGCCAACCGGCCTATTTGCTTGCGCCACTCCCAGTTGTCCTTCAATATCGTCGCAAGAGTACTCAGCACAACGCTCCCATTCGACATCCCAAACAGACAAATTGACATAATAGCATAGCAACAAATCTAAAACGATTCGCCATCGCCTCTACGAGTGGGAGGGCAGCTTCACGATGCCCTCGGGATCCTCCCCTGCGTCCACCACAGCCATCAGCTCGGCCCAGGCAGCGGGATCCTCCTGCACGACCCACAACCCTTCCGCGTTCTCGCCGCCCGCATAAGGCCCCGTGGTCGAATAGATCGTCACCTCTTCACGATTCGCAATGAAGTCCACAAGCAAGTACCCCACCGAGGCCATGTCCAAATTGGTATCCGTGTACTCCTCCAAGTCGACGAGCACCGCGTTCGCGTTCTTCTCGCTGTCGAGCGAAAGCACTTTCTGGATCATGGCCGTCTCGATGTTGCGCACGTTCATCTGCCGAAGGGCCTCTTGATGCTCACCGTACTCCTTGCGCGCACGAGCGAGGACGAGCGCCTCCGATCCGTCGAGACTCTGCGACCGGCCCGCTTTCAGGGACACGTTCTCGGCCGTCATGGGATCGGGAACCGTAACGTTTTTCGGCACGTCGACGGTGACGCCGCCAAGCGCGTCGATCAGCGCCTCGAACGATGTGAACGTGGTCAACATGTAGTACTCGATAGCCACGCCCGTCAGGCGCTCGACGCTCGCCACGACCTCCTCGGGATCGCCGCCCAGCAGAGAGTCGTTGATCTTCAGCGATGTGCCCTGAAACACCGTGTCTCGAGGGATGCTGACAAGCGTGATGGTGTAGGTTTCCGGATCAACGCGCACGAGCGTCATGACGTCGGCGTGCTGGTCGACCTGGGCATGGTCGGTTTTCTTACCCGTGTAGAGCGCCGTGCCCTTGCGAGAGTCGGAGCCAATGAGCAAGGTATAGAACGGCTCGGACGACGAGACAGCCTCGATGGAGACGCTGTCGATCTGAACCTGCCCGGCTGCGTTGTCCAAGAACGACACCAGCCCAATGAACGCAAGCGACAGCACCGCAACGACGGCGACGGCCGCTGCGGCCGTCCTCTTCGACTGTCTCCTATGCGCTTCGGAAATCTCAGTCATCGCTCTACCAGCTTATCGTTGGCGCGGAACGCGCGGGCCCCGCTTGCCCCTGTTGTCGTAATGATGCTTCAAAACAGGCTTGAACAAACCGAATTTCCAGATAACGAAGAACAAAACCACAGCCAGCACAATGCATACCATCCAGCGCACCGGCCCCGAGAAGCTTCCCATCAGGCAACCTACGAGCACGAGTGCCGCCGAGCAAAGCCACAGCACCGCCACCGAGCGCTTCTGGCTCAACCCTGCGCGCATGAGACGATGATGGATATGCCCCAAATCGGCGTCTTTCACCGGCTGATGCAGACGCTTGCGTCGGACGATAGCCGAGACGGTATCGAGCACGGGAACTCCCGCGATAATGAGCGGCACCAGCATGACCACAAAGCTCTGCGTCCGAACGACGCCCACCACCGACACGATGCCGACGACCAACCCGAGCAACAGCGATCCGGAATCGCCCATGAACACCGAGGCGGGAAAGAAATTGTAGCGCAGAAACGCAAGGCAGACGGCAATAAGCGCAAGGCAGACGAGCACGAGGGTGAAGCTTCCCCGCATCAAAACAAGGTACAGCAGTCCGCCGGCGACTATGGCCACCAAACCCGAAGCGAGCCCGTCCAGCCCATCGATCAGGTTGGTGATGTTCACGAACACCACGAGGTACAACACGGTCAAAGGATAGTCGATCCAACCGAGCGACAGATAGTCGCCCACGACCAGCGTGCGCACCGCGCCGATGGTGATGCCCGAAAGCGTGACGACCGTCGCGGCCACAATCTGCCCCGCCAGCTTCACGCCGGGCGACAACTGCGTGATGTCGTCCACCAGACCCACGGTGAACATTGTCGTCACGCCGACGAACAATACGATGTAGTTCACGTCGCTCAAAATATACAGATCATGCAAATCCCAATCGAAGAACCGCACTCCGAGGAACATCGTGAAACATGCCGCGATCAGCCCAACATACAACGCGATGCCTCCGCAACGCGGGATAGGCTCGCGATTCATACGACGATACCCCGGGTAGTCGATAGCACCGATCCGAAATGCGATCTTCTTGGAAACGGGTACCATGCAGTACGCGACCGCAAAGGCCACGGCAAACACGATTACCGCCTGATACCATTCCATGATTGTCCTTGCCGGATATCGCGCAAATGCGCTCGTTCAACGCCCTTATTATAACAGTACGGAAACGTATGCGAGTCGACACGTAAACAGAGCGTCGGGGACGGCGCATCTCAGAATTCAATTGTAGTCCCGAAAAGGGCGAAACGCCGCAAAGCGGATCGTCAACCGCAAACCGCACTCTCACTTCGAGCGCAAACGCTCCTTCAGCCGCCGCACAAGCCACTTGAGCGATCCCTGGGCGTCCTGGAAACCGCACTTCTGCTCCTGGACCTCGGCCGCCTCGATATTGGCGCACGCCAGCAAGAATCGTTCGCGCGAACCCCGCTGGAGCGCTTCGAGCAATTCCCGATAACGATGGTCGAGAATGCGGTCGGCGTCGACGTGCGCCAGGTCGTACGCTTCGAGCCCGCCGGAAGCCAGTCGCTCGTAAGCGACGGCGAACGCGTCGAAGTCGCGATACGTCGGCAAGTTGTAATACACCGCATCGAGCAGCCACGCCTGGTACGCCAAACGCAACGGCTCGTACAAGCCTTCCTCCTGCAGCCACGCGCGCAACGCGGCGAACGCGTCGAGGAAATCGAGCGGATGCCGCCCTTTGTCGGCCATCGCGTTCGTGCCGGAGAATTCGCGATGCACCACGAGCGGGCGGGCGATGCGCACGATGCGCCTCGCCGACACCGCCGCAGGCAGCGAATACATGAGATCCTCGGTCAAGCGCAGCTCCTGAAAGCGGATGCCGCGCTCCTCGAGCAGCGAGCGACGCACCATCTTGTTCCAAGGAACGTTCTGCACCGTCTCGAAGAACAGATCGGGCGCCGTCTCCCACGTGAACGAACCTGCAGGGTACGAGGGGAACGCGTCCTCGTGCCGCATCCCCCATTCGGCCGGATAGGTCCTGCCTGCCCGCTGGTTGTACGTGCGGAACGCCACAAGCGCCATATCTGCCTGCGCGTCGTCGAGCGCTTTCACGCAGCTCGCAAGCATATCGCACTCGAGGTAGTCGTCCGCATCGAGGCAGTACACGTACCGTCCGCACGCCCGCTCCAGCCCGGCGTTGCGCGCCGCACCTGGTCCCGCGTTCGCCTGGCGAAGCGCCGCCACGCGCCCGTCACGCTGCGCACGCTCTTCCACGATCGCCCAGGTATCGTCCGTCGAACCGTCGTCGACGCAGATCAGTTCGAAATCGCCCATCGTCTGCCCGAGCACGCTGTCGAGGCACTGCGCCACGAACTCCCCCGCGTTGTACGTGGGCACGATAACGGATACGACGGGCTGCTTGCCATTGCGCTTCATGAAAGCTTCCTAATATGTTTCCGGATGGTCGGCTGCGAACTTCGCCGCCCCGCTGTCGAGCAATTCGCCGAGAACGTCTCTACTGATAGGATCGAACAGCTGCATATCGAGCTCGCCTGCTTCCCGCGCCGCCGCGTACTCGTCGGCCATGCGCTGCGCGAACGCCTCGTGGGCGCTCGCGTCGATGCGCTCGTAATTCCACCGGTATTTGCTCCATTTGTCCACGTAGAACCATGGCAGCAGCGCGCGGCAGCGGTCAGGACGGGCGCGCAAGAACCGCTCGCAGTCTTCCAGCTCGTCGCACACGACGAACACTTTGTCCGTCGTCTTCACCGACGAACCCGGGTTGTCCATGCGGTAGTGCAGCAGCGGCTTGCGCACCAGCGCGCACCGACGGGCCGCGAACCACGACTTCATCACGAACGACGTGTCCTGAAACGACGCGCCCGGCGTCTCGCGAAAGCGGATGCCCTCATCGTCGAGCCAAGCCTTGCGATAGAGCCCCGTCCAGATCGCGGGGATCGTGCAGACGATGCGCGGCTGCTCGACGGGATCGAAAAGCCTGCCGTAGGGGAAATCGGCGAAGTTGCGTATGCGGTCGTCATGATCCTCGTAGTGCTCGAAAAAGTTGCATTTCACGAGGTCGCAGTCATGTCGCTGCGCCATGCGGAGCAAGCGTTTGAACATGTCGCGCTCAGGGAAGTCGTCGGGCTCAACGATGCCGATGTACGCGCCGCGTGCGGCCTCGATGCCGCAGTTCATAGAAGCGCCGTACCCCGAATTCGGCTTGTCGACGATGACGATGCGCTCGTCCTTCCGCGCCCATTCCTGCAAAACAGACAGTGATCCGTCGGTCGACCCGTCGTTGACGGCCACGATCTCCAAGTCGCGCAGCGTCTGCGAGCACAGCGCCTCAAGGCACTGCGGCAAATAGCGCTCCACGTTGTATATGGGAACCAGCACCGAGACGCTGGGGCAAGCTTGCTGCATCGACTCACCGTCCTTTCTCGAACCTGCATTGTACATGCTTATTGTATGGCATCGCCGCTCGCTATCCGATACAGGCGCATATCGCCCTCGGACAAAACCATCTCGAAACCGGGCGTCTCATCGACCACGCCCTCGATGCCCTCCCAGACAGCCGGATCGTAGAGGAAGAACAGCTCCTTCATGCGCTCGACATCCCGATCGAGAACCAGGAGGTACTCGGCTCCGGTCGTCAGAACCGCGTCTCGCACCGAAGGATTGGACGCCTCGGCAGCCAGCCGACAGCGGATCGTCGAGCTCTCCGGCCGTTCGTCCTCTCCACCGTAACCCGATATGTCGCGATAGTACAGATTCAAATCATCGAGGCTGTATGCGAAAAGCGATCCGTCGTAAGGCTGGTTGACGATAAGCGCCCCGGACGGCACGACCTCTTTCACGTGCTTCGAGAACCGGCTCTTCTCTTCGCTGTAGGCGTTTACCGCCGAACCGTCATTGAGAGCCGTTGCGGTGGCGGCGATGCCCTGGAACGCGCCCTGGCCCAGTCCGAGCGCCCCTCGAACCGGCAAGAAGTTCAATGCGAGGAAGGCGACGGCAACGACGGCCAGAGAAAGCGCCTTCAAACGGTTCTCGCCTGGCGCGCGAACGGATGCAAGAGTCTTCCCGACGATCTTGCACGCGACGTACAGTCCCATCGCCAGAAGCGGAAGAGCCAGTATCCCGGCCAGTGCGGCGGTGCGATAAGGATCGGTGTACCAGAATCCCGACAGCGCGTGTTTGAGCAGGGTATCTCCCTCCACGGCCGAAACGTAATAGATGCAGCATGCCAGAAGATACGAGCACGTCAGCCAAAGATAGCGTCGTTTGCGCAGCGTGTACAGCGCGCCCGCCGCGACTAGGCACGCAGCGATCGGCTGCACGGAGGATCCGGCGAATCCCATGCCGAGCACGCTCACGAGACCCTGCGCCCTTGAATGGATCGGAGGCCAGTACACTGCGACGGCTCCTTGCATGAAGGGCAGAGAAAGCGCAGCCACCCACAGCAAGGCAACGCACGCGAGCGCGACCGACCCGGCCGCCAGCATGACCTCCATGCGACGTTTCGGCTCCCGGCATCGACGGCCCGCCTCGACCGCCGATCGATACACGCAAAAAGGAATGAGGAAGACCGCCGCCGAGAACACCGCGTTCGGCTGCATGAACGCCATGCAGCAACAACCGAGAACGAACACGGCGCCGTACGCGACGCGCTCCCTCCTCGAGGCGTCCCGGCCCCAAACCGCCGCAAAACACGCAACAAGAACCGGCACCAGCGCGAACGCCGCCGTGTTCGGATACAGAGGCCACACCTCGACGAGGACCCAGGGGAACGCCCCGACGGCGACCGCGCCCAATGCTCCGATCAAGGCGATAGCGCGATCGCCGGAGAACAGAACCTTCATGAGGAACGCCATGCTCAAGGGGAAGACGATTGCCGCGAACAGGAAGTTCACGGCATTGACGGCCAATGCCACCTCGACGCCCAAAGCGCTTACCACCATGGAGCATACGATATGCCATCCCGAGGGATAGTATCCGGTTCCCGGCAGAGGGTTGGCTGCGGGATCGGAAACGTCCAAGTACGACGAGACGTGCAGCGAAGACCACATGCCGGAATCCGAGAAGCTGCGCACCGAGGCGAAGTGATGCACGTTGTCATACGTTTGAACGGACGATGCCGGGCCATCCAAGGGAAGGACGAACGCGAATAACCCGACGACCACCCCGACAGCCAAGTACGCCGAGACGAGAGCGGCATCGAACTGCCGGTCTGCACGCTCGCCCGAACCGAGCGCGACGCCTTTCCTGCGCGCGACGAACAGGAGGAGGCCGTAGGCCGCAAGCGACACAACCGCCACGGAAAGCCCCACCGACAAAGCAGTCGATCGCACGCCGAGAAAGAAATACACGACCCCCAAGATGGAATACGCCAAGATCGAAAAGAGGGGTGCGCAGGACAGCGCAGCCAATCCCCTCATACCAAGGGCTCTCCAAGCGAAAAAGCCCGGCCCATACAACACCGCGGTGCCAGTTAGAACGGCCAAGCAAAAATCAACCCACATGCGAACTCCCTGCCACCCCGTCGCAAACCGACAGGAAAACGGTATCTGTCAAACGATATCTGCAAGGGTAGCATAGAGCGCATAAAGGATGGACTCCGCCCGGCCTGAAAAAGAAAAGGATCGTTACGTGGTATCATGCGGTTTTGCGAAGGTTGCAGAACACACCGCGCAGGGGCGCGCGTCGCATCAGAGAGGCTACGATCCGCATTATGAGTGCAGCTAAGACACGGTTCAAACGAGATTGGTTCATCCTCACCTCTCTCGTTTCGAAAGATTTCAAACTCAAATACCGACGCAGCATGCTCGGCGTGCTGTGGTCGGTACTGAATCCCCTGCTCATGATGATCGTGCTCACCGCGGTGTTCTCCGTGGTGTTCCGCTTCGACATCCCGAACTTCCCCGTCTACCTGATCCTCGGCCAAACCCTGTTCACGTTCATGAGCGATGCCACATCGGGCGCCATGAGCTCCATCATCGATTCGGCTCCTCTCATCAAGAAGATCCGCATCAACAAGATGCTGTTCCCCCTTGAGAAAGTCGTGTTCAGTCTGCTGAACTTCGCCATCTCGCTCGTCGCCGTGGCGGCGGTCATCGCCTTCTTCCAGATCCCCCTTACATGGAACATCCTGCTCCTGCCGCTTCTGCTGTTCTACATCTTTCTGTTCTGCCTCGGCCTTGGGCTGCTGCTGTCGTCACTCGCCGTGTTCTTCCGCGATGTCATGCACCTGTGGGGTGTTATATTGACCGCCTGGACGTACGCGACGCCTCTGTTCTATCCCACCAGCATCCTCACGGACTGGATGTGGACCATCATGCAGTTCAATCCCATGTACTATTACGTCACCTATTTCCGCGACATCGCCCTCAACGGCGTGACGCCGAGCCTGGGAGCGAATGTCATCTGCCTCGGCTGCGGCGTCGCCACCCTCGTCATCGGGTTCGCCGTGTTCCGCAAGCAGCAGAAAAAATTCATCCTGTACGTATAGAGACGAAGGTTCGTTATGCCTGAAAACGTCAACACCTCTTCTTTGGCCGCCGCAGTCGAAGACCTCAGCGAGGACAATCGTCGGACTATGGTCAAAGTCGATCACGTGTCCATGATCTTCAACATGGCGTCCGAACAGCTCAACAGCTTGAAGGAATACGCCATCCAGATCGCCCGGCGCAAACTCTTTTTCGAGGGTTTCACCGCGCTCGACGACGTTTCGTTCGAGGTGAAGAAGGGCGACGTGTTCGGCATCATCGGCACGAACGGGTCGGGCAAGTCCACCATGCTCAAGATCATCGCCGGCGTCCTGGAGCCCACGAAGGGAACCTGCGAGATCAACGGCAACATCGCACCCCTCATCGAACTCGGCGCCGGCTTCGACACCGAGCTGTCCGCTCGCGAGAACATCTACCTCAACGGCGCGCTGCTTGGCTATTCGAAGGAGTTCATCAACGATCATTTCGACGAGATCGTGGAGTTCGCCGAGATCGAGAAGTTCCTCGACATGCCGCTCAAGAACTACTCCTCGGGCATGGTGGCGCGCATCGCGTTCGCCATCGCCACGGTGATCGTCCCCGAGATCCTCGTAGTGGACGAGGTGCTTTCGGTTGGCGACTTCATGTTCCAGAAGAAATGCGAAGACCGCATCAGCGAGCTTATCGAGAAACACGGCGTGACCGTGCTCATCGTGTCCCACAGCAACGCCCAGGTGGAGCGCCTTTGCAACAAGGTCATCTGGATCGAGAAGGGACACACGCGCATGATGGGTGACGCTGCGTCGGTGTGCCGCGTATACGGAGGCCTTGGCGGGCGAACCGGCAGCGCAGAAGCGGAACAGCGCGTATTCGAAGCGCTTCAGCGCAGTGGAGAGCACGAGGAAAGCGATTTCAGCACGATCGCCGGAGACGACGCCAACGGCACGGCCGTGCAGCTTGCATACCGAGGCTGGGAAAACGGGTTCGATACCGCCGTGGTGGTATGCGCCTCCACCCATATCAACGCGATCATGGCGAACGGTCTTGCCGGAGCCGTCGACGCCCCTGTTCTGCCGGTGAAACCCGACAGGATCCCCGACGCAGTCGCATCCATTCTGAGGGAGACGAAGCCCTCCACCATCTACTTCGTCGACGCCGAGCGCAATGCGGTCGAGCCGCTTGCTGCCCTCGAACGGCTTTCCTGGTCCCCCGCCATCATTCCTTTCGTAGGCGACGGAAGCCTGTTCGACCTGTCTTTGGGCATCCATCGCCACGGCATCGAGCGCGGGTTCTGGGGGGACGAGATGATGATCGTCGATTTCGACGACAACCCCGAATCGCTTGCGGCAGCACCGCTTGCAAGCGCTAAGCGTTGCCCCGTTATCGCCACACGCGGAGCGATCTCGTACGACGCCCTCGAGAGCGCTGTGCATGAAGCAGGGCACAATCGAGCGCTCGTAGTCGGCCACGCCGCCGACATGACGATCGACGATCGTTTGCGCAAGCGAGGCATCTCCGTCGAGCGCATCGCCTGCGACACGCCTCAGAAAACCTGCATCGCCCTCTGCGAGCGAACCCTTGTTGAAACGCAGCCCCCGCAAAACGGAGGGCGAGAGCTGTGCGTCGCCTCCCTCTCGCTTTCCCAATGGCCCGAGCTGCTGGGATGCGGCGCGTACGCGGCGAAGCAGGGAAGCGCGCTTTTGCTCGAGAATCCCACCGACCTTGACGACATCGACCAGTGTCTCGACTTCGTCAAGCGTTCGAGCACGCAGGTCGACAAGCTCGCGTTCGTCGGCAAGGAAAGCGGGGTCGCCCGCCTCGACCGAGAGCTGCTCGTCGAAGCCCTCGACGACGCTCGCGCGAGAGGATAGAGAGAAGCATGAGCGACACCCCCATCGTCTCCATCGTCGTGCCGGCCTACAACGGCGAACGCCATATCCGCCAGTGCGTGGAAAGCGTGCTGACCCAGACCATACCCGACTTCGAGCTCATCTGCGTAAACGACGGATCCACCGACGGCACGGGAAGCCTCCTCGACGACATGGCCGCCCGCGACGATCGTATGCGCGTCATCCACCAGGAGAACAAGGGCGAGGGCGCCGCCCGCAACGCCGGACTGGACGTGGCGCGCGGACGCTACCTCGCGTTCTTCGACGCCGACGACTTCGCCGAACCGCAGCTGCTTGAGAAAGCCGTTCGGCGCGCCGAGGAAACCGGTGCCGACGTGGTGGCGTACCGGGTCGATTCGTACAACGATGAAACCGGCGAGACGCTGCCCATGCCCTGGTCGCTCGACACCGACGCCTTCCCCGCCGGCCGCGTGTCGTCACCCGGCGACAACCCCGACAAGCTGTTCTACGCCTTTCAGAACTGGACATGGAACAAGCTGTTCCGATCCTCGTTCGTACAGGCGAGCGGCCTACGTTTCCACGAGGTCCAGCGCAGCGCCGACCTGTACTTCGTCTGCTGCGCGCTCGCCCAAGCCGACCGCATCGCCACGGTAGACGAGGTGCTGTACCACTATCGAGTGAACAACCCGAACAGCAACATCGCCACGAACGAACGAGCCCCCCTCGACTTCCACCGATCCTTCGTCGCCGCCAAGCAGCACCTTGAGAACGCCGGGCGCTTCGCCGCGGTCGAGCGGGGCTTCAAGAACTGGGCGGCCGAGTCGGTGTTCTTCAACCTCTGCAGCCTGAAAGCCCGCGACGCCTTCGAGGAGCTGCGTCGTGAGATGCAGGAGCGCGGATGCGCGAAACTCGGCCTGGATACGATGAAGGAGGCCGACTACTTCGATCCGCAAACCTACGACCAGGTGCGCCACCTGCTGTGCGACAATGCCGACGATTTCCTGTTCTTCCTGCTAAGGGAAACGAATCGGCGCATGGAAGAGCAGAAGAACGATGCACTGCGCGCTTGGCGCGAAGTCGAGGAATTGCGCGCATCGAAGACGTACCGCGTCGGCGAGGCCGTCCTCAAACCCGCGAAAAAGATCCTCGGCCGTTAACGGCGCGCGTCCTCCGGCGAGGGAAGCGCGAAGTACAGGCTGTCCCTATCGAGGTTCGGGTTCGAGAACGGATCCCCCTGCTCGAAGAACTGCGGCCATTTCTCTTGCATAAGAGCGCGCTCGCGCAGCCAGCGCTGCATCTTCGAGGGATCCCCCTCTTCGCGCCCACGAGATACGAACTCGTTGTGGTACAGCTTCGCGTACGGCGTAAACGTCACCGAGTAGCCCGCTGCGCTCACTTTGCAGCAGAAGTCGGCGTCGTTGTACCCCACCGCGAACTCCTCAGAGTAACCACCCACCTCCTCGAACACCGCCCTCTTCACCATCTGGCACGCGCCCGTCACGCTTGAAAAGTTGCCGGGACGCACCGAACGGCCCAGGTAACAGCCTTGCGAATCGGGCACGTTCTGGTTTACGTGCACAACCGTGCCGTCAGGGCCGATGAGCATGCCCGCATGTTGCACGAGACCGTCGTAATACAGCAGCTTCGCGCCGACGACGCCCACCTCGGGACGTTGCAGGTAGCCCGCCATCTCCTCGATGAAGTCGGGTGCGATCACCTCGGTGTCGTTGTTCAACAGCAAAAGCAGATCCGCATCGGTGCTAGCGGCACCGAAGTTCATGATCTTGGCATAGTTGAACCCGTGCGGCCATTCGATGACGCGGACGCGATCGCTGCGCGCCTCGAGCTCGCGGTAGTAGGCGAACGTCTCGTCCTCCATGCTGTTATTCTCGATGACGGTGATGCGGTAGTTCCCGTAGGCCGACTTCTCCAAAATGCTGCGAACGCAGCGATCCAGCACGTCGACATGGTCTTTGCTGGGGATGAGGATCTCCACGCTCGGCTGAGGGTCGGGCAGCTGGTAGCGGACCCGGTACACGAACGGCCCGTCGCCGTCCTCCACCGAGACGGGTATCCCGCGGCGGTCGAAATGCCGGCGCAGCGCGATCTTCCCCGCCTGGTGAGCGTAGGGCTTGCTCCCCAGGTTGTCCCCTGCGGTCGACTCGCCATGCACGCGCCAGTGGTACAGCATGTGCGGCACGTGCACAATCTCGCGTCCGGTTTCCGACACACGCAAGGCGAGGTCGTAATCCTGCGCCCCATTCACCTCGTCGTCGGACAGGCCCGTCTCGGCCAAAACATCCTTGCGCACCATGAGCCAATGCGTGATGCAATTGTGTGAGTACAGCAGATCTCGGTTGAAATCAGTCTTGAACACAGGGTTCCTGAACGCTCCCCCGACCTCGAACGAGTCCTCGTCGCAGTACAGCAGGCCCGCGTCGGGATGCTCGACGATGGCCTGGACGTACGCCTCCAGCGCGTTCGGCTCCAGCACGTCGTCGTAATCGAGGAACGCCACGTACTCGCCCCGCGCATGCTGAATGCCGGCGTTCGTGTTGCCCACGATGCCGAGGTTGTCGCGCAGCGGAACCACCGTGATGCGATCGTCAGCGATGCGCTCGACGATGCCCGGCACCTTTGAGGATTCGCTCTCGGAATCGACGAGGACGAGTTCCCACCGAACGTAGCTTTGCGCAAGGACGGATTCCAGCATCTCCTCGAAGTAGCGCTCGTTCACCCGATAGCAGGGCACGACGATGCTCACCAACGGAGAGAGGGAAACTTCAGGATCCAAGCGCGACCCGGAAAGCCCTTCCATCTTCCGCGATTCGCGCCAAGCACGATAGTCGTCCTCGTCCGCAGCGTTGCGCACGCGCCGAAGCGCGCGGTGCAGCTCGCCGAAAAACGCAGCCTTATCGAACCCCAGCATGGCGGGCAAGGCAGCACCCGTCTCGTCCTCGGCGACTACGAACAAGCCGCCCGTCGCAGCGGGAACGCGAACCGAAACCACCATCCGACGGCGAACGCCTTCGACAGTGCCATCGGGTATGCACTGATCCTCGAAGAAGATAGGATCTATTTGAAGCGCATGCCCTACACCGTCCCAGGCAGAGAACCTCGGCTGAGATCCCAGCGAACGGGACTCGGCGGCAATGCGCCATACCCCCTCCTCGCCATCCGGCATACACATGACCAGCGAAAGGCGCAAACGATCGACCGACCGCTCGTCCGCGCCACGCAAAGCAACGCACAGGGACGGACGGAGGCGGTAGTTCAGGCGAGAGAGCCATTTCAGCTTCCCGGCAGGCAAGCGCATCGCGCACAAGGGTTCATCCCCGCCGCGCTGCACGACTCTGACGAACAACGTGACATCGTCGAGCAAGGGGAACACCAACACCCCGACAACATCCGAAGCGGGATCGGACTCCTTCAGCCAAAGGGTCGGAATCGATGAGCCATCTTCAAGCGCCGCCTCAACCGCAACGTCACGTCCGGCAGAGCCAACGATGCGGAGACGGGCATAACCTTTGCCGTCGCCTCTGCACAGGACAAGATTCTTGATTTTCATAAGCTAGGCGAGATCCTTGAGCCCCGGATGCGCCTTGTCCTTCTCGCTCAGCACGAGTTCCATACCCTCCGAGATGGGCCACTCGATGCCGATCTCGGGATCATTCCACATAAGCCCGCCCTCGTCGTTGGGATGGTACACGTCGTCGCACTTGTAGCAGAACTCGGCGATATCGGACAACACGAGGAAGCCGTGGGCGAACCCGCGCGGCACGAAGAACTGGCGACGGTTCTCCGCCGACAGCACCGCGCCCTCCCATTTTCCGTAGGTGGGGCTGTCCGGGCGCAAGTCGACGGCCACGTCGAACACCTCGCCCGACACCACGCGGACGAGCTTGGACTGCGGATGCTCTATCTGGAAGTGTAGGCCGCGCAGCACGCCCTTGACCGAGGAGGACTGGTTGTCCTGCACGAACTCGCAGTCGATGCCGCCCGCGACGAAGTCGGGGCGCTTGTAGGTTTCCACAAAGTAGCCTCGTTCGTCGCCGTAAGCGGTGACGTCCACCACGAGCACGCCCTCGATGGAGGTCTCGGTGAACGTGAAGTTGCCGTGCTTGACGCTGTCTCCCGCTGCCATACCGCCTCCTACTGTCCCTGCTTCGCGTACTTGGCCTCGACGGCCTCCTTGGCGCCCTGCCACCATCCGGGGTTGTCACGGTACCATGCGATGGTGGCCTTGAGACCTTCCGCGAAGTCGGTGTGCTTCGGCTCCCATCCCAGTTCCGAGCGCAGCTTCGAGGAGTCGATGGCGTAGCGGCGATCGTGGCCGGGACGGTCTTTGACCCAGTCGAAGTCGTCCGCGCTCTTGCCCATGCCCTCCAGGATGGCGTGCAGCACGTCGATGTTGTTCTTTTCGCCGTCCGCCCCGATCAGGTACGTCTCGCCCAGACGTCCCTTCGTCAGGATCGCCCACACGGCCGAGGAGTGGTCCTCTGCGTGGATCCAGTCGCGCACGTTCAGGCCGTCGCCGTAGAGCTTCGGACGGATGCCGGTGAGCACGTTGGTGATCTGGCGCGGGATGAACTTCTCGATGTGCTGGCGCGGGCCGTAGTTGTTCGAACAGTTCGAGATGGTGACGCGCACTCCGTAGGTGCGGAACCACGCGCGCACCAGCATGTCGGACGACGCCTTGGTGGAGCTGTACGGGCTGCTCGGACGGTACGGCGTCTCCTCCGTGAAGCGCGCCGGGTCGTCCAATGCGAGGTCGCCGTACACCTCGTCGGTGGAGATGTGATGGAAGCGCACGTCGTGCTTGCGCGCGGCCTCCAGCAGGCGAAACGTGCCGTGCACGTTGGTGCGCACGAACGGCTCCGGGTCGGCGATGGAGTTGTCGTTGTGGGACTCGGCGGCGAAGTGCACGATGGCGTCCACGCCGGGGACGATCTCCTCCAGCAGCGCCTCGTCGCAGATGTCGCCGTGGACGAAGGTCATGCGCTCCTCGGGGATGCCGGCGAGGTTGTCCAGGTTGCCGGCATAGGTGAGCGCGTCCAGCACGACGACGTGCACGTCCGGCTGGTTGTCCACCACCCAGTGGACGAAGTTGCTTCCGATGAACCCGGCTCCGCCGGTGACGATGATGCGCTTCGGTTCGAAGATCTCTGACATTCCTCTAGCCTTCCATCTCGGGTAGGTTGTTCAAGTACGCGGAGAGCGCGTCGCGCCACGGGCGCATCTCGTTGCCCACGGTGTCCTCGAGGCGCTTGTTTCGCAGAGACGAGTACGCCGGGCGTTTAGCCGACGCGGGATTCATGGCCGCGTACTCCTCGGACGTGCAGCGGATGACGGCGCAGTCGAGCCCCGCGCCCTCCATGACGGCCTCGGCGAAGTCGGCCCATGAGCAGGTGCCCTCGTTCGTGCAGTGGTACACGCCGTAGTTCTCGGTGGCGGCAATCTTCAATATCTCGTGCGCCAGGTCGTTCGCCGACGTCGGGTTGCCCAACTGGTCGTCCACCACGGTGACCTCGTCGCGGTCCGCGCCCAGGCGCATCATGGTCTTGACGAAGTTCTTGCCTACGTAGCCGTACAGCCACGCCGTGCGCACCACGAAGCAGCGGCTGCACGCCGCGAGCGAGCGCTCCTCGCCGGCCAGCTTCGTGCGACCGTAAGCCGAGACGGGGCCTGTCGGGTCGTCCTCGACGCGCGGCTCGGGCTCGGTGCCGGGGAACACGTAGTCGGTCGACACCTGCACGAGCTTCGCGCCGACCGCCTCGGCGGCGCGCGCGAGGTTGCCCGGCGCTTCGGCGTTCACGCGGAATGCCGCGTCCTCGGCCGTCTCGCAACCATCGACGTTCGTCATGGCGGCACCGTTGACGATAAGGTCGAAGCCGCCCTGGGTCACATAGGCCATGACGGCGTCGGCATCGGTGACGTCCAGCTCGTCCACGTCGGCCGCCACGATCTCCGCACCCGCGTAGGCGTCCGGGATCGGCCCGATCTCCGAGCGGCCCTCGCGCAGGATGCGCTGCAGCTCGTTGCCCAGCTGGCCGTTGCCGCCGGTGACGAGGATCCTCATGCTCACATCGCCTCCTTGTGCGGCACGATCCTGCCCTCGGCGACCTTCTTGAGGTGCTGGCCGTAGACGGACTTGCCGTACTTGTCGGCGGCGGCCAGAAGGCGATCGCGGTCGATCCAGCCGTTCTGGTAGGCGATCTCCTCCACCACCGACACGCTCAGGCCCTGGCTGCGCTCGACGGCGCGCACGAACTCGGAGGCCTCGAACAGGCTCTCCATGGTGCCGGTGTCCAGCCACGCGTAGCCGCGGCCGAGCGTCACCACGTTGAGCGAGCCGTCCTCCAGATACATCTGGTTGAGGGTGGTGATCTCAAGCTCCCCGCGCGCGCTCGGCTTCACCTGCTTGGCCAGCTCGCACACGCGGCTGTCGTAGAAGTACAGGCCGGTCACCGCATAGTTGCTCTTGGGATGCTCGGGCTTCTCCTCGATGGACACGGCGTTGAACTCCTCGTCGAACTCCACCACGCCGAAGCGCTCGGGGTCGTCCACGTGGTAGCCGAACACGGTGGCGCCGCCCTCGCGCTCGGCGCGCTCGACGGCGGCGCGCAGGTGGCGCCCCAGGCCGTTGCCGTAGAAGATGTTGTCGCCCAGCACCAGCGCGCAGCTGTCGCCGCCCACGAACTCCTCGCCGATGACGAAGGCCTGCGCCAGGCCGTCCGGGCTGGGCTGCTCGGCGTAGGACAGGCTCACGCCGTAGTCCGAGCCGTCCTTGAGCAGACGCTCGAAGTTCGGCAGGTCGGCGGGCGTCGAGATGATGAGGATCTCGCGGATGCCCGCCATCATGAGCACCGACAGCGGGTAGTAGATCATCGGCTTGTCGTACACCGGAAGCAGCTGCTTCGACGTCACCGTGGTGAGCGGGTACAGGCGCGTGCCGGAACCCCCCGCCAGTATGATGCCTTTCATGTATGCTCTCCTTTGCTGTTGCAGATAATCTTATTGTAATGCAACACGTCGAAGCTTCCGGTTCGTTCCAGGAAAAGCATGAAAGACGCGCTCCCTATCGCGCAAGAACAACGCCTGCCGCGCCCTACTCTTTGTCGGGGAGGCGGAAATAGTACGATCCCGGCTCCCTGCGACTCAGATTAATGTTGAGGTATGGGTCGCCTGCGGCATAATATTCGACCCAACGATCGTTCATGTAGGCGACCTCCCTGAGAAAGCGGGTCACTTTCTCAACCGTGTCCTCCGACCCCCGCGAGAGGGATTCGTAATGGTAGAGCTCAACCTCAGGGGTGTACACGACCAGATAATCGCGCTCCCGCAGCTTAAGGCAGTAGTCAAGATCGTTGAACGCGACCGCGAGATCCTCCGTCATACCGCCCACCTGCTCGAAGGCGCTGCGCTTCGTCATCATGCATGCAGCGGTGACGGCGCTCAGGTCCTGCTGCGCGTCGTTGAGGGCGAAATACCCCGCATCGCTTCGCGGAAGCGACTGGTGCAGACAGGCGGCGACGGAGGGGGCTATGCCAATGCCCGCATGCTGGATGGTGTCATCGGGGTAGTACAGCTTCACGCCGACCGCACCCACGTCCTGCCGAGCGCACAGTCCCAGCATCGTCTCGATCCAGTCGGGAGTGATGACCTCCGTATCGTTGTTCAAGAGGATGCAATACTCCCCCTTCGCAGCTTCGACGCCCTGGTTGATGATCTTCGAGAAGTTGAAGGGACCGTCGAAGAACACGCATCGCACGCGCGAATCCTTCGCGACTTCTTCGTAATAGGCAAACGTTTCCACCTCGGTGCTGTTGTTTTCGACGATGACGATCTCGTACGCATCGTAGGTTGACTTGTCTAGAATGGAGTCGACGCACTGCCTGAGCACGGCCAGGCTGTCCTTGTTGGGAATGACGATCGACACCAGCGGTTCGTCCTCCGGAACACGGTACTTAACCCGATACGTTGCAGGTCTTCTCGCCTGATCGACCGTCGCCGAAAGGCCGAGGCGACTCAAGTGGTTCTCGACGGCTCGAATGCCGGCAAGCGTGGCGTACGGCTTGCTTCCCTCGATGCCCCCCGCCGTCGACCCCGAGCTCACGCGCCAATGGTACAGAATCTTCGGCACATGATGGATATGCCGAGCGCATTCGCTCACTCGCAAGGTCAAGTCATGATCTTGAGCTCCGTCGCATGCCGGATCAAGCAGGCCGACCTGGTCGAGCACGCTGCGTCGCACCGTGAGCATATGGCAGATATAGTTGTTGTTCCGCAGCAAGTCGAGGTTGAAATCGGGTTTGAAGAACGGGTCGAAATACCGTCCGTCCTCCCCTTTTTTGTCCTCGTCGCAATACAGGAGATCAGTGTCAGGACGTTCGAGAACGGCAAGTGCGTACTCATACAGCAAGTCGGGCTCGATGAGGTCGTCATGATCGAAGAAGCTCACGAAATCGCCCGACGCGACGGCGATGCCGGCATTCGAGTTCGCTGATATCCCTCCGTTCTCCTCAAGAGCCAAGATCTTGACTCGTTCGTCGGAGCGGCTCGCCTCTCGAACCGCCCCGGCAAGCTCCTCGTCTTCAGGGCTAGCGTTGACCAAGATCAGCTCCCACCGGGCGTACGTCTGAGCCCGAACCGACAGCACCATCTCGTCGAAGAACCTGCGCGGAGTCTTGTACAGGGGAACCACGATGCTGAAAACGGGGGCGCTCTCCAACACCGTCTCGCGCTGCACGCGAAGCACGGCCTCGTCGGCGCGATGCTTCTCGAACCACGCAGGGTAGCGGGAATCGATCTGGGCGTTTCTGGTCAATGCGCCGAAATCTTCCAACATGCAACCGAGCAGCCACGCTTCGAGGACGCTGAACCGCGTCGCGGAAGGATCTGCCACATCGCGGATCTCGAAGCAGTAGTTCTCAAGCGACTTGGGAACGCTGATAGAAACCGGGATGCAGGCGTACGAGAACCCGGATCCCTTGACGGGCTTCACGACCGACCCTCCGCAGCGCATGACCCCGACATCGACGCTCCTACCGTCGGCGCCGATGCAGGCTATCGACAGATCCTCAGGAGAGGAGGCTCCCGAAACGACCAGCGCCGCGCGCACGAGGAAGCGATCGTCATCAGGAACCGCCGCGACGAACTCCAGGTGGTTCTCGGAGAAGCGAAACGTACCGTCGTAGTTGCGGATGACGTCGACAAGCTCTCGGTCGAAGCGGTAGCGGAACCGCGATTCCCACTTCGCCCTCCGAGTCGAGAGCTTCTTTCTGAATGCGTCCCTTACGGCACCCGAAGAATCCACCTCCTCGACGACGAGCGTTTGGTCGAAGTCGACGACGGGCAGCGCCGCGATGCGCAACCCGTTCTCCTCGTACGAGTCGCAAGGCAATCGGCCGAACGCCTCGCCCTCCGAGCGAAACCGCACGAGGCAAGCATCATCGACCGAGGAAATGCGCAAGGCGACGAATATCTTCCCATGCCCGCGGCACAAGCCGCAATACGAAACCTGCATGAACACGCCTTCCTAGAATACGGCAAACCAAGACAAAACCGTCGAGCCCGAGCCGCTCAACCGGTCGCTACACCCCCACGGCAACGGAGAAGGTGCGAGCAAGGTACATCGCGTTGACAGCGATCATGATATAGACGAACCCCATGCCAAGAGGGATATCGATACTCATATGTTTACTTCGTATAATCAATGCGGCCATGGGAAGCAACGGAAGGAAGTAGCGCCCTTGCACGCCCTGCACGACGCTTTCGCTGGTGAACGTCCACCCGACCAGCATCGAAAGGATCACGCCCAAACCCCCAGCCAAGGCCAAACCTCCACACAAAACCCTGTGCGCACTGGGAATGACGGCGTTATCGCCTTCGGAGCGTTGCGCCGACAAGACCACGATGAACAGCAAGGCTACCGTGATGTAGAGCGGTGCCTTGAGATCGGCCTGGAACCAAGCAAGAGACCCGCCGACGAGGGTGTCCAGGTAGAAAGAACCCTGCACGTCGAACGTTCTGAGAAAAAGCAAGACCGTGTTCAAGGGATCCGAGACGAGCCCGGATAGGCTGTAAAACGTGCCGTATTCGTCGCCACGCGAGCCCTCGGCGGTCGACGAAGATGCGACTCCCGCCATTTGCAGCAAGCCCGCAGCCCGGAACACGAGCACGGAAAGTAGAGCACATCCGATCGCGATGGCTTTGAACCGTGCAGAAGCGGCAGTCGAGGAGAACCGCTTTCTCGGTATCAGGATGACGAGAAGCACGATGACCGTGTACACCACCTTGCACGGAGCAAGCAGAACCGCAACGACAACGATCCCCGCCTTTTCCTTTCGGCTCATAAGGCCCTCTCCGTACACGGCTCGCAAGCACATACCCGTCAATAGGAAGGCCAAACCCATGATTCCGGCATCGTACGAATAAGAAGACGCCAGATGCAGCGTCATGGGAAGAAGCCCTGCAACCATCATGGCGTTCTTGCCAACTGGGGTAATGCGAACGGCGAAATACGCCAACGCCGCAAACATCAGCAAATTGAAGAATCTTCCCAGATAGAACAGCGGAAAGCTTCCGAGATTGAGCAGCGTGGCCAACACGATGCCCAAAGCCGAGGGAAGCTTGATGTACGGAGGGTTCGCAGTCCAGTCGAACGAAGAGACGGGCTCGACAGCAACACGGGATGCGTCGTTCACGAAAAAGGCGAACTGGTCTATGACCGAGCGGTACTTGTCGTATCCGAGAGCCCATGATTGAAGCATGCCGTCCAACAGGGCCGAATCGTCTGCTCTCACCGGCAGGGAATCCACGGTGGGTCCTTGCAGCATGATGTAGTCCGCGAGCTTGTACGACGCCTCGAAATGATAGGTTTCGTCAGGAACGGTCCCCGGCGCGAAAACCACAGAATACAAGAGGCCGCAGCTTATCAAACCCACCAAGAACGCCATTTCAACCCGATGGCGCACCCTCGATTCAAGCGCCCGTATCAACAGGTACGCAAACGCAACGACGATCACGGAAACGCACGAAAAAGCAAGGGCGAGCCGCGAATCGCTGAACGAGTAACAGTACAGGGCGTGGATCGTCATGACCGCAACGACGGCGATCAGGATCATATCGACTCTGTGCCTGTGCAAAACCTCGAGAAATCCCTTTTGCATAACTTGCTTGGCGGAAGCGATCCGCGCCTCTCCTGTCGATCGAACCATAACGCAGACGAGCAAAACCACTCGTATTGCAGAGCATCAAGAATGTACAAGTGTAAGGCATTCCCAACCTCGAAATGAAACTTTCCCGAAGCAAAACAGAATGTGCGCACCTGCTGCAGCTCACAACCGATCTCATAGATTCGAAACGTTCACCCGTTACTCGTCAACACGAAACAGAAAAAGCTACGCCTTGGGTCGGCCCGCCTTCACCAAACCGGCAATCGGCAAAACGAAGGGCAACGCCAGATTGAAAGCAAATATGTAGCGATAGTCCCCGACTGCAGGAGCCGCAACGAACAGCGTTGCAAGCAGCGCAATGAGAGGCATAACGCATACCAAGCATCTTGCCCGCTTCTTCTTCTCAAGTCCGACGCATCCGACGAAAACAAGCGCAGCCACCGCCCAAATTAGCGTGCCGGAACTGAAAGGAACAGGCAAAGCCGCGATCAGCTTTTGCGCCAAGAAACCAGGATCCCAATCGAATCCGAGGTAATCGCGCGGGGCTTGCTCGTAAAGAGTGGAGTTTGTCACAAGCCACGACGGATAGCCCGGATTCCAGTATCCTTGCGTTTCATCGATCCAGGCTTTGACGTATATTCCAAGATTGCTGGGAAGCATCGAAGCCCAGGTGACCAAGAACTCGATCTTATGCTCCTCCAAAAAGGCATCGTCGAAAGACTCGTGGAACTTGATCGGATTGGGAGTTTGAGGATTGTAAGAGTCCCTCATGGCTTCCATAGGAAGAACCCTGTTGATGAACTCCTCTTGCTCTTCGTTGATATGTCCGCCTTTGTGCACGGTCGCTGCGATTTGCTGAAGCGGAATGCCCACGGACTCTGAAAAATGCCCCTTCTGCACTCCCATGATCGAGAGCAACGGACCCTGGACAACCAGAAAAGCGCAAAACACTGCGGCGCCCACAGCCGCGACCTTCTTTCTCAGATCGGGCTCGATCACGAACAAGACAAGCAAGGTAGCTCCCACGACCATGAACCCATTGCTCCTCAAAAAAGTGAGCAGCAGACAAGCGACAAGCAGGGTTCTTCCAATGTGTTTCTTCTCGCCATGGAACAAAAGCGAATACAGGCGAACAATCAGAAACAGGGCGCAACAGCTAAACAAGACATCCTTCCACATGGTCACCGAGTAGTTTGCGAGAATCGGGTTGAACAGCATGAAGGCAAAAGCCGCCAGGATGTACCTTTTTCCAAAACCAAGCCTGACAAACACCGAGATGCACCAGCTGAGCACAAGGGCGGCCACGGTCATCTGAAGGAAAAGAAAGATGCCTATCGACAGATCGATGCTGCCAAAGAACGCCGTAGCCTGAAAGACCACCCAAACAAGGAAGGTGTAGAAAATAGGATGGTGGTTCGCCAACCCGTCGTAACGATGCCACGTGCTCCACTCGGAAACGCCCAAGACCTGGTTGACGATGTCGTTTGAGTCCGTAGAGCAAAAGCCAGGCCAATTAGACAGCAGCACCGCAAGAAACGAAACCTCCAAAGCAGCAAAGCAGAGCAAGAACGCGATCCTCACCTGCTTCGAAGACCTACGAGCGGCGACCCGTTCTTTCCGGTTGATCTGCTTGATTTGGTCGCAAATCGCAACAAGAACGGAAGCCGAGACGATCGATAGCCCGATCGAGAAAAGAGCGACCTGCTTGAGACCGAACTTCCCCAACTCGGGAAGCAAGACGGCCCAGGCAAATAGGACGGCGAAAACAAAGCAAGCGCAAACTTCACCGCGCTTCAAATTACCCGCCCAGTCTTTCATCAGCTTCCCAATCATCAAAACTCCTCAAACGAAAAACAATACGATGGCTTTCACATGCGGCTTTACGGCAACGACCCAATCCGCTTTTGCCGCAACAAGGGTCACGGTGGCGAGCTCGGGACAAAAACCAAAAATGCCGAATCATATGATACAGGGAGCAAGGAGGATAAGCAGGAAAAAGATGCAGACGTTCGGCCCAGCTTGAGAATCGACCCATCGATCCATTGCGGGACTTAATGCGGGTTTAAGGAAGCATACGCGCGAAAGAGGGTTCGAACTACGGTATACTTCGATATATGGATACCTCGAATGCATATCCCAACAACAAGCACCTGAACGTCCTCGTCGTCATCCCCGCCTACAACGAGCAGGAGAGCATCGTTTCGGTCGTCAACGACGTAGTGTCCGCAGGATGCGATTACGTCGTCGTCAATGACGGATCGACAGACGAAACCCAGTCGTTATGCGAATCGCACGGGTTCAACGTTTTGAACCTGCCTCAGAACCTCGGCATCGGCGGCTGCGTGCAAGCGGGTCATAAGTACGCGCTCCTCAACGGCTACGACGTTGACATCCAGTTCGATGGCGACGGCCAACACGATGCCCGCTGCATTCCCAGTCTCGTCAAGCTGATCGAGTCGGGATCGGATCTGGCCATCGGCTCCCGCTTCGTGGAGGACACCGACGGATTCCGATCGACCGCCCTCAGAAGGCTGGGCATCGTTTGGCTGTCATTCTGGATAAAAGCATTCTCCGGCAAGCGCATCACCGATCCGACGTCCGGCTTTCGAGCTTCAAGCAAGAAAGCCATGGCGCTGTTCGCAAGGAACTACCCCACCGACTACCCGGAGCCCGAGTCCATCATGCTCGCCATCAAATCGGGTCTGTCCGTGAACGAAGCTCCGGTAACCATGCGCGAGCGCCAGGGCGGAAAATCGTCCATTGGAGGGCTTTCCAGCCTGTACTACATGATCAAAGTGTCGCTGGCCATCTTGATCGTCAGCTTTTCACACAAGCGCAAGCGAGTCTAGAAAGCGGAGGGTTTCGTGTTCGTTCTTCAAATTGTCGCAATCATCCTATGCGTCGCCTTCTTCGCGTACGTCGTCCATCTGGTCGCCCGAGAACGACTGTTGCTCAAGTACTCGCTGCTGTGGATGGCGCTCACCGTCGTCATCGTGCTATGCGCCCTGTTTCCTCAGCCCCTGTACTCCATCTCGTCCTTCCTCGGGTTCGAAACCCCTTCGAACTTCATCTTCTTCATCGGATTGTTCTTCTTGCTGGCCATATCCCTTTCGCTTAGCTCAATCGCCAGCAAGCAAGCCCTCATGATCAAGAACCTCGTGCAAGAGCAGGCTCTGCTCGCGAAAAAGCTGGAGAAAGACGATCGGAGCCCAAGCGACTCTGACCCAAGCGGGCTCTCCAATGCAGACACCGTTCAAGATCAGGTTCGGTAACACATTGACGAACAAGAACGACACCTTCTGCATATTTTCCGCCCACTACCTCCCTCACGTCGGAGGCGTTGAAAAGTACACCCAGAACCTTGCGCGCCAACTGGCCGACCAGGGTAATCGCGTCATCATCGTCACATCGAACGTCTACGATCTCGCCGAGAGGGAAGACCTGGGAGAAGGGGTCGAGATAGTTCGTCTCCCCTGCTATAAGCTTTTGGGCGACAGATACCCCGTTACGCGCCACGATAAGGCATACGAACGGATCATGGCGTACCTTCACAACCAAAATATCGACTACGTTGCCATTAACACCCGGTTCTACCGCCATACGCTGGAAGGAATCGCGCTAGCGGAGGCCAAGGGCATTCGCCCTATCATCGTCGACCACGGATCGGCTCACTTGACCATGGGAAGCAAGCTCGTCGACCCCTTCGTGGCAACAGTCGAACACGCAGTCACCGAGCTGGTGAAGCGCCACTCCGCCGATTACTACGCGGTTTCCCTCGCGGGAACCGAATGGCTCCGGCATTTCGGCATCGAAGCCCGCGGGGTGCTTAACAACTCCATCGATGCACGGGCCTTCGCTGAAGGCTCGTCTTGCCGATCGTTCAGGAAAGAACTCAGCCTATCCGACGAAACGCTCCTCGTGGCTTTCACCGGAAGGCTGATACCTGAAAAGGGAATACCGGCCCTCATCGAAGCTATGCGCATCTTGGCCGATGAAAAATCGATTCATTTCCTCATCGCAGGAGAGGGTCCACTGGAAGACAGCCTCCTCCGGGCATCGCTTCCCAATGCAACGTTTCTCGGCCGTCTGGACTCGCCGGATGTTTCTGCCCTGCTTACAGAATCAAACGTGTTCTGCCTTCCATCGCGCTCTGAAGGATTCTCGACCTCCTTGCTGGAAGCAGCTGCATGCAAAGCAACGCCCATCGTCACAAATGTAGGAGGCGTGCAAGAGCTGGTGCCGAGCAACGAACACGGCATCATACTCCCCTCGGCAGACGGCGAAACGATAGCAAACGCCATACTCGAACTCAATAGCGATCGCACACGATGCCTCATCATGGGTCAAAACATCAATCAACTGGTTATCGATAAATTCTCTTGGAGCGAAACAGCTCGTTTAACTGCCCTCGCCTGCGCCGAGGCGCAGGAACGGCGAAACCAACCCATCTTGTAAATCGCATCAAGAAAGCCGCTTGAAAACACGTGGAGGGTCCTCTGGACCCCCCACGATCCGTTCTATGACAGAATCCTTTGCGCCGTCGTCGTAGATGCTCCCTTCGAGGCGAGCGACACGTACTGGCAGCGACCGCCGAATGTCGGCTCTTCGTAAATCATTCCGCCGCCGGCATACAGCACCACGTGCTCAGGCAGCATAGGATTGTAGTTCGGCCACGCACCGTAATACATCAAGATGATATCGCCAGGTTGGGGATCGCCGAACACTCTCACGCCGCTGTACATCTGATCATACGTCTCGAAACCGATATCGATCCCTAGCTGCTTATACAGATACCACGTAAACGAAGCGCAATCCATGCCTCCGTCCTGCGGGTACACGCCAAGCCATACATAGGGCACGCCAAGAAGCGAGCGCGCCGTGCGCATGATGATATCGATGCCCGCCTGCTTGTCATGGCGTCCCGACCCGTTCATGTACCAGTAGGTGCCGTCCGACACCTTCACGCTTGCGTTGGAAACCATCGCGCCGCTGCTCTTCAGGTAATACCAATCACCGCTCTCCTGCAGCCAACCGGTCTGCATAGCCCCCGTCGAAGGATCGAGATAGTACCAAGAACCGCCCACGGAAACCCAACCGGTGCGCATGACCCCGCTCGAGGGATCCAGGTAATACCACGTTCCGGAGACTTTGACCCATCCCGTTTGCCTGATGCCCGAAGCGTCGGCGTAGTAACGAACTCCATCGACGTCGAACATGCCCGTACGCAACGCGCCTTCGTCCTTCGGATCGAAATAGAAGGTCTTTCCAGCGGCTGTGCGCCAACCCGTCTTCCCATCGGCACATACGATTCTGCCCTGAGCATCGTACGAGGCGACGAGCACGGCATCCCCCGAGCCATCGATGAAGCCACAGGAGCCGTTCCCAAGCGACACCCATACGTTGTTGACCATAGCACCGCTGCCAGAGAACACGTACTCGCGTCCATCGATCGTGCGCCTACCGACAGCCATGGCTCCGGTTTCCGGATCAAGCCAATAACGCGCCGATCCCTCTTGGTACCAACCGGTGCGCATGGCGCCTGATGCGCTGAGCGTATACCATGTGCCGCCCAGGTTAAGCCATCGATCGGCAAGCATCGCGCCGGATCCGTTGAAGTAGTACCACTTTCCATCAGTCGCCTTCGCCCATCCAGTAGCCATGGCGCCGCTTTCGGGATTAAGCCAGTACCAAACTCCGTGTTGCTTGAACCAGCCCGTGCGCATAGAGCCCGATGGGTTCAAATAGTACCATGTCCCAGCCTGTTTCAACCAGCGATTGGCGAGCATCGCACCTGATCCGTCAGAGTAGTACCAAGTTGACCCATCACGATACCAGCCGGTCTCCATAGCTCCCGAAGAACGATCAAGCCAGTACCAGATACCACCTTGCTTCAACCAACCGGTAGCCATCGCACCGGATGCCCTAAGGTAGTACCACGTTCCTCCCTGCTTCATCCAGCGATTGGCAAGCATCGCACCGGACCCGTCAGAATAGTACCAGGTCGATCCATCTTTATACCAACCCGTTGCCATGACTCCGGTTTCCGGGTCGAGCCAGTACCAGGTGCCGCTCAGCTTCAGCCAGCCGGTGCGCAAAGCGCCCGAGGGACTCGCATAGTACCAAGCGCCATCCGTACGCACCCAACCGTTGCCGGTGACGAGCGCCCCGCTCGGACGTGCATGGTACAGCGTCGATCCCACACGGTAGGAGCCGGTCAACATGGCACCACCTCGCGAAGGATCGAGGTAGTACCAGGTCCCGCCCAGCTTCAGCCAGCCGGTTTCTATCTCGCCCGACGCAGCTGCGTAGTACCAGGCGCGATCGACCAGCAGCCATCCCGAAGAGAACAGAACCCCATCGGTATCGAGATAGTAAGACTTGCCTTCGATAGCGACGAAGCCGCGCGCCATCGCATTGCCGTTGCCAGGATCCAGGTAGTAACGCTTCCCTCCATCAATCAACCACCCGCTCTTGAGCTTTCCTTGCTCGTCGGCAAAATAGCGGTTGCCATCGACAGTGTTCCACCCAGGGACATATGCAGGCGAAGGAGAGACCCCTCCCGAACCTGCACCCTCGTCAGAAGGAGCGTCGGGATCATGTGGATTTCCGGAGCCAGAATCATCTTCATCCTTATCAGCAGCCCCGTGGGCCTCCGTCGAAGCCTGCGTGCCGCCATCGACTGCTCCAGCCTCATGCCCAACGCCCGTCTCTTCACCAAAGGCAATGCTCGGCACCATCACGCCCGATAGAAGCACCGCCGCGAACAACGTGAGCACTATCGGCATGCGAACCGAAAAGAAACGAGAAGCATCCCCTATCATATCATCAGCCTTCCTTCATATTGCAGCTACTCTTTGAAGTTTAGCATAGATATCAACTTAAAAGAGAGCCCCTAGCGCAAAGGTAATTGCGGAGCCCCAGAACGCGCGGAGGCCCCGCCTCCCGAGGGGGGCGGGGCCTCCGCATGCCGAAACGCCCTTCGCGAGCGCGACGCCCTATCCTCCCACAGCCTGACGCTGCAGTACTTTCGGCGATGGCGGGCTTAACTTCCGGGTTC
>NZ_WWRZ01000012.1:0-57614 GCF_009875595.1 Eggerthella sp. BIOML-A1 | reverse complement strand
AATTTAAACGATGGTTTATCGAGGGTTTGACCTGCCCTTACACCCCTAAAACGGACACACTTTCTTGCCTATAACCCTCGAACCCGCCGAGACAATGCATGGAGCCCGCGCCCACGCAGCGGCCGCACGCCGAACGGCAGAGCGGCAGAACCTCCGCCTGAGCCGTCACCCAGTCACGTCCCTCGCTGCGAACGCGCGATTTCGCCAACCTACGCTGCTAAACCAGGATTGACATGCACCACCGCATGCCGCTTCCTCTGCCGGACAGCTAGCGATCAGGCGAGACGAGCGTCCGGCCGATGGCCGAAGGGGGCTTCCGAGCCGCCGGCGAGTTTTCGCGGGGCGGGTCGACCTGAGCTATGTCAATCCCGGTTTAACAGCGAACGCCAACCTATGTGCTGCAAAAACGCCGGTTTGGCAGTCCCGGCCCGATCTGGCGGTGCGTTCCGAGGCGGCGACAAAGCGCGAGCTGGGATTACGCCTCGCCGATCCTCGGGAAGGAGCGTCGGGCGCGATCGAAGGCCGCCGAAGACTGCCAAACCGGCGTTTTTGCAGCACATCGTATGGCGAAGCCGTGCGGCGGGGCATTGCCGAGCCGTCGGAAGGGCGGCTTGGACGCGAATCGACTCCCATGACAATCTCAAAGCGGCTCCAGCGCGCCGCGCGGCCTCGCCAACCAGCATAATCGCAGGTGGCGAAAACCGCCTACCGCCGCCGACGCCCAATCGGGCCGCCGATTTTGTCATGGGAGCCATTTTGCGGCCAACCCGGCCTCGGCCCGCAGAACCCGCGAGCCGCGAAACCACCGCCGAGGGCCGCGCTACAGCAAGCTTGTCAGCGAACGGCATTCCCACGGCCTCGCCCGACGCGCACAAGCATTTCATGTGAAACGCTTGAGGCAGACTGCGCGAACCAAACGGAATGCCAGCGCGAGCCCGCGCCATAGGCGCGAACGAGCGCAGATGGCAGGCGGAGCATGGGGCGAACCCCGGCGGCCGAACAAGCATGCGCGTACAAACGTTTCACATGAAACACTAAGAGGGACTCCACGGTTTGGGGCGGGATCCCGGCTGCAGCTCCACGTGGAACCGCACGGCTTCGGACGATCCCCGACCACGGACCCGACAGGCCCGCGATGTCCTCGGTTCGACGGCAAGACCCCCGCTTCTTGGCAGCAATCGACCGGTTTGGTAATCCCGCCGAGTGATTCACTTGACGTTTCGAGAACCCGAGCTGGGGAAACGCCTTCGATCGCGTTCGGCAAGCCCGAAGCGCCGCAGCCGGGCCCTCGCCAGAATTGCCAAACCGGTCGATTCCTACCGCTTGACGTCGTTTTCGCCGTCAAACCCCCGGCGCTCCGTTGGACAATCAGCTCGAGCTTCCGCGTCAGGGTTTTTCCCTAGGGTTTTGCGTCATGTTTACCTATCTGTTACTTTCGAGGCCTCCAATTCACAAAACATGCACTCGTGCATCATATGATATTCAATGTCAACTTTTATAATAGCTTCAGCAAACGAAAGGCTCCCCTCCTTTTCAGTTTGCATCTGCTTACCCCTTAAAGCAGAGCGGCACCCAATAGGTGCCGCATCATCCCCTCCTTGTGGCCCGGTGGAGCTCCCCTCTCCCCGGGCCGATCCTTTTCTCGGGAAGGAACGCCTATGAACATCGTGGTCCTCGAAGGACAGGTGAACAACCCCGGCGACTTGAGCTGGGACGCGCTCGACCGGTTCGGCACCGTCACCGTGTACGACCGCACGTCGCGCGACCAGCTGAAAACTCGGGTAGCCGAAGCCGACATCGTCGTGTCGAGCAAGACGGAATGGAACGCCGAGGCGCTCGGCTGGGCTCCTCGCCTCAAGATGATCGCACTCACCTCCACCGGCTACAACGTGGTGGATCTCGACGCAGCGCGCGATGCGGGCGTGATCGTATCGAACGTGCCCGCCTACTCCACGCCCGACGTGGCGCAGATGACGTTCGCGTTGCTGCTGGAGCTGTGCTTGCATGTAGGAGAGCATTCCAATCTGGTCATGGAAGGCGACTGGACGCGCGCCAAGGACTTCTCGTTCTGGAACACGCCGCTCGTGGAGCTGGCAGGCAAGACGATGGGCATCGTCGGCATGGGAAGCATCGGGCAGGCAGTATGTCGCATCGCGCGTGCTTTCGGCATGCCCGTGGTGTTCGAGAATCGATCGGCAAAACCCCAATTGGAAAGCGATGGCGTGCGTCAAGTGAGCCTCGACGAGCTGCTGGCCGTTTCGGATGTGGTGACCCTGCACGCACCGGCCACGCCCGAAACCGACCGCATGATGAACGCCCAGACCATCGGCCGCATGAAGGACGGCGCATACCTCCTGAACACCGCGCGCGGCACGCTGGTGGACGAGCAGGCCGTGGTGGACGCACTGCGATCCGGCAAGCTGGCGGGTTTCGCAGCCGATGTCGTGTCGGTGGAGCCCATGCAACCCGACAACCCCTTGCTGCAAGCGAAAGGCCAGAACATCATCGTAACGCCCCATATTGCCTGGGCTACCCACGAAGCCCGCGAACGCTTGCTGGCTACCGTGACCGCTAACGTCGGCGCGTTCGTGGAGGGTGCACCGCAGAACGTTGTGAATTAGACGGCTACGTACGACTGCGTCCCGGAACCCGGCCGCTTCCGCGGCATCCCGGCTTCACCTCACTCTGCCGCCCGTCGCACGACGGGCGGCAGTGCATCAACGCGCGGCCTTGCAAGCAGTGAACGCAGGGACGGGCTTCACGTCCGACACCGCCGCATCGGTCAAGCGGGACGTTTCGACCGCCCCGTCGAAATACGTCACCGTGAATACGTCTTCGTCGGCGACTTCAACGCCGTTCACTTTGAGCGATCGCACTTTGCGGTCTGCATCATAGTCCACCTCGGCTCCCGACACCTCGTAGCGGAACGGAGCAAGGGCCTCCCTCGACGCGTCCTTCCGCTCGAACGTGCGCCCGCTCTCTAGCACCGCGCGCAGGTCTTCGCCCGAAATGCGCGCAGGGGCCAGCGTGGGCACCGGCTTCCCCGCATTGGGCAAGAGCACGGTCAGCTCATTGGCGTGCAGCTCCCCTTCGTACAGCTTGCCGGAAATCCCATAAGGATGCATTTGCCCGTCTGCCATGCCGCCAGGCAGCATAAGGCACAGGTCGGTGCCCCCGTACTCCCTGAACGCGTCGGCGAAGTATCGGACGGTCTCCTCCCGGCTCAGGTCGCGTTCGATATGTGCCACTACGTCGCCGATCTGGGTTTCCGACTTGTTGGACTTCATAGCCTCGTCGCAGGCCTGCAACGCTTCCTCGGCGCTGACGGTGCCAGCGATGTACCCGCCCAGCGCCTCTCCTCCCAGCAAGAGCGGCGCAGTGTAAGCCGCCAACTCCACAAGGTTATTGCGGTCGACCACGTTGCGGTAATCGCTCAAAAGCGGCGCGTGGAGCTCGCCGTCCGCCTTTCTCGTGGCCGGATATCGCCCTTCCGCGCCATCCGTGAACATGCTCTGGCCCTCGGGGGTGCTCATCAGGTCGAACATCTCCAGCGCTATGGCCAGCTTCTCCTCGTTGCCCGGCTCTTCCAGCTTCTTGTTAATACCGTAGTACGAGCTGACCGCATACAGGTACCAGCCGTTATCTTCGCCCTCGCCTCTCGCAAGGAACGGAGCTTGGCCCAAATCGAAGTCGAAATCAGTGGTCTTCACGTTGTTGGCAACGCCGTAGATCATGGCCACGTCACCGTTCGCGAACATCTCCGCGGCGTCCGAATTCGACAGGGAAAAGTCGTCAGCCGAAATCAATCCGCTGTCGAGCCAAAGCCGATACTCGTCCATGAAAGGCTCGAACGTGCCCACCATGCTCGCTTCGCCCGCAAGATAATCCTGTTCCCAAGACGACCCCTGCGGCGTGTGCAGAAACTGCGCCGAAGCGATATTGGTCAGCTGCAGGAAGCGTTGACCCGTCAGCTCCATCGAGTACGCCATAAGCCGGATGCCCTCCGCCTTCGCCTGCTCGTTGAGGGCAATGAGTTCCTCGAGCGACTGAGGCGCCTCCCAGCCGTGCTCGGCGAAAAGGTCCTTGTTGTAGAAGAACCCTGCAAGCGTCAGGTAACCCGGCAGATAGTAGAGGCTGCCGTCGATGGTCATGCGATCGAGAACGCTGGGAAGGTACTCGCTGGAAAAATCGTACGCCGCGAGATCCACCAGATTATGCTCCAAATCCTCGGTCAGATCCTGATTGCGCGTGTTGATCAGGATATCGGGGATATCGCGCTGCTCGAGCTCGGTGACGATCTGCGCGGAATAGTTGCTGTTCGAATACGTATCGAACTCGAAGCGCAGGTTGGGGTGACGATTGGTCATCTCGTCCAACAGCTCCTGCGGCAGCTCCTTGGTCTGGCATTTCGATACCGTCAGCACTATCTCATCGTCGCGTCCGGACGCATTGCCCATAGCCTCGCCGGAACAGCCGACCAGTCCGATGCCGACCAGCGACCCCGCTAGCGCGATCGACGCGAACGTCTTCGCCGCCTTACCGGCTCTCTTCAACGCTTTCACCGCGATCTCCGTTTCCCCTCATCGTATCGTCTAGTTTGAAATCCTGGAACTCATCGGCGGGCATTGGTTTTCCGAACACGTACCCCTGCACCACATTGCAGCCGACGCTCTCGAGGAAATCCACCTGTCCCATATCCTCGATCCCTTCGGCAACCGTTTCGATACGCATGTCGCGCGCTATGCCCACGATGCCGTTGACGATGCTCCTTGCCTTGTCCATGTCGGTATCTCCGCGGAAGAACCCCTGGTCAAGTTTGATGATATCCACTTCGAGACTACGCAACATGTTGAGGCTGGAGTAACTGCTCCCGAAATCGTCCATGGAGCAACGTGCGCCTAACGCGTGGATGCGCCGAATAACTTGGTTGATCTCGCCGGTGCGATCGAACACGACGGACTCGGTGAACTCGAATTCCAGGTAGCGAGCCGGAACCTGGTTCTCGGCGATATGGCGCTCGTAGCGCGCGAAGAAATCCGAAACGTCGAAGTTCGAGCGCGAGACGTTGACTGAAACGCAGAAAAGCGGCCTCCCCTCCCGCTCCCATCGCTTCAACAAAGCGCACACCTGGCAAAACATGTAGAAATCCAGCTCGGCGATAACGCCGTCGCGCTCGAAGAGCGGAACGAACTCGTTCGGGCAGAGCATGCCTTCCGGAGAGATCCAGCGCACGAGCGCCTCGGCACCGACGATGCAGCGCTCGGGCAGCGCAACCTTCGGCTGCAAATACATATGAAACTCGCCGTTCGCAAGCGCATGGGGAAAGCGATCCTCGAGCTCCTTCTCTCGAAGGAAGCGCCGACGGAGGCGATCATCATAGAAGCCAACGCGTGCACCGCTTGGAAGCATCCGCTTCTCCGCGCTCGCACGCGCCAAGTTAGCCGCATCGGTCACGAGCGTGAACTCTTGCTCGAGCGCATCGTCGTCCAGTATGTAAGCGCCGAAGTCCATCGACACGAGCACTTGCTCGCCGACGCTCTCGGACGTGAGCCTGAACTCGTTTAGACGCTCCTTCGTCGACGCCTCGTCAGGCTCGCGCAACAGAATGACGAAATGGTCTGCGGAGACGCGTGCCGCGAACTCGCCTTCGCGCAGCTGCCGCTCTATCATGTCGTACGCCGACCTGAGCAGACGGTCTCCGCCCTCCTTGCCCTCGCGATCGTTGTACGACTTGAATTTGGCTATGTTGGCGTACACGAGCACCAAGTTACGCGGATCCGTTCGGACGACGTCGTAATAGCGCTCGCGAAACCGGCCGGCCGTGTCTCCGCCGGTAACAGGATCCACGTAGGCGATGGCCTCCAACCGTCGACGATTGCGATGCTGCACGATCACGATGAACAGCATGATCACGCCGAACACCAACGCCACCGTAACGCCCACCGCCACGGTCAGCAGATACAGGCTGTTCGTCCTCTGATCGACGTAATCGCTGGGAACGATGGACAGCAGATGCCAATCGCTCACGCCCACAGGCGTATAGCAGAAATACGAACTGACGCCGTTGTACTTCGCAAGAACGACGCCTTGTTCCCCCTTTTTGAGCCCCGCCCGCAGAACGTGGACCGGCTCTTCGTCATCGGCGTTCTGGCTCTCCAAAGCCGACACGATATTGTACTCGCCGCTGATGGCCGTTTGATCCTCGGGACGCACCGCCACCGAACCGTCGTCCTTGACGATGCAGGCGTATCCTCTCCCTTCGAACGAATCGATGGACAGGAGCTGCAGCATCTCGTCCACCCCGTACACGCCCGCAAGCGCCTTCATGTGATGCCCATCGATGACCGCGTTCACGGGAATTGAAAACACGAGCACATCCTGGCCGTCCATGGTCTCGATACCCGAGATGGAACGTTTGCCTTCAAGCAACGTCTTGTTGAGATAGTCCTGCGACCTGGTGTAGCGCTGCGTGGTGTCGGCGAAGTACCACACGCCGTCCTCGTCCACATAAGCAAGGCGGGACAGATTCCACCGATCCCTATCCTCGGCCATTTCTCCGTTCAGCTCGTCGAGCGTGGCGCCGTTCTCCACCAACGTCATCTGACCGCGTTCGATGGTTTCCATCGCCGAGAATATCTGAGAGGTGACCGTGCGCACGTTCTCGGTGATCTGGCTGGATATATCAGCCAAGTATCCGATGCTGTCTTTGCGGGTAAGATTGCGAACCGTGTCCGAGTACGCGTGGACTAGCAGCGCTCCTCCTATAACGGCGACGATGACCACGGAGGCAACGGCAGCCGCAAGCCCGATCATGCCTCTTTCGCCGCGCGCGTGCCTCATGACACCTCCAGCTGCCGGATACGCTTTTTCGAGGACATTATACTATTCGAAGGCCTGCCAGATGACGGCAGGCCTTCGCAATCGCTCCGTTACGCTCGGCGACGGTTGTTCTCGCTATTCTGCTGCGCGCCTGAACAGCACGTTGTTGGTTTCCAGCCAGCTTTCCACCGTGCCGGTGTCGAAGCCGTCGGCGGGGTCGATGATCAGCGCGTACATCTCCTCCTCGCGCAGCACGGCGTCCAGCGCATCGGTCAGCTGGATCTCGCCGCCCACGCCGGGCTCCACGTCGGCCAAAAGCTCCATCACGCGAGCGCTGAGGAGGTAGCGGCCAAACACGGCCAGGTTCGACGGCGCGTCCTCCAACGCCGGCTTCTCCACCAGCGCGTCGATCTTCCACACGTCGTCGGCCACGGCCTCGCCCGCGATGACGCCGAAGCGGCTGACCTGGTCGTCCGGCACCGGCATGACGGCGATGACGCTGGCGCCGCCGTGCGCGTCGGACACTTTCTGCATGCGCGGCAGCATCTTGTTGTCGGGCACCAGCACGTCGCCCAACAGCACGTAGAACGGCTCGTCGCCCGTCTTCTCGTGCGCGCACCGCACCGCATGCCCCAAGCCCAGCGCCTCGTCCTGGTACACGTAGCTCACGTTGTAGTTGCCCACGCGCTCCACTGCGTCGGCATACGCATCCTTCCCGCGGGCGCGCAACAGCTCCACAAGCTCCGGGTTCGGCGAGAAGTGCTCCTCGATGGCTTTCTTCTCGCGGCTGTTGATGATGACCACCTCGTCGGCGTCAGACGCGAGGCCCTCCTCCACCACGTACTGGATGGCCGGTCGGTCGACTACCAGCAGCATTTCCTTCGGCTGCGCCTTCGTGGCGGGCAGGAAGCGCGTGCCGAGGCCGGCAGCGGGAATGAGAGCCTTCATGGGCATACCTTTCTCTGTAACGTGCGCGAAGCGCCGCAGAAGCGGCGCTTCGTCCATGGTGTTCGGTTATTGTAGCACGACGGGAAAACCCGTCGCCATCCTGCTACTTTGCCTGCAGTTCCGCGACGGCCTCTTCCAAAACCGCCATCTGCTTCTCGGCCTTCTTGTAGCTCAGCGTGATGACCAGCATGTACACCAGAATAGCCAACCACATGAGCACGTACGCTCCGATGATGAACGGCATCGACGGAACGATGGTGCTGTATATCTCTACGAGAACCGGATTCATAAGTTTCTCCTTTTATCAACAACGAACATCCCACAGGTCCAGCAAGGTCAGCGAGGGCTTCCGCAGTGCCCGAGATCGCCCCGCTCCGCCGTTCGCAGAACGGCGGACCCTCAGTCTTCCAACTGCTCCTTCAGCGCTTCGACGCGCTCGGTCAGGCGAACCTGGCGGAAGCGGAAGCGGTACAGGGCGAACCCGATCAGCATGATGCCGACGAGGCAGAACATGAGCGTGATGCCCATATCGGCCGACATGCCGCCCTCGCGCACGACCACCGGGTGGATGCTGGAGGGAATCAGGCGCGTTACCATAAAGCAGATCGGCACGTCGATGAGGGCGATGATGCTGAGCACCGCCCCGTACGTCGCGCGACGCTCGGGCTCGTCGATGGCGTTGCGCAGGATGAAGTACGCGATGATGATGAGCATGAGGATGAGGTACGTCGTCAGGCGCGGATCCCACGTCCACCACACGCCCCATTCGAACCTCGTCCACAAGTCGCCCGTGATCATCGTGCACGCCACGAACAGCAGCGCGATCTCCATCGCGATCTTCGAGCAGGTGTCGAAGCGGCGGTTCTTCGTCATGAGGAAGCGAACCGCGTAATAGCCCGCGAACGCCAGCGCGATGAACGACGTGATAGCCACCGGCATATGGAAGTAGAAGATCTTCTGCGACAACAGCAGCACGCTGGTCACCATCTGGCCGCCGATCATCTCGACGCCGTTCACCGCGGCACCGTTCACCGGCGAAGCCCACAGGAACGCCAGCAAAAAGCCGATCGTCGACAGCACGGCGCCCGCAACGAGCACCGTCGGCGTTATCCGGTCGGGCCATTGCCCCGCTTCCGGCAGCTTGAGCGCCTTTTTCGTTTTCTCAGTCATTACTCTCCTTCTGTCACGGATCCAACCAAAGTCAGCGAGAAGGGTCCTGGTGCTGAAAATCGCCGTGTTGCGCGGCCGCGGGTGCTTTCGCACGCAAGGGCAAGCGCAAAAGCGGCGAGTTTCGGCGCCAGGGCGCCTCGCAGCATCGAGCAGTTCCGTCGGCCGGCAGGCCGACGGAACATCAAGCGCTAATCACGAAATCGTACAGAACCCACGATGCGAGGATCATGATCACGTCGTAGCCGCCCGCAAGCGCCAACGACGTCAGCATGATGTCCGCGTATCCTTCCGCGCCCACGATGACCGCCGTCGTCGCGGACACGCATGCGTACAGAAGCGGGAAGATCAGCGGGATGAACAGCACGGCCAGCATCACGTCCTTGCCGCGCGTGTTGATGGTGATAGTGGACAGCAGCGTGCCGATGCCCGCCACGCCGACGGTGCCCACGAGCAGCGGCACCACGAGCAACCAGAAGCTCTCGGACGGCGTGGTGGTGGTCAGGAAGAAGAAGTAGAACAGCGGCACGGCGATCACTTCCACCACCAGCAAGAACAGCAGGTTCGACGTCGATTTCGCCAGGAACACCACCGAACGGTCCATCGGCACCAGCAGGATGCCCTCCATGCAGCCCTGCTCCTTCTCGTGCGCGAACGAGCGGTTCAGGCCCAAAAGCGACGTGAACACGATGAGCGCCCACAGAAGGCCGCCGCTCATCTGCAGCACGTCGGTGGTCTGCGAGGTCTGCGCCAGCGCCGCCCCGTACACGATGATCACCAAAAGCGCGTAGATGCCCATGGACGTGAGCATCTCCTTCGTGCGGAACTCCTGCTCCAAGTCCTTGCGCAGCAGCGTCTTGTACTGCCGGAACGTCGAGGGCTTCTTCAGCTCGACCGCCATCTACGCCACCCCCATGCCAACCGTCGAGCGATACAGCGTCGAGAACTCGTCGAAATCGAACGCATCCTTCTCGTCGAACGCCACCACCTTGCCCTTCGCCAACACCAGCGCATGCGTGCACATGGCGAAGCCCTTCTGCAAGTCATGGCTCACCATAACGAACGTGCGTCCTTCGCGCTGCTGGTCGATCAGGCCGTCGAATATCTCCACCGCGTGCGGGTCGAGCCCCGAGTACGGCTCGTCCAGAAACACCACGTCGGGATCATGGATGAGCGCGCGGGCGATGGACAGGCGCTGCGTCATGCCGCGCGAGAACGTGCGCACCACGTCGAGGCGGCGGTGTTTCAGCTCCACCGCCTCCAGCAGCTCGAGGACGCGCGCCTCGGGGTCGACCACCCCGTAGAGGCGCGCGTAGATCATCAGATTCTGCTCGGCCGTCAAATCGGGGTAGAGCATCGAGTTGTGCGAGATGAGGCCGATGTGGTCGCGCGCCTTGTCCGGATCCTCCTTCAAGTCCACGCCCATGAGCGTGGCCGAGCCCGACGTGGCCCTCGACAGCGTGGACAACACGCGCAGCAGCGTGGTCTTGCCCGCGCCGTTCGGACCGAAAATGGACAGGAACGCGCCCTGCGGCACCTCGATCGACACGTTGTCGACGGCCCGGCGGTTGCCGAACACCTTCGAGAGCTTCTTGGTCTTGATCGCAGGTTCCACAACGGCCTCCATGGCGCTTTACGCCTCGACTTTCTCAGGTTCGGGCTTCTCGGCGGTCTCGACCTCGGCCTCCGCATCCGCGTCGGCAGGCGCCGCGGTGCCGTCGGCCAGCTTGCGCTTCGCGCCACGGCGGCCGACGGTGGCTATCAGCACGCCAGCCATCAGCAGGCCGAAGCCGATCCACACTTCCAGGATCAGCGGATTCACGCGCACGTCCATCGAGAAGTCACCGTCGGAGTTCACGCCGCGGTACACGACGAACAGATCCTCGGTCGGGAACGTGATGACGCTGGCCACCAGCTTCTGCTGCTGCGTGGACTGGACGAACTGCACCGTCGGATCAACGGCCCCGACGAACTCGCCGTTCTTGTACACGTCGAAGTACACGGTGTAGAGGATGTCATCGTCGTTCGGCTGCGGAGCGATATTATTGCCGGTGTAACGCAGCTCGAAGTCTTGGATGACGAAAGGCTCGGAAGCCGAGTCGGTTTCCTCATCGTACTTCACATAGCCGGTCTTCTCGGTCACGTACATCGAGGAGCCGATGAGGCCCACGAGGATCACGGCCATGCCCAGGTGGGCGACGAAGCCGCCGAACGTGGACGCGCGGTTCACCAGCATGCCCCAAGCGGACGCCAGCACGTTGCCTTGGTGCCCCTTCTGGTAGCCGCGGATGGCGCGACCCAGCATGAACAGCGAATTGAAGAACAGCAGGCTGGCCACCAGCAAGCCCACCACGGCCACGCCGTTGTAGTACCACGACGGGCCCTGCTCCAAGAGGCCGTCGGCCTCGGTGCCGCCCGCCGCCAGGATGGCGTCGTAGCTGGGCAGCAGGTAGGTGACGAAGTAGAACATGAGCACGGCGAACAGCACGACGGCGCAGATACTCGGGATGCGGGCGCGCTTCCAGAATTGCTTGCCTTCGGTGCGGCCCCACGAAAGCAGCGGGCACACGGCCAGGATGGCCAGGTAGATCACGCCGAGCGGACGGGCGATGGCGTTGTACGTGCCGGCCGACACCGTCTGGCCGCCGAACGGCAGGAAAGCAGGAAGCGCCGACGAGACGGTCAGGTACGTCAGCAGCACCGCGAACACGACCATGATGACGTTGTTGAAATAGTAGGCGGCATCCTTCGACAGCATGTTCTCCACGTCGTCGGCGCCCGAGGAGGCCGGGCCGAAGCTCTTCCACCGCACGATAAGGCCCACGATGCCGGCCAGGATGGACGCACCGATGAGCGCGCCGAACAGCGCGAGCGACACGGGATCGCCCTCGAAGGCGTGCACCGACTGCACGAGACCCGAACGGGAGATGAACGTGCCCACGATGACGAACGCGAAGGTCAGGCACGCGCACATGACCGACCAGCGCTTGAACGCGCCGCGCTGGCGGTACACGGTGAAGCTGTGGATGAGCGCGACGCCCACGATCCACGACAGCAAGCTGGCGTTCTCGACGGGGTCCCAACCCCAGTAGCCGCCCCAGCCGAGCACGACGTACGCCCAGATGGCGCCAAGGCCGATGCCCACGCCCAGGAAGAACCAGGAGAACAGCGTGTAGCGCTGCGAGCGCACGACCCATTCCTTAGAAGAATCGTTCACGATGATAGCCGCGATGGCGTACGCGAACGGGATGGTGAGACCCGCGTAGCCCACGAACAAAGTGGGCGGATGGATGGCCATGGCCCAGTGCTCCAGCAGCGTGTTCATACCCAGCACCGAAGCTGCAGCCGTCAGATTGCCCGAGCCGTCGAAGTACTTGGCAGGCGTAGCTGCAAACGGCATGTTGCTTTCGGAGAACAGGATCACGCCCACGAACGCCGCCAGCACCAGCTGCGACACGAGCAGCGCCATAGAATCCAGCTTCCTGCCCTGCCTCATATTGCGAACGGCCACCACCGAGTTGAAGATGGCGATGAGCCAACCCCAGAACAACAGCGAGCCTTCGCGGCCTGCCCACAGACCCGACAGCTTGTAAAGCCAGGCGATGTCGCTGGACGAGTCGCTGCGATAGCGCAGCACGTACTCGATGCTGGTATCGCCGGTCATGAAGCAGTACACCAGCACGCCGCAGCACACGGTCAGAGCCGCCAGCGTCACCAGCACGGCCACATGCCCGCCCCACGTCAGCGTCTCGCCTGCACCGCCCGACTTCTTGCGGGACAACAGGGCTCCCGCGACCAGGCACACGATGGACACCGCTACGCCGGCGAATGCGACGAGCACTCCTATCAAACCTATAGTTGGCATGTACTATCCTTTCGGGGCGGCTATGCGACCGCCCTTCGTTTGTAGAAACCGGTCTAGCCTTCGAGGGCCACTTCGGTTGCGGAGAACTTGCCCTGCGCGTTCATGGATCCGGTCAGGACGAGCGAAGAGCCGTCCTTCACTTCCTCCGAGATCGCGTCGTTGAACTCGACGGCAAGCTCTTCGCCGTTCTCGGGATCGACGAGCACGAACCGGTCGCCCTCGCCCGCCGCCTTCAGCGTGCCGTCCTTCACCGCGCCGGCCACCTTCACCGGCTTGTCGACGACCTCGTCGCCGTATCCCGTCAACTGGGAAACCGTCAACGCGTTCGTGGCGTTCTCGTACTTGGACGGGCACTTCGTGACCAGCTCGCTGGCGTTGAGCACGCCGTCTTCGCCGACCTTGCCCGTGCAGATGGCCGTCACGTCGTTGCCGAACGTGGCGGAAACGCCGCCCTCGAAGCGCACGCGGAGCTGCTGGGTGATGTCCCCGTTCGGATCGTAGATGTCGAACGTCAGCACGTTGCCTTCGGTTGCGAATGAATTCTCGACGACGTTGCCGCTCACCTGGATCTTCTGATCCGCATAGCTCCCTGTCGCAGCCTCTGCCACCGACACGGTCTTCGCCGAGCTCGTACCGCCGACTACAGCTAGGATAACCACCAGCACAATGACGATGATGCCGGTCACCACAACCATGCGACGCTTCGTTTTCGCGTTCACGCTCGCCTCCTCAATTGCCTCTCTCCAACCGTCATTTTCACGTACCTCAAAGTTCCGAGGAGCGCAATGGCGCCGAATTCAAAGATTCACCATGCGCGGCGCCTCGGCGTGGAAGCCTCCTGCATATCTCGCATTCGCAGGGCCACCATTTCGTTCCTCGGACCTTTGACAAAAGGAGCCCGTCCAAGCGTACGATGGCGCTTCGGCGGGCTCCCTCTTGCTTATTCGGTTCTTTGCTCGCGAACGAGCGGTGGTGCTGTCAGTGGCTTACGCCGCAGTCGAAAGCTTGTTGGCCTCGGCAACCGTCAGCCAGCCCTCGGGCACTTCGGCCTCGCTGTGGCACTGCGTGCAGTACATCACAGAAGCGCGGTGCGCCTTGTGGCACTCGCTGCACTCGATCTCGCCGTGCTGCGCCTTGTGCGGGTTGAACTCCATACCGCTCGTAGCCTTCACGAGGTCGTCGCGCGTCAGGTTGTGGCAGCTCTCGTTCAGGCAGAACTCGTCGCCGTCAAGGCCGCGCGCCTCGGTCAGCATGTCCGTGTCGCGCTCCTCAAGCGGGTACACGTAGTTGCCGGTGACCCAGTTGATGCCCTCGGACATCTGCTCGCTCAGCGTGGGCACGTGGCAAGACATGCAGTCCTTGCCCTGGGCCTTGTGCGAGACGGCCAGCATCGCGTTCGTGTTGCTCACTTCGTTGCCCCACTTGTCGACGCCCGTGGTGCCAGGCTCCTGCTCGTACGTCTCAAGGTACTCGTCCATCGGCGTGTGGCAGATGGCGGCGCAGAAGCTCGGCTGCTCGTGCCAAACCCAGAAGCCGGCACCGGCTGCAATCAAGACAACCACGACGACGCCCACGACGATCGACCACTTCTTTCCCTTTTTCTCGGGAGCGGCTTCCTCGGTCGTAGAGCCCTCGGTCGCAGGTGCCTCAGTGGCGGCTTCCACTTTGGTTTCCTCTTCGCTCATGCTCTCTAACCCCCTTTCTCATGATCTCGTCTTGCATTTCCGTCGTCTCCGTTACAAAGTGGCATCGATTTCGCTGCCAAACGGAAACACAAGCACTTTACCACATGCATACTAGCGGTCAACCGACAAAAAAACCTATCACCCATTTGGGGGGAATTAGCCCGGATTCACCCCGTTTTTCGTGTGATTCGGCCCTTTTTCGGCAAAAACAATGCATCAAGCCGGTCGAGGGGTCCTAAGACGGGGAAAGGAAGCCAGGCTTCCTTTCCCCACCCCTCTAAAGACGTTGGAGAGAACGTCGTTGTCGGCTAAGCGAGCATCGCCAGGGCTTCGTCGGCAGCAGCCTCGGCCTTGTCGAGCGTCTCGTTGGTCAGCTTGGAATTGTGCGCTCCCTCGCTGTTTTCAACCATCACGAAATCCCAGTAGAACTGCGCGTTGCGCTGAAGCTTCTGCAGCTTGGCAAGCTCCTCGGACGCAGCCGGGATATCGGTCTTTGCCTCGTTCGCAGCCTTCATGGCGGCGATCTCGTCAGCGTACTTCGCAGCGATCTTGTTGGTCATGTCCTCGATCTTCTCGCTGATCGCGGTCACGCGCTCTTCCTCGCTGGCCTGGATGTCCTTGACCTTCTTCTCCAGGTCGTCGTGGCACTTGCTGCAGTCGTTCTCGATGAGCTGCTTGTTCTCGAGCGGGCTCACCCAGTTATGCGACGTGTACTCGCCGTTCGCGCCCTCAGCGGGAGCCATGTGGCAGTCGGAGCAGCCGTAGCCGGCCTTGGCCATCGGGGACTGCTCGCCGCCGTGCATGGTCTCGAACTCGGGATGCTGAACCTTGATCATCGGAGCGAACGTGTCAGCGTGGTTCCAATCTTTGAAGTTGCGCTCGTCGTAGTAAGCCAGGATGGCGTCCGGGGTCATCTGATCGAGGCCCGTGTAGGGGTTCGTCGTGGCCTTGGTCTCGCCATCGAAGTAGTACTCGTTGTGGCACTGGCCGCACACCTGGGAGTTCATCGGGGCCTTGCTGCCCTCGCCCGCGTCGTTGCCCAGCGCCTTCACGAAGTACGAACCGGTCACCTTGAGCGACTGAGGATCGTTCTCGTGGCAGTTGTAGCAGCTGACCGGCTCGGTGAACTCGCCGATCAAGTCGTTGAACTTCTCCTTGTACACGCCTTCTCCCTCATCGTTCACCATGGCGGTGAACTGCGGGGTCTTGCAGGTGATGCAGCCGGCGAGCTGCTCTTTCTGCGTGGTGCGCGGAGTTTCCTTCACGCTCTGCAGCGTGTACAGATGGCTGGCCGCCTCGTCATAGCCGAGCGCGAACGCGTAACCCTTGTACATGGTGTTCAGAGCCGGGTACAGCTCCAGATAATTGTGCTTGTCGCCGCCATCCTGAAGAGGCGCGTTGGACTTGTTCTCCATGTACGAAGCGTATTGGTCCGGATACGCGTCCTTCCACGACTCGGCGGTGACGACGCCGTACTTATCGGGCTCAGGCGTTTCCACCTGCTGCACCGTTTTGTTCTCATCTGCCTTCTGCTCCGTAGCGTCTTCGGTAGCCTGGGGCGCACATGCAACCAGCCCCATGACCATACCGAATGCGCAGACGGAGGCGGTCCAGACAGCGAGTTTGTTCCTCTTGGTCTTAACCATACAATCTCCTCCCTTCGACTGACGATCTCTCCTTCACAAAATATACAACTTTTATTGACGGAATGCACGAGAAACGAGGGTATTCGGGGATTCCCACCACCCCATTAGGGAAAAACCCTAGTTAACTATTCGCAGGTCAGAATGGTAAAGAAGCACCTGCGGCCACATTGGCGCGGCTTGCCAACTTCCCGCAGCAGCCGCCGACCCAAGCAGGCCGCAAGCCAGGAGGGGCTCGAACGGCCCGCTGCCGAAGCCGGATCAGCAGCGGGTCGTCTCCCGCATGGAAGAGATTTAACGCTATGCACGATTTTCTTTATCGCCTTTTTTGACGACCTGGGGTTTCTTTCATCGATCACAGCGGAAAGCGCCCGCAAATCATGCATAGCGTGCATTCTCTGCCACCCTGCCCCTTCCGCTGTTGCGCCGATTCCGTCGCGAGCCTGCCGAAGCGGCCGCCGAAGGCCAATCCTGAAACGTCCCGCGACTCACTCCCCCATCGCGAGGACGGTTGCAGGCTCTTTGCGAAGAGCGGCGAGCGTGGGCACGAGCGTCGCGGCGAGGACGAGGACGAAGCCCGCGAGCGAGACGGCCAAGCCCTCGCCGAAAGCCAACCCGTCGAACAGCGGCATGCCCACGGCGCACGCGGTGACGGCGTTGGAGACGACCACGGCCGCCATGCCCGCCAGCGTTGCCGTGACGGCATGGATGAAGGCTTCGCACACGGCCGCGGCCAGCAGCGTTCGAGGCCGAGCGCCGCCGGCAATGAGCAGGGCCACGTCGCGGGTGCGCGATTTCGACGTCATGACCACGCTGACCGCCGCCCCGATGGCGCACAGGAGGACGGGGCCTCCGAGCAGGAGGATGGTCGAGGTGAAATCGAGCGAGGTCTTGTAGTCTAGCAAGCCCTGCTGCTGCGCGTAGAACGCCAGCATGTTGCTGAGCGAGGCGACACCCGCCAACAGGTCGAACCCGACCATGACTGGCGTTTCCACCGAGGTGCTGAGGGACAGGCCGTAGCGCGCGGTATGCCGCGCCAGATACCAGGCGTTCCAACGCAATTGCGGCATGATGGACGTCCATGCCCTCATCAGCGCCGAAAGCACCACCGGGGCGACAGTCGCGAGCGTTGCGACCGCAAGAAGGGGCACGAACAGCGCATTGCTCAGTGCGGCGTACGACTGCGCTTCGACCATGAAGACGGAGAGCGCGCAGGTGCCCGTCGCCAAGCTCGCGAACAGGATCGCCCTCAACCACGTCATACCCCTGCGCTTCGGTTCAGAATCGCGCAGGGCTTCCAAAGGAGGCGTTTCGCCTGCGCTGCGGGCGCCCTTCAATCCTCCGACGAGGGACACGGCCGCCACCGCAAGCCACACCGTGGGCATCCGCGAAGCCCCCACTTCGAGAACCACCTGATCGATCGGCTGGTAGAACGGTGAGCTGAACACCCAAGGAAACAAAGGGGCGTACGTGACCGATTCGACGAGCGTTCCGCATGCGGCACCCAGCGTCGCCACGACGGCGAGCTGGGCGAGCACCACCGCGCTCACGCTTCGCGGGCTGACGTTCGCGATCTGCCACAAAGCGTACGATCGCCGCTGCGCAGACACCGTGAGGTTCGCCGCCGACACGAGAACCACCGCTGCCGCGAACGAGGAGAACGCGACCATCGTCCAAACCAGGGTTTCCAAGTTCCGATACGTTTCCGTAGTCGTCAGTATCGACACCGCCCAGCCGCCGATGTAGCCGCAGCCCACGGCCACGAGGAACGCCCCTATCCAGGTGGCTGCGTGATCGCGCAGATCCGAGAACACCAAGCGCATCATGCCGGCACCTCCCCGTCTTCCAGCGCTGCAAGGATCTGAGCGGGCGTCGAGCGCCCCATCTCTCGTGCAACCTGCCCGTCCCGCAGCACCAGGATGCGATCCGCCATGGACGCTGCTTCCAAATCGTGCGTCACCATCACCACCGAACGTTTCGGGTCGTCGGCGATGCGCCGCAGCATGCTCAGCACCGCGCGACCGTTCCGGGAATCCAATGCGCCCGTGGGCTCGTCCGCGAAGATCACGTCCGCGCCACCCGCAAGCGCACGAGCGATGGCCACGCGCTGCTGCTCGCCGCCGGACAGGTCGCCGGGGCGGCTCTTTCCCTTGCCGTCGAGGCCTACGCTTTTCAGCACCGCGCTCGTCTGCGCCTTCGCGATGGGACGACCCGCCAGGCGCGCGGGCAGCGACACGTTCTCCCCCACGCTCAGCGACGGGATGAGGTTGTACGATTGGAAGATGAAGCCCACGTGGTCGCGGCGCGTTCTGGACAGCGCGTTGCGGCCCGCATGCACCATCTGCGTGCCCATCATCTGGATGGAGCCCGAGTCTGCCGCCTCCAATCCGGACAGGCAGTACAAAAGCGTCGACTTCCCCGAGCCGCTGGGGCCCACGATGCCCACCATCTCGCCGGACTCGACGCGCAAACTTACGCCGCGCAGCACGTCGGCGACCCGACGCTTGCTTCCGCGCCCGATGCTGAACGATTTCTTCACCTCTCGCGCGATGATCGTCGTGCTCATATGCTCTCCTTAGAACCGATTTTGGGAATGGCGTGCCAGAGGCGAGCTTCGCCCTGGTCGAACATGCTTGTTGTTTGGAATGCGGGCGGCGAAACCGCCGGAACGGCAACATGGAGCCGATCCTTCGTGCGTCAGAGGCGTCGAGGAGTCGGGGATTCGGCACGCCTCAGTACGCAACCGCCGCCTTGAGAAGAACCTCGCGTAACGCCTAACCGTCGCTTCGCGCGGAACGGAACGCCTTGATCGCAAGGCACGCAAGGCCGCCGACCGGCCATGCCAGCAGGAACAGCCTGCTCGCCGGCGTGAACATCAACACCAGGCCGACCGCCGTCGCCGCAAGCATAACGGCTGCATAGGTGCCGCGTTCGCGCTTGGCACGGCGGGCGCGCTCGGCAAGGCCGTCGTCGCCCATAGCCTCGATCTGCTCCTCGCTCATGCCCCCGAGCGATGCGCGGTTGTAACGCTCCAGATTGCAACGCGTCCCCAACAAAACGCTTCGTACGATAACGAACACGCCGATCGCGGCGAACGCCAAGAACGTCGCGCTTGCGAGCCACACGTCCGCTTGCAGCACGATAGTCGCGGCCAGCTCCGCCATGAGCAGGCCGACACCCGCGACGAGCCCCGTCGACAGAGCGGTGCGCGCCTGGTTTTTCTGTTCGGCCGTGTAGAAGTCGTCGACGAAGGGGTGCGCCTTGCGGAATGCGCCGCGCGCGAACGATGCAGGGAGGATGAGCGCGAGACCGACGGCCACGCCGACGAACACGAGCGCGGATGCGAAGCTCCTCACTTCGGCTATCGGCATGAGTCCGGGATCCGACAGGATGAGGGCCAATGCCGAGCTCGCGAAGATGACGGCGATGCCCAGCGGGAGCTTCCACGCGAAAACGCGCATGGCTTGATCGTACCCGGTCACGTCCTGCTGGGACTTTCCCGGCGGAATGCTGGCGGCCCCGTTGGCCGGACGGCCGGTCAAGTCGCCCGTCACCAACTCATCGAGCGTGCATTCGAACAGACCACACATCTTCAGCAGCTTGTCCATCTCAGGATACGCGCGCTCGGCCTCCCATTTCGACACCGATTGCCGGCTGACGCCCAGCAGCATGGCAAGCTGCTCCTGCGTCATGTTGCGCGTGGCGCGCAAGTGCTGCATGTTGTCGCGAAAGCTCATAGGTCCATCCTTCGTTCGTGCGGTCGATGCCCCTATCTTGCGGGCGACCCGGCCCACACTCAACCAACTTCCGGCTTCTTTTTCGCGGACAGCATGACAACTTCCGGTATCGAATCGCAGGTCAGAGAGAAGTATGGAGCCATTCTGCCGCTTAGCCGACCAGCGCGCACGAGAAATTATCGGTGGGAAGATCTAGCAGATCTCTTTATGAAGCTGCACGGCAAACCCATCGGTCATGCTGGTGATATAGTCCAAAACCATCATCACCCTTTCGTACTCGTCTCTTCCTTCTCCCAGCTTCCAACTACCGGCTGCCTTCCTTGCTTGATAGTCGAGACGGAATCGAAGCGGGACGGAGAGGATCAGAGACTTCTCAAACGCCTTCATCTCGCTATTTTCATCTGAATCGATATTAACGGGATTCGTGCAATGAATGGCAGCCGGAACGAACTTATCTAACAGGCCCCTGAGAACCGTGTTCGCGGTCAGATTCTTCTTCATGTTTTGCGGGGAGTTGTACACGTACTTGTTCATGATGACCTTCAAAAACTTTATGGTTGCGTAGTGGTTCCCGAAAATGACGGAATCGACATCGGCGCATTTTCGAAGCTCCACGCTCGATCCGCAGAAAATGTCGCTGCCGGCAATCCCGCCCGCAGCAGAAAACCGCAACCACCTGCGCGTGATGTCCACCCATCGAGAAACGTAGGTTTCTTGGAGCTGGGAGCATTGATGGTCATCGTTAGCGATAGAGGGGTTTTCCCTCAAAGCCGCTTGAAACGTATGCAGCTCTCCTTCTCCCAAAAACGAATGCGTTCCTTCGCCTTTGAGACGAGATCGCAAATTTGGGCACAGGGCATCGAGTAGCCGCCTGTCGTCCATCGATCCCGCCATGACAACAAGCAAGTCCATAAGAGTAGCTGTGTACGTTTCGTATCCTTGAGGCATCCCACCTACGCCTGCCGCATACGAGCGCACAACATCGCCTACAGAAAACATACCCTTGCGAAAAGCGTCCTCGAAATCCGCGGTTACGTAAGAAATGTCATCCGAAGCCTCGAGAATAAACGAGAGCGGGTGCCTGCAGCCTTCCAGAATATTCACATAACAACCCGGAGTGCTTTCCGAGTAAAGCCTCGAATCCTCTGCAACCGATTCGATAAAATCCTCGACCCGCTTTCGATCAGACAAGAAGCAATTGTACTTCCCCTTATGGGCGCTCGCCTCTTCGGAGTCCGATACCCAGGGATACTTTGCAATCGAGAAAAGGGTCGTCGCCGTCAGGTTAAGCCTCCTGCCGTCGTACATGCATGAGGAACAGAGAGCGATTCGCAACGAATTGGCATTGCCTTCGAACTTCTTCAAGTCAGCGTAGCCCTCTTTGCAAATACCAGCCCGATGCCCATCGCTGCCTTCCAGGCAATACGTTCGCTCGTTTTCGCTAAACCAAGAGCCTATCACCTGCTCTCCAAAATGACCGAACGGAGGATTCCCCGCATCATGCAACAGGCAAGCGGCCATCAACGAGTAACGCAGCGAAGTAACATCCTGCTCGCTGTCGATACAAGACCCTATGCTCTTTCCGATGCCCGCTTCGCGGTTGCGACGCGCATGCCACGCATTGTTGGGATTCTCAGCGTTGCGAGAAAGTATTTCTTCGAGAATGCTGCTTGCGGTGGTCGCAACCTCATACGAATGCGACAAACGAGTGCGAACGTGATGCTCTTGATCGAGAGGGAAAACCTGGGTTTTGTCTTTCAAGCTTCGAAGCTCTATGCTGGATACAACGCGTCGGTAGTCTTCAATAGAGCCATTTCCGGCCTTATCGAAGGATTCGTAGGATTCAGGAACAAGCTGCTTATTCTCTTCTCCGTTCGGCTCGGCCATTGCCCTCTTTGGCGAAATACGCCACCAAGCGGAACAGAACTTTTCCATTTTCCCCTATCCCTTCCTCGCGCCTTCCGGCAAGTTCGCATAGCTTCTTTAGCATATGCAAAAGTTGACCTTTCGTCATTTTACCGTCAAACATGGCAAGATCCTATAGCAAGATCCTATACTAAGCGGAAAGGTGGGTTTGCTCCGCTCGAGGATAATAGAGCCGGAAGCGACTTCCGGCTCTATCCATTTCGTGGAGGAGATGACGGGATTCGAACCCACGACCCCCACGTTGCGAACGTGATGCTCTCTCAAGAAGTACGTATAGCATCACGTTTGATTTTATGCTTGAAAAATATTGGATAAAATGTCCAATTTGTAACGGAAAGACGAGGGTTCAAGTATTATATAATACGGTATTAAGAAATTTTCCTCTTTTCTGCCCTAAATGTAAATTAACGCATATCGTTGATGTTGAAAAACTAGAAATCATAATCAAAAACTCTGAAAAACAAACTTTTTAATTTTGAAAAGGAAGGATATTTAAATGAAACACTTACCTAAAAGTACACCTACGGAAATATTGAATGACCCATACGGATTTACTTACAAAGAAATGTCGGAAGTAATTGGAGAGGATAAAGCAAGAGCCTTATATACGGAATTGTATAAACAGCCATTTCACAAAGAAAATCTATCAATATCAACAAAAAAGTCTATAAAAGTAGCGATACTGAAAAGTATGTTTATGAATTGAAAGATAACAGGTATATTGAAACGGTTTTTATTAAACGGCGAGATGGTGGGACTGTTTGCGTAAGTACGCAAGTTGGTTGTTCTGTTGGCTGTATTTTTTGTGAGTCCGGACGCAATGGTTTTGTTCGTAATCTAACACCGTCTGAAATTGTGCAGCAGGTTGTATTGATACGTCAAAAAGTAAATCGTATCGTTTTTATGGGAATGGGAGAACCTTTATTCAATTACGACAACTTGATTGCAGCAATCCATATTCTTCGAGATAGAAATGGACTTAACTTTCCAACCGACGGCATTACCGTATCAACAGTTGGTCCAGTTAATCAATTAAAAAAATTGCGCGAAGAACATCTAAAAATTCAGTTGACAATATCTTTACATGCAGCAACACAGGCTGCGAGAAACTGTATCATTCCTCATATGCACATGTACGCTATTGAAGATGTTGTTAAGCAAGCATTGTCCTATTCTCAAAGGCATAATCGAAAAGTGGTATTTGCGTATTTGCTTTTACCAGGTATAAATGACCGTTCCTCAGATATAAGGCAACTTGCAAAATGGTTTAAGGGCAAAAATGTTATGATTAACGTGCTGCAATACAACCCGACGAGTAATTCAAAAATTAGAGCACCACAAAAACAAGAAATGGTTGCGTTCAAACATCAATTAGAGCAAACAGGACTTGAAGTTACCATGAGAGTTTCTCATGGTAGAGAGATTAAAGCAGCTTGTGGACAGTTAGCTAATACATATAATAAAGCCAAAAAACAACAGAAATAATGTATGAAAATGGTGATACGTCCTTCGCTTTCGGGCCGCTCGCTTTCCCGGGCAAGGAGAGTCTCCGCCCTTGATTGCAGGATTGGTTTTGGGCATACTCCCTTTATCGGCTTTCGAAAGGGGCGATCTTGGAAAACGATAGCGACGGAATCGACGATGGGGCCAAAGCCATAAGTGATATTGCATTGGTTTCTTCTCGCTCCATCGACGTCAAGAGCCTTATCCATGTCGTGAGGAACCAGCAGGTTATGCTCGATAGCGATCTGGCTTCTCTCTACGACGTAGAGACCAAGGTCTTCAATCAAGCAGTTAAGCGCAACGAAAGCCGTTTTCCCGATAGGTTCAGATTCCGGCTTTCCTCTGAAGAGTACGAGCGTTTGAGGTCACAAACTGTGACCTCAAACGGGAGAGGCGGAAGGCGCTACCTCCCTTACGCATTCACGGAGCAGGGCATCGCGATGCTTTCGGCGGTTCTCCGCAGCGATGTCGCGATCGAGACGAGCATTCGCATCATGGACGCTTTCGTAGAGACGCGTCGCTTCCTCACAAGCAATGCAGCGCTTTTCGAGCGCATCGGACAGGTCGAGTTAAAACAACTCGAATACCAGAAGACCACCAACAAAAGGCTCGATCAAATTTTCGCCTACCTAGAAGATACGCCTGAAACGACTCAGAAGATTTTCTTTGACGGCCAGTTATTTGACGCATTCAGTCTCATGGTCGAGCTCGTCCAGAAAGCTCAACGAGAGATCGAGCTGATAGATAGCTATGTTGATGTTTCGACTCTAAATATTTTGGCAAAGAAAGCGGCAGGCGTTTCCGTATCCGTGCACACGCTTCCCAATGCACGGCTAACAAGGGCCGACATCAACACGTTCAACTCTCAATACCCGACACTGACGGTGCAACGTACCTCTGCCTTTCATGATCGCTTCTTGATCATAGACCGTTCGATCGGGTATCACATTGGCGCATCCTTCAAAGACGCCGGCAAAAAGTGTTTTGCCATAACGAAAATCCAAGATGCCCAGATGGTGGAAGGCCTTCTCGAACGACTGAAGAAGATTTGAAAAGCAGGGAGCAATTTCATGGTCGCACCTTGAAAAATCGGGGCGAAGCCGTTGGCCTCGCCCCGATCAGGTTTCCGTGGTGGAGATGATGGGATTCGAACCCACGACCCCCACGTTGCGAACGTGATGCTCTCCCAGCTGAGCTACATCCCCACGGGTAGTGCGCTTATCGCGCGGGGCAATATTCTGCCTGTCTTGGAGGCATTTGTCAAATGGCAATTGCAGACGATCTGCAAAATGCACACGAACGGGGCTTACAGCTCGGCATTCTCGTCGATGAACATGGCGTTCGCCTCGTCGGCGGAAACGTGTTTGAGGATATCTCCCGGCTGGCATTTAAGCACCTCGCACAGCATGTCGAGCGTGCTGAAACGGACGGCTCTGATTTTGCCTGTCTTGATGCGCGAGAGATTGACGTTGGTGATTCCCACCTTGTCAGCAAGCTCGTTCAGCGAGATATGCCGATCCGCCATGATCTCGTCAAGATGAAGAACGATTGGCATCGAGCCCACCTACAAGGTTTCGTCCGAAAGCTTTTGCAGAAGTATGCCGTATTTGAACACAAAAGAAAAAGCGAATACAACAGCCGCGGCTATAATAGCAAACAGATCAACCGTCGCAACCGATGGTCCAGCCCAATCTTGTCGAGCAAATGAAGAACAGTAGGTAATAGCGAACTCCAGAATTGCATAAACAAGTAAAGCCGCCATCAGCCGCAGCCTTCGCACTTGGATCATTGTGAACGGCGAACATCCTTTTGAAGCATCCGAAAATATCTTAATGAGAGTCACGCACGTTACAGCCATAACCGCACAAGAAAAAACATACATGACCAGTGCCGGTAAGTTTAAATAGCCCACATTATTGATTGAGTTCGAATCAAAAAGAGCTATGGTCATGACAATTATTGTGGCAACCCACCAAATGCATACCAAAGCAAAAACCAGCTTCATAAGCGCACAAATAAATTTGCATACTTTGTTCGTCCTATCAAGCGACAACTCTGTTTCTTTTACATCGGCATCCATCAACCCCAACCTCTCATTTTGCATCCACAAACAAAAAGGCCTCTTCCTCAAGTATGAAAGAGGCCTTGTAATAACGCAATTATCAATCATTTGTTGGATTAAATTCCAATAGCCAAACACGGTCCTCCATTAAGACCGATCGGCAAACAAATAGACAGCGTTTCCGCGTCGCTATAGAACAGCATTCTTTCACCTCCTTTGTTGTAGCGATTCTGACATGGCTTTTCCCAGGACGTCGTAGAATGCCTGGGTCATCAGGCAGTAGGAGTCCTTCGACTCCAAATTGCCCGATTCGAACAGCGAGCGGGCTCGGCAGCCTCCCCCGCAGATTCGCAGATACCGGCACGATCCGCAGTCCTCGAACTTTTCGGCGTCGAGCGTTTGGAACGTGCGAGACACATCCGTCTGCAACGCATCGAGCACGGCGCCCGTGAACGCGTTGCCCATGGCAAGCTCCGGGCGATGCAGCATGTGGCACGGGTAGATGGTGCCGTCGGCGTCTACGCTGAGCGACTTGCAGCCGGCCCCGCAGTTGCGCTTCACCGTGAGGTTCACGCCTACGGGCGCATCCATCGCGGGAAGGGGCTTGCCGTTGTCAAGCGTCAGCAGCGCGCGGCCCAGCATGCGCAGCTCGTCCGCGCCGGGCAGCAGGCCTCCCAACACCTCGTCGTCAGGCTCGCAGGTAAGCAGGCTGAAGTTCAGCGACGCACCCAAATCGCGCGACAGCTGCACGTACAAGGCCAGATCGTCCACGTTCTTCGCATGTACCGTGGGAATGATGTGCGCCGGGATGCCCGCACGCTGCACCATGCGCACGGCTTCCACCAGCTCGTCGAAGCGCTGCTCGCTTCTGATGTACGCCGGCGCGGCAGCCGAGCAGCCGTCGAACGACACCGACACGCAATCGACGTTCGGCGCCAGCCGCTCCAGCGATTCCTCGGTCATGCGCGTGCCGTTCGACAGCACGGTGACCGACGCGATGCCGCAGGCGCGCTTCGCGTGCTCCACGATGTCGGGAAGATCCTCGCGTAAGAACGGCTCGCCGCCCGAGATGATCAGCTGCGACAATCCGGCGGCGGCAAGCCCTTCCACCGCGCACTTCATGTCGGCCAGAGGCGCGTCGGCCAGGCGGTTGCGATGCTCGTCTAGCGAGTAGCAGCCTGCGCATGCGAGGTTGCAGCGCTGCGTGACGTGCAGGTACGCCGAAAGCACGCGCGGCTCGGCAACGACCCGCTGGAAGAAGCCGCCGCGCGCAAGATGTTCCAGCAACGCCGGATCCACCGCGGTCACATCGTCCTCGGGAACATCCTCCTCGAGCATGCGCGAGCAAACCGCAGCGCCCCGCTCGGTCAAACCGATCGCATATCCGGTATCGAGGCAGCCCACCATCGGGATTCCCGCGAAGTCGAACAGAACTACCTCTTCGGTAAACCTCATACACCCAGCCCCTCGTCGTACGATCGATGCATCCGAACAAACATGGCGCAAAACCGTCTCTCCACGCTTACAAAAGCATACTAGCATTCAATGAAACCTTGCTGCTAGGGGGCTTCTGAAATACCGGTGCGACAAGTTGCGTAATCCGATGATTACAATTAGGAATTTTGCAGTCCATCTGGGCATTCAGTCGGAACAAAACGGCGAAGCCACCATCACAGATTTAATGTTTTATGATAAATTGTCTGACGTTAAGATTACTGCAGAGCCACGATCATCGGAAAAGAGCCGCCGTCATGAATATCAGCCGATCGGAGCATATCGTGACCGCCGGACGCAATGGAAGCCTCTCATTGCCATTGCGCGCATAAACGCGATCTTCAACGATCGCACTAGATGATACCACGAGCGAACCACCGGACTTGAAAGGGATGACGCTGATGAACACTCCCGCAGATCGTGAACTGAACAAGCGCCTCATCGACATCTCCAAAGCTTTGACTACGCTTCTTTGCGGAGCCTCTACCGTCGACGATTCCGCCTACATCCGCGACGAGGCGCTTCGCACCGTTGCGGAGCAATCGGAGCTGGCTCGGCTGAAGCTCTCGCGCGCCGCCTCGGGAAAGTAGCGCCGAACGGGAGAAGGCCGACGCCCTTGCACGGACGCCGACCTTCTTGACCGCAGATGAAACGCAATCCGCGATAGGAACGCTGTCCTTTAAGCGTTCGCCACCGCCGAGGCTCCGGCGATGCGGCCGAACACGATGAGGTCGGTGAACGAGTTGCCGCCCAGACGGTTGCCGCCCTGCACGCCGCCGGTGACTTCGCCGCACGCGAACAGGTTGGGGATGGGCTCGCCCGCCTCGGTGCACACCTGCGCATCGGTGGTGATGCACAAACCGCCCATGGTGTAGTGGATGGTGGGGATGCGCTTGGAGGCGTAGTACGCGGGATCGGACAGCTCGGTGCCCAGCAGCTCCTTGCCTGGGGCGATCTGCGTGTCGACGCCGGCTTTCACGCAGGCGTTGTATCCCTCCACCGTCTCGGCCAGCGCATCGGCCGGCACGCCGATCTGGTTCGCCAGATCTTCGATGTCGTCGGCCTTGAAGCTGTGGCCCTTCTCCACCAGCTCGGCGATCTGGTCGGCGCGGTCGGCCGCGATGTCGGTGGAGTCCACGAGCAGCCACATCTCGTCGTTGGGCTGTTCGAGGATGGCGTCGGCGATGGTGTCGCGGCGCTCGTCCTCGCGGATGAATCGCTTGCCCTCGTCGTTGACCATCACGTAGTCCTCGACGCCCAGCCAGTTGCCCACGAACGTGGCCACGCCGCCGTTCTGCGGGTCGCCCAGCGGGTGGATCTGCACCAGCTCCATGTTGCGCAGGCCCGCGCCCACGCCTTCGCCCAATCCCAGGCCGTCGCCGGTAGACGAGCACACATTCGACGAGGGCATGTCCTTCGTCACGCGCTTGTCGTACTCCATGGCCAGCTCGGCGTTGCGGGAGTAGCCGCCCGTGGCCAGCACCACGGACTTCGCGCGCACGGCAACGGAAGCGCCGCTCGAAGGACGGGTTCCGGCGACGCCCGTCACCTTGCCGCCCTCCTCGACAAGCTGTTCGACCTTCGCGTCGGTGTACAGCGTGACCTTGCCGGTCTTGTCGGCGCTGTCCTTCAGGCACGACACGTAGTAGCTGCCGCCCTGCTCGCCCTTCTTCTCCACCTCGACGGCGTGACCGCGCTGCCATAGGCCGCCGATGGCCGTGAACGGTTCCTTCTCGTACACCAGGCCGTGGTCCTCCATCCAGTGCACGGCGTCCAGCGCGTTGTCGGCCAGGATGCGCACGAGCGCGGGATCGCCCAACTCGTCGCCGCCTTCGAACGTCTGCTGGTAGAACAGGTCAGGCGAATCCTCGATGCCGAGGGGCTCTTGACGCTCGGGGTCGGGCGCGTTGAGCGTGCCCTCGCCGGCGTTCGTGTTGCCGCCGTAGATGTCCATCTTCTCCAGCATGACCACCGTCTTGCCGGCCTCCGCCGCGGTGACGGCCGCCGCGAACGCCGCGCCGCCGGAGCCCACGACGCACACGTCGCAGTCTTCGTCGATAGCGGCCGCGGGCTCGATGCCCGTGTCGGCCTTCTTGAGGGCCTTCACGTCGCCGCCCGCCTGGTCGACGCACTCGGCCACGGCCGTGGCGAAGGCCATGGACGACAGCGAAGCGCCCGTGACGGTGTCGAAGTTGAGGCTTTGCGACTGGAGATACTTGTCCTTGAGGATATCGATGGCGGCATCGCCGATGTTGCGGCTTTCCTCGTGCTCGACATCGATGGCGTCGATAGCGTCGTCGGTGAACGTGACCTTCACGTTGACGGCGCCGTTGCGGCCCTCGGCGCTGGCCTCGTAGGTGCCGGCTTTGTACGCCTGCGAGCCCACGCCGCCGTTCGCGTCGGCCTTCGGCGAGCAGCCGGCCAGGCCGAGCATGGCCAACGCCATGGTTGCGGCGCTGCCGCAGACGAACTGGCGGCGGTTCATCTGCAGGCGCGTGCGCACGTTCGCCTCGATGCGACTCATGGCTTCTTCCATACGCTGGCGGGCGGCGATTTCGTTCGGGTTCTGGATCATGGCTCCTCCTTGGTTGTGTCTGCTTCCCTCACCGTCGCGGCGCGACCCTTCGCTCAGCCGCTGCCGGATCGCGATCGGCTGACGAGCGGGAAGATCAGGGAGGGAATGCCCGCCGGTCGATCACGATGGGTTCATGATGCGGCGCAAACGGGTGGCGCAACAGTACACGGACGGGGTGTTTTCGCAGGTTGTGCCATGACACGAACCGGGTGATATACTGTGCGGCATGGAATATCGCGACGCATACGACCCCATCCCGCTGGAAGACGTGCACGAAACGCACGGGCCCAACGACGCGGGCATGATGACGCACCAGTTCTACGCGTTCAACACGATCATCACCCTGCAAGCCTACGCCGATGCCGCGCAGTGCGCCCCCGCGTTCGACGCGGCCCGCGGCGCGAGTCGCGCGTTCGAGCGGCGGCTTTCGCGCACGCTGCCGCACTCCGACATCTCGCGGCTGAACGCGGCTGCAGGCAAGCGCGTGGCCGTCCACGACGACACGGCCGAGCTGCTGCGCGCGGCCATCGGGTACTGCGCCGACAGCGAGGGCCTGTTCGACGTCACCGTGGGCTCGGCGGTGCGGCTGTGGAACTTCCACGAGGGCACGGTGCCCGAGCGCGCCGACGTGGAGCGCGCGCTGACGCACGTGGATTGGCGCGCGCTGCGCGTAAGCGAGGCCGGAGAGCCCGGCGGGTCCTGGGCGCAGCTGGCCGACCCGCAGGCGGCCGTGGATGTAGGCGGCATCGCGAAGGGATGGATCGCCGACCGGCTTTCCGCGGTGCTAGCCGAGCACGGGTTGGACTCGTTCGTGGTGAACCTGGGCGGCAACGTGATGGCGCACGGGCAGAAGCCAGACGGCAGCCCATGGCGCGTAGGCTTGCAGGATCCGCGCGACAAGGGCTCCATCGTGGGCGCCGTGACCGTGCGCGACGCCTCGGCCGTGACCAGCGGCGTGTACGAGCGCTGCTTCGAGCGAGATGGCGTGTTCTACCACCACATCCTCGACCCGAAGACGTGCTTCCCCGTCGAGACGGATGCCGCGGGAGCCACCGTGGTGGCGCGCCGTTCGATCGATGCGGAGGGCTACTCGACCACCCTGCTGGCATTGGGGATCGAACGCGGCCTGGCGTTCGCCCGCGAGCGCGATGCGATCCTGGGCGCGTATTTCGTGGACCGGGACGGCAAGGTGGCAGGGATCGCCTAGCCCTGCGCGATCAGGTCCAAGATCTCCTGCTTCGAATGGACGTCGAGCTTCGCGTAGATGTGCTTCGAGTGGGACCGCACGGTGTTCTCGCTGATGAACAGGCTTTCTGCAATATAGCTTTTCGAGCGGCCCTTGCACAACAGCTGCAGCACCTCCACTTCGCGCGCGGTGAGGCCCCGCTGGGACCCCAAGCGCTCGCAGCCCTCGTCGATGCTCGCGAACATGGAGCGTTCGGGCGCGGGGCCTTCCAAATCGGCGAAGATGCGGCGCTGCGAGAAGTTCGCCTCGTTGAGCGCGAACACCGCGGCGATGGTCAGCAGGTAGGCCAACGCCAACAGCACCGCGGATCCCGCGCCGTGCAGCCCTTCCGCTTTGCCCGCCAGCTCGCCCAACGCGAACGGCAGCGAGTAGGCGATCCAGCCCGAGCCGAAGATGACGTAAGGCGACGTGCGCGAATGATGCGCCACGTCGGCCAGCATCGTCCAGAACAGCATGACCACGAGCGTCTGCGCGATGGAGATGAGCACGAGCGCCCAGCCCGCCCACGCCGAGCCGATGACGGGCAGGAAGAACAGCCCCGTGGCCGTGAACAGCAGGATCGCGCGCCACAGGCTGGAAAAGCGCAGCAGGCCGCCCTTCGCGAACACCCACCACAGCACGCACAGAGCCACCGCGATCTCGGCCCCGTGGTGCGCGGACGTCATCATCCAGAACGGGGTGTAGTCGGCTTGGATGGGCATGCCCTGGATCACGCCGATGATCAGGCTGTACGCAGCTACGCCGAACAGGATCTTCCACGGGATGGACATGGGGTTCTGGTCGTAGAACATCCGCGGCTCGCGCTCCGTCGGCGGCTGCTTGCGTTGCGCGCGGCGCGCCAGCGCGGCCGAGGCGAACGGCAGCGCCATGAGCACGACGGCCGCCGGAACGGGCGGCAGCAGGTCGATGGGCACCTTGAGCGCGGAGCCTACGGCCATGGCGCAGAAGATGCACGCGATGGCCTCGCGAACGTCGAGCTTCGCGTAGAACGGCGCCCATTGCAGGTACAGCCATGCCACGCCGATGCCCGCCGCCACCGCGGCCGCCGTGGCGCTGGCGGCCCCCGTCAGGGGCAACGGCACCACCAGCAGCAGGGTCGCAGCCGCCTGCAACGCGGCCAGCGGCCAATCCAGCTTGGGCGCCACGCGCTGCGCCTTGCCCTTCCAGGCCAGCAGCATCACCGCCAGCATGAACGCCGACAGCGCGATGTACAGCGGGATGCCGATGACCACGCCGCCGAAGTCGAGCCCCGCGCGGTGCGCCACGCAGTATATCCAAACATGCGGTGCGCAGATGCCCAGGTACGACACGTCGAAATGCCGCAGCACGTACGGCAAACGCACGCCTTCCTTTGCCCGATCTTGCGCCACGGTCCCTCCTCTTGCGTCGATCCCCGACCCGCTTTCCACCCCGCTATTCTATACGCTGACCTCGCTGCACGACAGAAGAAACAAGGCCGGAAACGCAAAACGGGTGCCGCGCTTGCGACACCCGTCGGTTTGCCGGAACCAGCCCTGAGCCGTTAGGACAGGACCTTCTCCTCTTCCTGCTCGTCCATAAGATCCGCGGCGGGCGCACCGTCGGCCGACTCGGGCACGAAGGGCTCGAACAGCGGCTCGCCGTTCTGGGACAGCTCCACCATGCCCGTCAGCACGTCGACGTACTGGTAGGACTGGCGGGAGGTGCGGCCGCGCTTGCGATCCACCTCGAGGATGAACAGCTGCGGGTGCACCTGCATGAGAACGCCTTCGCTCTCGACGATTTTCGACCGACCCATATTGGCCCGAACTTTCAGGCGTTGACCTACGAAGTCGTGTAACGTATCATGAATGGAGTCGACGATTTTGGCTTGTTTCGCTAAATCCATGCTCACTCTTTCTCGCGTATGCCAGTGTGCAGAAATGACAGCCTCAAATTATACCACCTGAGTCAATACTCTACAGAATCTGCACGGATTGTCCCCAAGTCCATAACAATTCAAACCTCGCGCCTCGTCACGTGAAACCCCCGTGGAAGCGGGCGCCGTGCGAGCGCTGCCGTCCGCGGAGGCTTCGAGCTCCTCACGGACGCACATGCTAGAATGGCCGCGAACATAGTGCGAAAGGATCCACGTGAGCTCGAAGAAAGACAAGAAGAAGAAACCGGACAAGAAGAAGGCGGAAGCGAAAAAGACGGCATCGGTGCTCGACGGACGCGTGTGCCCCTGCTGCAAGAAGCACTGCCCGCTTGCGAAGCCCAAGTGCAGCAAAGGCAAGGCCGTGCGCGCCAAAGCGCTGAAGGACGCCTAGCCCGCGACCGAGACTCGCGAAGGCGCACCGCCCCGTTCGGTCCACGGGTGCACCGATTCGCACGGTTCCGCTGTTAAACCAATATTGACATAGCCGGGCCGGGCCGTCCCGCGAGGACTCGCCGGCGGCTCGGAGGCCCTCTTCGGCCGTCGGCCGGGCGCCCGTCCCGCTCGATCGCCGGCTCCCCGACAGAGGAGGCGGCGCACGGCGGCGCATGTCAATATTGGTTTAACAGCGGACGCACGGCGATGTGCAGCAAAAACGAGGTTTTGGCAGTCGGAACCTCATTCGGCCGTCGCGGGAAGCTCTTTTGCGGGCAGCGCGACGAAGAAACCCCAGGTCGCGTTTCGCTCTATGCGCCGGCGAGGTGGCTCGCGCTGCCAAAACCTCGTTTTTGCTGCACATCGCCCGCGGATTTGCGACGCGAGGGGGGCCGCGAGCTGCTCGGCGGCAAGCCCCTCGGCAGACGAGCCCTCTTCAGCGACCGAACCGTTCAAGCGATCTGCTGGAAGGCGCAGCCGAGGCGGACGAACTCGGGGAGGTCGAGGGTCTCGCCGCGGAGGCGGGGATCGATGCCGGCGCGCTCGAACAACTGCGGGAGCCGGGCGATGACGGCGGCCCCTTGCGGGCCTCGTCCGGCGAAGTAGGTTTTGCAGGAGTTCGACAGCGTTTTGCGGCGCGTGGCGAACGCGGCCTCGGCCATGGTGCAGGCGGCGGCGATCGCATCGGCATCGAGCGGCACGCCTTGGTCGTCGAAGACCGGGCGGCGGTTCAGGCGCAGCACGGCGCTCTCCACCCGCGGCGGCGGGAAGAAGTTGCCCGGCCCTACGGCGAAGCGCCCGGCCGGCTCGGCGTACAGGCGCAGCTTCACCGTGTAGGCGCCGTAGTTCTTCGTGCCCGGGCTGGCGGCCATGCGGTCGGCCACTTCCTTCTGCACCATGACGGTGGCGCTTTCCAGCGACGCGAACCGCTCGAAGTAGTCGAGCACCACGGTGGCGGCCACGGCGTAGGGCAGGTTCGCCACCAGCTTGTTGGGTAAAAGCCTCATGGGTCCAGCTACGTCAGCGAGGGTTTCCGTGGTGCCCGAGATCGTGGGGAGGGCGAAGGCGCTGCGTACTTCGGTACGCGAGCCTTGGGCCTCGCCGCGAGATCGGGCACCACGGGAAGCCGCAGCGTCGAGTGGTTCCGCTGATTGGAAATCAGCGGAACATAAATCAAGCGCGTCTTTGTTGAGCAGGGCGAATCGGTCGGCCCAGGGGGACAGCGTCTCGGCCAGCACGGCGGGCAGGTCGGGGTCGCGCTCCACCGACAGCACGCGTCCGACGCTCTTCAGCAGCGCGACGGTGAGCGTGCCGATGCCCGGCCCCACCTCCAGCACGTAATCGTCGGGCACAAGATCGGCCAGGGCGACGATTTTCTGCAAGATGGCGTCGTTGATGAGGAAGTTCTGGCCGAGCGAGTACTTGGTCGAAAGCCCGTGCGCTTCCAGGACGGCACGCGTCTCGGACACGCTGGCCAGCGGCGACAGCTTCGTCATCAGACCTGCCCCACCGCGCGTGGAAACGTGCCTTCGGGACCAGTGCACGTGTAGGCCGAAGCCGGATGTACGCGGCCGCCCTCCAGCACGTCGGAGCCCGAAGGGAGCGCGCCGTCCGCGCTGACGAGGCCCACCCAGTCGTGCACGGATTCCAGCGCGAAGCCCGCCACGGCCAACGCCGAGCGCGCCTCGCCCACAAGCGGGCCGAACCCGTGCGGGTCGCCCCCCTCGCCCACCACGTACAGGCTTGCCGGTCGCTTCGGCTTGGCGCGCCAGTTGGCGTAGAAGTACGGCTGCAGGCGGTCGAGGAACGCCTTGAGCTGGGACGGCGCGCCCGCGAAGTACACCGGCGACACCACCGTCAGCTGATCGCAAGCGTTCAGCATCTCGCGCACGCGCAGCATGTCGTCCGAGATGATGCAGTACAGCTCGTTGCGCCCTGTGGTGCGCGCGCACGTCTCGCATCCCGTGCAGGGCGAGATGCGCACGTCCGCGAGCGACACGAGCCGCACGTCGTCGTCGGCGCAGGCGTCCTCGAACGCGAAGCGCACGGCCTCCGCGACGCCCGCGCTGCGCCCCCGCGCCCGAGGGGAACCGCTGATGATGAGTCGCTTCACAAGCGTCACGCTCCTTTGTTCTTCTGCCAAGCGGTGGCCGGGCGATCCAGCAGTTCGCGCGCATTGTCCATGAGCCGAGCGAGGAACTCCTCGCGCTGGGCCCCGGGCGCCCGCCCGCACGCCTCGGCCAGCCGTTCCGCCGTGAACAGCACGTGGTCGGGCAGGCAGGTCATGCCGCGCATGGGCTCGGGCGTCATGTACGGCGCATCCGTCTCGGTGAGCAGGCGGTTCACCGGCACGCGGGCCGCGGCCTCGCGCGTGTCGTCGGCGTTCTTGAACGTGAGCGCCCCGCCGAAGGCCACGTAGCACCCTTCCTCGACCCACGGCTCCAGCGTGGCCCAGTCCAGGTTGAAGCAGTGCAACAGCGTGCCCGCCTCGGGGAAGCCCTCTTCGCGCATGATGGCCAGCGCCTCGTCATGCGCCTCGCGCAGGTGCAGCGCGACGGGCAGCCCCGCCTCCTTCGCCAAGCGGAGCTGACGACGGAAGGCCTCGCGCTGATCGTCGCGCGGCGAGAAGTCGTAGTGGTAGTCCAAGCCGATCTCGCCGAGCGCGGCCACGCGCGGGTCCTTGAGCATACGGCGCAAATCGGCCTCCAAGCCGTCGTCGTAGTACTTCGCGTTATGCGGGTGGCACCCGACGGCGATCCGAACCCGCGGCACGCGCGGGAAGGGGTCGCTTCAAGTCCAGCCGACGAAGCGCTTGGCAGCCGCAGCGGCCTCGAACCGCCACGAGTTCAAGCGATCGAACGTGGTCGTTCCGTCTTCGAACACGTCCACGATGGTGCAGACGAACTCCACCTTGTGAGCTGCGCAGCGCGCGAGCGCGTACGACGGATCGGGCAGAAGCTGCAGGTGGGCGTGCGTGTCGGCCACCGGCCCCTCGAGCTGGGGAGCGTCCACCACGCGGTAACGGCCGTGCTTGCGCTTCTGCCGGAACTGCGGATCGTCGAAGACGGGTTCCTGTCGTTCGTCGTCGGCCACGCGATTACTCCATGCTCAGGTCGATGGCGTCCATGTCCAGGCGCGGGAACAGGGGGTCGCCGATTTCCACCGGGTTGCCGGCGGGCAGCTGGCCCCAGGCCGTCGCGGCCTCGATGTCGGTCACGGCCTCGATGTCGCCCAGCGACAGGCGACGGAACACCTCGGCCGACGTGTTCGGCATGAACGGCGCCATGTACAGCGCGATGATGCGGATGGCCTCGAGCGCGTTGTAGATGACCTCGGCCAGCTCGCCGGCGGTCTCCTCGCTCTTCGCGAGGTTCCACGGGGCGCTCTCCTCCACGTAGAGGTTCACGCGGCCGGCCAGCTTCTGCACGGCGGCCGCGGCGGCCGTGAAGTCGACGGCGCCCAGGGCGGCGTCGTACTCGGCGTACAGCTCGTCCGAGATGGCGCGCAGCGGGTTCTCCTTCGCGAGAACCCCGGCGGACACCTCCGGAACCTGGCCGTCGAAGTACTTCTTCGTCATGTTGAACACGCGGCTGCACAGGTTGCCCCAGGTGTTCGCCAAATCGGCGTTGTAGACCTGCACCATGCGCTCCATGGAGATGGAGCCGTCGGCGCCGAACTGCACGTCGCTCATGAAGTAGTAGCGGTACGCGTCCACGCCGAACACCTTGCAGAGGTCCGCGGGCTTCAGCGCGTTGCCCTTCGACTTCGACATCTTCTCGCCCTTGGTGAGCAGGAAGCCGTGGCCGAACACCGTGTGCGTGATGGGCAGCCCGGCCGCCATCAGCATGGCGGGCCAGATGACGCAGTGAAAACGCGTGATGTCTTTGCCCACGAAGTGGTACTGCATGGGCCAGCGGGCGTCGAACTCGCCGGCGCGCTCGCCCTCGTCGCCGTAGCCGATGCCGGTGAGGTAGGCCAGCAGCGCGTCGGCCCACACGTAGGCCACGTGACCCTCGTCGAACGGCAGCGGCACGCCCCAGTCGAACGTGCTGCGCGAGATGGACAGATCCTTCAGACCGCTCTTCACGAACGACACGATCTCGTTCTTGCGCGTCTCGGGACGGATGAAGTCGGGGTTCTCCTCGTAGAACGCCAGCAGCTTGTCGCCGAACTCGGACAGCTTGAAGAACCAGTTCTCCTCGCCGCCCGCCTTCTGCACGGGGCGCTTGCAGTCGGGGCACACCAATTCGCCCTCGTCGTTCTTCTCGAGGTCGCTCTCGGCGTAGTAGGTTTCCTCGTGCACGCAGTACCAGCCTTCGTAGCTGCCCTTGTAGCACCAGCCCTTGTCGTAGAGGTCCTGCCAGAACTTCTGCACGGTAACGGCGTGGCGCGGCTCGGTGGTGCGCACGAAGTCGGTGTAGGTGATGCCCAGCATATCCCATGCGTCGCGGAATGCGGGCTCCATGGAATCGCACCAATCCTGCGGGGTCATACCCTTGTCGGCAGCGGTGTCGGCCACCTTCTGGCCGTGCTCGTCCATGCCCGTCACGAACGCCACGTCGTAGCCGTTCATGCGCTGGTAGCGCGCCACGGTGTCGGCGGCGATGGTGGTGTACGCGGTGCCGAGGTGCGGGGCCGCGTTGACGTAGTAGATGGGGGTGGTGAACGAGTAGGTTCCCTTTGACATGGTGCTTCCTCACATTTCGGGGCCGCGCGGCGCATGATGCCTCGTCAGCCGGCTTTCGAGCGCCGCCGCTCATGATGCGGCGCGCTTGGACGACGCGCGCCAACCAGCATTCGTTCGCCAGTTGGCAAGCAACTGGATATTCTAGCACGAGGAAACGCTTCGACCCCTCGTCCCCGCAGATCGCACGCGAATGTTTCACGCCCGCGATGCAAAGGAATCCCGAACCTTGCCGCAACGTGCCCCAAACCTTAAGAAATGCTTACAGCACGCTTAAGTTTCACTTGCGTTGCGCCAGCACCGGTAACCGCGGCGGCACGACACCGTATACTGGCCGAAACGAAGGAAGCACTCACCGATGGCGAAGGAGGACCGATGCAGACGAACCCCGCGCGACGCTTCGCGTCGGCTGTCGCTTCCCTGCTCGGCTGCCTCCTTCTCATCGCGCTGTTCATGGTACAGCTCCGGTACACGGGCTACGAATCGGGGCTCGTTCCCGTCGCGCACGCCAATGGAAACGCGGTCGTCGCGCACGTCCCCGCTTCCCCGCGCACCACCGTCACCGCCGAATACTGCAGCGAGGTGGTGGCCGCCCTCGACCCAAACAACCCGTCAGGACGAACATCCACGCAGCTGACGTTCGACGACTCCTGGTTCTTCCACGACGCCCGCACCTACCAGCACGATCTGGCCACGGCCTGTTCCGTGTTGGCGGCGGTGTGCAATTCCGAATCCCAGTACTACGACGGCGTGGCCGGTTCGCTGCCCTACGCCGAGCGGACGCTTGGCGCGCTGGGATTCCACGACGTGCGCACCGAGTCGTACGCGATGCGCAGCAGCGTCCTCGACGAGGTCAGCTCACTGTTGGTGGGATCGAGCGACGTGGCCGCGTACACGTTGGCCAGCAAGACCATCGCTTCGGACGGCGACGGGAAGCCCGTCACGCTTCTGTTCGTGGGCATCCGCGGCACGTACGGCGCAGAGTGGCTCAGCAACTTCAACTTCCTGGGCGCCGGCTCCGACGATGCCGACCACCGCGGGTTCAAAGCGGCCGAGGAAGAGGTCGAGAAAGCAGTGCGCTCCTACGCGAGCGATCTGGGCATCGACCCCGCTCACACGCGCATTCTCATCACAGGGCACAGCCGCGGCGGGGCCATCGCGAACCTGCTGGCCGCCGACCTCGGCGACCCGGACGACGACGCGTCGGCGCTGGCGCCCTCGTCCGGCATCTACGCTTACACGTTCGCCGCCCCGTGCGCCACGCGCGCTGACGACCGGCACGATCCGAGGTTCGGCAACATCTTCAACGTGGTGAACGAGGCGGACATCGTCACGCAGCTGCCGCTTTCCTCCTGGGGTTTCGGACGCTACGGCTCCACCATCACGCTGCCCAGCACCGTAAGCGTCGACTTCGACGATTCGTACGCCATCGTGCAGACCGCCTACCAGCGCAACACCGGCTACGCGTTAGGATGCGACGAGGACGACTTCGCCACGCTGAGCACGTTCGGCTCCACGGCATCCACCCGCGTGCCCACGCTCGACGCGCTGGTCAGCCCATTGGGCATCGTCGGTGCCGTGCAGTCGCTCCTCGGCCTCGACCTTTCGGCCGCGCTGACCGCCCACTACCCCGACACGTACATCGCCTGGATGCAGGCCGGCGCGGCCGATCAGCCGGCTTCGGCCTGATTGAGGGCACGGAGCGCCGCGAGCGAGGGCAACGGTCGACGTTCCGTAGATTGCGCGCCCGGACGGCATGCGGTACCGTGGACGACGAGGTGATACGCATGCAAACCGACCGACGCAAGGAATTGCGAGACGCATACAAGAGCCGCCGCCCCGACATGGGCGTGGTTGAACTGCGCTGCACTGCCACGGGCCAGCACTTTCTGGGCATCACGCGCGACGCGGCGAAGGAGCTCAACAGCCTGCGGGCGAAGCTGAACGGAGGCGGGCACCCGAACCGTCCGCTGCAGCAGCTGTGGAGCGAGCACGGCGAGAACGGCTTCGACTTTCACGTGGCGGACACGCTGGAGTACGAGAACCCCGAAGACGTCTCGGCCGACGACCTGCAAGCCCTACGCGACCTGCTGCTGGCCGAAGACCCCGAAGCCTGCAAGATCTGGAAGTGAGCCAGGCGCGTCCGTCGATCCTAGACGCGCCCTTGCACGCGCCTCACTCGAAGTAGAACAGATCCTCGAACTTCTTGTCGAGCGCGATGCAGAGGACGAGGGCCAGCTTTGCCGTAGGGTTGAACAGGCCCGTCTCGATGGACGAGATGGTCTGGCGCGAGACGCCCACGAGCCCCGCGAGCTCTGCCTGCGAAAGCCCCGCCTCGGCGCGCGCCGCCTTCAGCCGGTTGCAGAGTTCGAGCTCGCCGTCGTTGTCATGCACATCGTCGAATCCGAGAGACGGTAGCTTGATCATGAAGTGCCCCTACATCGTCGCGAATATATGGTGGACGACGACGCTGATGACCGCGACCGTCACCAAAACGCCCGCACCCAACGCGGTTTTGTAACGAAACTGGTAGAACTGGTAGAAGTTCATGGCGGCTATGCCCGACATGACAATGGCGAACGACACATCCGTGCTCTGACCATGAAGCGAATCCCACAAGAACAACAACGCCCATACCACCATCATCACGGAGAGCATAAGGTAGCTCGCACGCCATTGCATCAGCTTGAACCGCTCGTCCATTCCGTCGTTGTCCCGACGGCTCTTCTCCAGAATCTCGTCCTTGTTCATGGCTGCCTCCTTCTGCATCGCCCGTTCGCTTCCGGATGTTTCACGTGAAACATTTGTACTCATGCCTCACCAAGCACGCAAAAAGCTTCTCGGTGGCGAAAAACCTCCGAATTCGGAAGTTTGAATCCCTGATCGCAGCGATACGCGGCTACCCACTCTGCAAAATACCTGGTCGCGAGCCGACATCCTCAATCACGTTGGACTTGCCACCGAATCGGACCGCGCTCACCTTCCGAATTCGATTGCTTTTTGCCAACTGGGCATCCTCGTACGGCATCCCAAGGTTTTCATTGGTTCATTCTGCCAAGTTTTCTTATCACAATGTCAAGTATACTTATCACGAAGAGGAAATGCAAGGCAAGCGTTGCAGATCCGGAACCGCGCATGGCACTCTTTTGCTACCATGCTCGTCATGGAAACGAACGAACCCACACCCACGACGGAAGCGGCCGAAAGCGGCACGCCCGTCGCCGCGCGCCGCAAGCCGCGCAAGCTCGTCGTCGCGCTGACGGCCCTCGCCATCCTGCTGTGCGTGCTGGCAGCCGCGTTCTTCGCGTACGCGAGCGACTCGTACCACGACCTCGACGCGAACCATCGCAACCTCGTGTCGACCGAGACGCTGCCCGTTCAGCAGGGAGACAACTACCTTGCGTTCGGCGACCCGAACGCAGCCGTCGGCCTCGTGTTCTACCCCGGCGCGAAGGTGGAATACAGCGCGTACGCGCCGCTCATGCGCGATCTGGCCGAGCGCGGCTACCTGGCCGTAGTGGTCCAGATGCCGTTCAACTTCGCGTTCTTCGACATCAACGCAGCCGACCGCGTGCGCGCGGACTTCCCCGACGTGGGCACCTGGTGGGTGGGCGGCCACTCGCTGGGCGGCTCGATGGCGGCGCAGTACGCGGTCGACCATGCCGGCGACGGCACGCTCGACGGCCTCGTGCTGTTGGGATCCTACTCCGCCAGCGACCTGTCGAGCACGAACCTGGGCGCCATCTCCCTGTACGGCTCGAACGACCAGATGCTCAACCGCGCCAAGCTCGAGGACAACGCCGACCTGCTGCCCAAGGGAGCCGAAACCGTGGAGATCGAAGGCGGCAACCATGCCGGCTTCGGCGCCTACGGCCCGCAAAGCGGCGATGGCGAAGCCAGCATCACCCCCGCGGAACAGCAGAGCCAAACCGCCGACGCCATCGACCGCTACATCAGGGCCCGCTACGCCGAGCCGTCCCTGGCAGCCGCAGCATAGCGCGAACCACGCTCAGCCGAGCCGCCTCTAGCGCGTTTTCCGCTGCGGGCGCGGCAGAAACGCCATGCCCACGACGAAGCCCACGACGATGACGGCCGCCTGCACTTCGAAGCTTAAAGCGAAACCGCCGACGTCGATGCCTAGCTCGTTGGAAGATGCGAGCGCCATAACCGTGATAAGCGCCGACGACGAGAGCGCACCGAAGATCTGGCGAAACGACGTGATGATGGCCGTGCCTTGCGCGATGTCTTCAAGAGACAGCGCCGCGCAAGCGTGAGCGGTCATCGGCATCATGAGGCATGCGACCCCCACCGTGCGCACGCCGTACAACACGGTTATCGCCCACTCGGGCGTACCCGCGTCGCACGCCGCGAACGCCAGCGTGCCCGCAGCCAGCACCGCGCATCCCACCGCAACGAGCGGCCTTGGACCGTAACGGTCGAGCAGGCGTCCCGTCACCGGGTTCAAGAACCCTAGCAGCACCGCGCCCGGCAGGATAGTCAGCCCCGACACCGTGGCGCTGCCGCCCTGCACGTCCTGTACGAACAACGGCACCATGATGGAACCGACCATGAACGCCATCTGGGACATCATCACCAGCACAGTGGCTATCGCGAACGTGCGGTTGCGAAAGCACGACAGTTTGAGCAGCGGCTGCTCGATGCGCGCCTGACGCCTCGCGAACACGAAGAGCGCAAGCGCGCCGCCTGCGAGCGCCGCCAAAGACACAGGATCGAACGCAGCGTCCGACTCCATAACCGTGGTCCCCAGCATGATGCCGCAGAAGCCAAGCGTGTACAAAAGCCCCGAAGGCACGTCGAACCGCTCGCGCGACCCTTCGCGCTTCACCACGTCGGACAGCACGAAGAACGACAGCACCACAACCACCGCCGACACCGCGCCCAAGATGACGAACACCGAGCGCCAGCCCCAGAAGTCGATGAGGAAGCCGGATACGGTGGGCCCGATGGCCGGCGCGAAGCCGATGATGAGGCCCACCAGGCCCATCGCACGGCCGTACTCGCTTTTGGGGTACACTGACAGCGCCACCACCTGGATAAGCGGCAGCGCGATGCCCGCGCCGCCGGCTTGCAGCAGGCGCGATGCCAACAGCAGCGGATAATTCGGTGCGACGAGCGCGGCCGCGCAACCTGCGACGAAGCACACCATGGCTGCGATGAACAGCTTCTTCGAATCAACGCGATGCACCAGATAAGCGGTCATAGCCGAGATGAGGCCAAGCGTGAAGATGTAGGACGTGGTGAGAAGCTGGCCGAGCGAGGCGCTCACGGAGTACTCGTGCATGATGGTGGGAAGCGCGGCTATCATCATGCTCTGCGAGATGCACGCGGCGGTGGTGCCCGACATCATGACCGCAAGCACGATGGTGCGCTGTCTCTTCGGCAAGCCGTCGGATACCCCTTGCGCGGTATCACCCGCGCTGCCATAGTTCCGTTCTCGCTCTATCGCCTGTGCGCTTTCCATAGTTCCATGATAGCAGCGTGCGCAAGCGGTTTGCGAAGGATGCACACATTCCGCGATCAGGCCTGGGCAAGGCCAGTCGCGCCCGCGCCCTGGACGCTCGCCCGCGCCCGACGGTGACCGCCGTGCCGGACGCTCGCCTGCGCCCGACGGAACCTCACCGTGCCGGACGCTCGCCCGCAGCTGCGAGGCCGACCTGGGCGCAAAACACCCCCACCGTTCCGTTTTTACCGCGGAAGCCCGAACGTCCCGTCAAGCGGCCCGCCGGCCACGCGCAGAAGGGCATCGGGAACGCGCTCGGACGAACGCAGGGCACGACCTGCGGCTTTCATACGGTGCACGCGGGCGTATCGAGATCGACCCGCGCATTCCGAGCCGGCGCGTAATGCGCGCCGCGCACGGACGCGACCCGCGCCCTTCGGGGTGGCGCTCAGCACTCGGTGCTCGCCACGCTTGGGCGCCTACGGGCGCGGCGCTACCAAGGCCCTAGCGCAGCTTCGCGCGCCGATCTCGCCAGTCGGGCATGAAGGCGTCCATGAGCGCTTTGAAGCGGGAGCCGTGGCCGCGTTCCAGCAGGTGGCACAGCTCGTGCACCACCACGTACTCCAAGCACTCGGGCGGATAGAGCGCCAAACGCACGTTGATGCAGATGCGGCCCGTGGCGGGTTGGCAGCTGCCCCAGCGGCTGGTCATGTTGCGGTACGCCAGCTTGCCCGCCTTCACGCCCATGATAGGCTCCCACGCCTCCACCAGCGCGGGCACGCACGCCTCCACCACGGCGCGCCACGCCGCCACCTCCTCGGGCCCCGCCTCGGCCGCCACGGCGGCGGGCGAGGCGGCAACCTGCGCGAGCTTCGCGTCGATCCACGGGCGCTTCTCGCGGACGAACCTCTCGATGTCGCGATCGCGCACGTACGCCGGCGCCGACACCTCTACGAACCCGCCGCCGCGATGCACGCGCAGGTTGAGGTTCTTGATGCGCTTGCGTGTGAGCCGCACGACCAGGCCGTCCACCACGAGTTCGACGGGCTCGACGGGCGCAACGGGACGCGAGGCCGAAGCCCGCCCCCGCGCCGCACGCTGCCGCGGGCTCACGCGACCACCTCCCGATCGCGCCGGCGCGGCCCGTGCACGAACCGCACGAGAAGCACGGCGGTCAGCGCGAACGTGGCCGCCTCGGCCGCGGGGAACGTGGCCCACACGCCCGCCATGCCGAACAGCGCCGCCAGCACGGCCGCGAACGCGAGCATGGCCGGAAGACCGCGCACGATGGAGATAGCCAGGCCATACGCCGGCTTCTCCACCGCGCTGAAGAACGCCGCCGCCACGATGTTCGCCCCCGCGAAGAAGTACCCGAGGAAGTACACGCGCATGCCGTCCACGGCAAGCGCCGTGAGCTGCGGATCGTTGTCTCGATTGAACGCGAGCGCAAGCGGCTCGGCGGCGAGCGCCACCGCAGCGTACGTCGTCGTCGCGATGACGAGAGCCGTCAGCAGCGCCAGGCGCAGCACCGCGCGCACGTCGCGGTCGCTGCCACGCGCGTACGCGTTGCTGGCCAGCGGCTGGATGCCCTGCGCGATGCCCACGAACAGGGCGCTCGCCACGAACGCGAAGTTCGCGACCACCCCGTAGGCCGCCACGCCGATGGTTCCCTCGAACGCAAGGATCACCAAGTTCAGCACCAGCAAAACCAGCCCGCCCGACAGCTCTACCACGAACGACGAGAACCCGAGCGCCGCGATATGCCCCACGAGCCGCGCGCGCAGATGCAAGCGCACCGGCCGAAACGTGTTGCGCTTCCTGAGGAAATGGATCAACAGCACCGCCATGCTCATGAGCGGAGCAAACCCCGTGGCGAACGCCGCGCCGAACATGCCCCACCCGAACCCGAATATGAACAACGCGTCGAGCGCGATGTTCCCGAAGCTTCCCACCAGCATGGCGACCATGGCCAGCTGCGGGCTACTGTCGTTGCGCACGAACGGCAGCAGCACGTTGTTCAACAAGAACAGCGGCGCGAACGCGAAGATGGTGCGCAGGTACGTCACGGTCAGCGGAAGCGTGGCCTCGTCCGCTCCCAAAAGCGACGCCAACGGCGTCGCGAACGCCTCCACGACCGCAAGCAGCACCGCGGCCGCGCAGCCCGCCATGACGAGCGCCGTGGTGAACACCCGGTTCGCCCCCGTGCGGTCGCCCCTCGCCGAGCACACCTGGAACTCGGTTGCCGCGCCGATGCCCAGCATGAGGCCCGTAGCCTGCAGCACCGTGTACAGCACGATGGAGAAGTTAAGCGCCGCGAGGCCGTCCGACCCCACCCCGTTCGCAATGAAGAACGTGTCGGCCAGTATGTACACCGACACGCCTACCATGCCCAGCACGTTGAACGACACGTACCGCGCGAACGGACGCGCCATCGACGACGAGCCGGCCATGCCGGCACCGCGTGCCATCGCGCGCCGCCTCACGCCTCGAGCGAGATGTCGTATGCCGCGTTGCGCGCGATGCCGAACTCTTCGGCTATCGCGCGGGCGACGTCCTTGCTGCGCACGCCGGCGGCCTTCAGCTCGGCGGCGCGGGCGCGGGCTGCGACTTCGGCGTCCTGCTCGGCGGCGGCGTCCTCGGCCTCGCTCGGACCGTCGATCACCAGCACGATCTCGCCCTTGATGCCCGCGCCCTCCCGCTCGCGCGCGGCGAACGCGTCGCGCACCTCGGGCAGCGGGCCCCGCACCACTTCCTCGTGCAGCTTCGTCAGCTCGCGGCACACGGCGATCTCGCGGTGCGGAACCGTTTCCGCCAGCGAGGTCAAGGCCGCCACCAGGCGGTTCGGGCTCTCGTAGAACAGCAGCGCCGCATCGAGCGCGCGCAGGCTCTCCACCACGGCGCGACGTTCGGCGTCCTTGCGCGGGAAGAAGCCACCGAAATAGAAGCGCGGGTTCGCACTGCCGCTGGCCACGTACGCCGTGGCCACGGCCGTGGCGCCCGGCAGCACCTCCACCGGCACGCCCGCCTCGCGGGCGGCGCGCACGAGGCGCAGCCCCGGATCGGACACGCCCGGCATGCCGGCGTCCGAGCAGTACGCGATCACTTCGCCTGCCGCCACGCGCTCAACCAACGACGACGCGCGCTCGCCGATGAGCGCCTCGTCCAGCCGCTCGATGCGCTTCTCGATGCGGAATGCCGCTAGCAGCTTGCCTGTGACACGCGTGTCCTCGGCGCACACCGCGTCGGCCGACCGCAGCGCCTCGAGCGCGCGCTCGGTCATGTCGCCCAAGTTGCCGATGGGCGTAGGACATATGATGAGCTTGCCGGCCATGTGCTTCCTTCCATTGCTGCGCGCGCCGCGCCGTTCTTCGTTGTCGTCCATTGTCGGGCAAACGGGCAACCTTGGCAAACGCGCAGGATGGAAAGCACGCGAGCAGCCGGGTCGGGTCAGCCCTTTTTGGCGCGGGGATAGGGCGCAAGCCCTTCTCTGGCGCGGAGTGGGATTTGGGACTTAGGTGTCAGCGGCCGCGCCGGTCGCACGCCGCGCCCGCCACGAATCGGCGCGGAACGCGCCCACCCGCTCGCAAGCGCCACCCCGCGCCCAGAAGAGCGGGCCCCACCCGAGGCCACCTTCCCCGCCTCCCCCGCCTCCTCTCCTCTTCCTCCCCTGCCCTCCATACCCGCGCGTCAACGCGCTACAATAGCTCCAGCTTATCGACCCGAGAGAAGGGAACGCGCATGCAGCAGCAACTCACGAAACAGACCCCCGAGGGCTTCCTGCTGGTCGGACGCATCGACGCGCCGGAGCAGCCGAAGGCGGCAGTCGTCATCGTCCACGGGCTGTGCGAGCACTTCGGCCGCTACGACTACGTGACGCAGCGGCTGCTGGAAGCCGGGTACGCCGTCGTGCGCTTCGATCATCGCGGGCACGGGCGCTCCATGGGCAAGAAGGTGTGGTACGACGACCGCACGCAGATCGTATCCGATACCGACCTGTTCGTCGAAGAAGCCCGCGCGCAGTTCCCCGACCTGCCGGTGTTCATGATCGGACACTCTATGGGCGGCTTCGGCGCCGCCAGCTACGGCACGGCCCATCCCGGCAAGCTGGACGGCTACGTGCTGTCGGGCGCTTGGACGCGCGACCACGCGAGCCTGGCCTCGGGCGCCGTCGAGCAGGGGCTCGACCCCGAGACGTACATCCCCAACGAGCTGGGCGACGGCGTGTGCTCCGACCCCGCCGTGGGAGAGGCCTACCTGGCCGACCCCTTCGTCATCAAGGAGTTCTCGGTGGCGCTGCTGCGCGCCGTGCACGACGGCCACCTCTGGCTGCGCGCGCAGGCCGCCGATTTCGCCGACCCGGTGCTTCTGCTGCACGGCGGAGACGACGGCCTGGTCAGCCCGCAGGACAGCATCGACATGTTCCGCGAAGCGTCGTCGGCTGACAAGTCGCTGCGCATTTACGCGGGCCTCTACCACGAGATATTCAACGAGTTCAAAAAGGACCGCGTCATCCGCGATGCCATCGAATGGCTCGACGACCACGTGAGGTAAGCTGCACTGGCCAAGGCCGAACATCGCCACGCCAACGGGGAAAAGCGCCTGCGTCATAAGAAGGATCGACGCAGGCGCTTGCACGAGGGCAAAGCCCCCTCGCGGCCGGACAGCCGTCTGCGTAGCCGAGCCCGGCATGCGCCGCATCCTGCCGCAACAGGAAAAAACGCATAAAAATGCACCCCCCCCCCCGCTCATCCCCGGATCGAGCCCCTATCAATGGTATTCTGTAGCCATCATGAACATCCATCGACGAAGCGGTGCGCGTGGAACATATGACTGACAGCGAATTCGAGCAGGTACGCTCGTTTCTTGCCCAGACGTACGGTCTGGACATGGATTCGAAGCGCACCCTGCTAGAATGCCGCCTCGCGCGCGAGCGCGATCGTTTGCAGCTGCCGTCGTTTTCGGCGTACTTCGACCTCGTGGAGTCAGGGCGAAACCAGCAGGAGCGAAACCGGTTCGTCAACCTCGTCACCACCCATTACACCTACTTCCTGCGCGAAAGCGCGCAGTTCAAGTTCCTCTTCGCCACGGCTTTCCCGGAATTGCTGGCCAAGCGGCCGAACCGCCCGTGGAACATACTGTGCGCCGGCTGCTCCACGGGAGAAGAATGCTACAGCGTCTCGATGCTGGTCGAGGACTACGCGCGAACCCACCCGATCCCCTCCGTTCGCATCACCGGCATCGACCTGTCGCAACCTGCGATCGAAGAGGCGCGTACGGCCGCCTATCCCGAATCGCGCATCAACAGGGTGCCCCGTCGCTGGCGCAATGCGTACTTCGTTCGGAACGGTCAGCTGTACACCGTTGCCGAGCGCATCCGCTCGCGCGTCTTTCTGGCGCAGGGCAACCTCTGCGACGACGAAGTCCTGCGCAGGACGTACGACCTCATCATGTGCCGAAACGTCATCATCTACCTCAAAGCCGAAGTTCGCAACCGGGTGATCGCGACATTGCACCGCCACCTCGCCCCATCGAGCTACCTCATGCTGGGGCACGCCGAGATCATCCGCGAACGTACGCTGTTCGAATACCAGGGGAACTCCGTTTATCGAAGACAAGCGAAAGCGACCAACGTATGAGCATGAAACCGAGCAACATCAGCATAAGCCGCATCTTGATGATATCCTACGGCATCGTCATCGCCCTGTTCGCCCTTTCGATCGCAGTGGCGCTCTACGGCGTCCACGCGAACGCCTCCATGACCAAAGAGTTCTACAACCGGCCGTACATGGTTTCGAAAAGCGCCGTGGCGCTTCGCTTCACGATCGAGGAGATGTCGACGTACGTCGAGCAGCTGCTTAACGCAGAAAACGACGCGGCGAAACAGAAAGCGCTGGTGGCCATCGAGGATCTCACTGAACAACGCATGAACGAGCTGAACGTCGTCCGGTCGCTGTTCAAAGCCGATCCCGATCTTCTAGAACGCTTCTCGAACGCCTGCGACGAGCTGGGCGCGCGCCGCAACGCCGTGATCGGTGCAGCCGAAGCGGGAGACATCAACCGCGCCATCGACCTGTACTCGAACGAGTACCTCGCGCAAAAGGAAGTGACCGTCAACCTGTCCACCGAGGTCGTGAACACCGCAGAGCACGTAGCGCAGGCCTTCGTCAAAGACTCGTTCAGCGTCGAGGTCGGAACCTCGCTGGCCATCGGGCTTCTAGGGACGGCGGCCATCGTGCTCGTCATCGTTATGTGGAGGCGCATCACGCACAGCATCGCCGCGCCCATTCAGGAGATCGACCGCATAGCGAAGCGGTTGGCCGACGGCGATCTGACGGTGCGCTCATCCTGCACGTCCGGCAACGAGCTGGGCTCGCTCGCTTCGTCCATGAACGAAACGGTAGCTTCGCTGCGCTTCGCCACCGAGCAGCTCAGCGAAACAGCCGAGCAGGTGGCTCGCTCGTCATCGCAGATGTCGGACAGCTCCCAAGCCGTCGCGCAAGGCTCCGCCGAGCAAGCCACCGCCATCGAAGAGCTTGCCGCCAACGTTCAGAGCATCACGCACGTGGTGGGAGAGAACACCGAAAGCGTCCTGACCGTGAATTCCAACACCTCCGATGTACTGGGCGCGGTCGAGGAAAGCAGCGACTCGATAGCCCGCACCGTGTGCGCCATCGAGGAGATCAAAGACAACGCCCAGAGCATCTCGCAGCTGGCCAACTCCATCGAAGACATCTCGTTCCAGACGAACATCCTCGCGCTGAACGCCTCCGTCGAAGCCGCGCGCGCAGGCGATGCCGGACGCGGCTTCGCCATTGTGGCCGAGGAGATCCGCCGCCTCGCCTCGCAGGTGAGCGAAGCGTCGCGTGCGGCTGACGAACTCGCCGGGCGCGCCATCGAAAACGTCGAGGCCGGAAGCGAGCTGATCGGCTCCGCATCTTCGAACATGGAGGAAGCCGTTACCTCTATCGAAGACATCAAGACGGCGATGTCCTCCATCGCTCACGCCTCCGAGCAGCAGCTCGAAGCGGTTGCCCAGATACAGGAGAGCATGGACAGCCTCTCCCAGGTCGTGCAGGAGAACTCGGCCGCCTCCGAGGAAAGCGCGGTCATCGGAGAGGAGCTTGCGGATCGCGCGAACGAACTCAAGCACCTGATCGGCCGCTTCAAAATCGATGCAGATCCGCACGAAAGCGAAGCTGGGGCATGACGCGATTCCGAACCGAAACAGGCAGCGCGCCGAGCGGATCGGAAGGCATCCGAGAAGACCGCGAACGCCTGCGCGCCGACAACGCCGCCCTGAAGCAGCAGCTGGACGTCATGCGGGCGCTCGCATTCCGCGACCAGCTGACCGGCTTGTTCAGCCGCCACTATTTAACCGACTACCTGGAGCAAGAGATCGAACGCATGAGCGGCGAAGCGAACATCGTGCTCGCCCTGTGCGATATCGACGACTTCAAGCTCATCAACGACGTGCGCGGCCATCAGGCCGGCGACATCGCCATCGTCTGCATCGCCGACATCCTCGACGACCTCTCCGGCAACCATCCGGTCATCCGATGGGGCGGCGAGGAACTGCTGCTCGTGCTGTTCTCCACGCCCGACCACGAGGCCTTGCGTCTGTGCAACCAGATGCGTGAGGAAGTGGCCAGCTATCCCATCAGCGACGACTTAGGCGATTTTTCGTGCACGCTCACGTTCGGTCTGAGCGCCTACGATCCGGAACTCACGTTCGGCGAGAACTTCGCATCGGCCGACCGCGCGCTGTACCACGGCAAGGAGACGGGCAAGAACCGTTGCGTGTTCGCGCAATCGAACCAGATAGAGCGCGACGGAGGGAACCGGTCGTGAAACGCGAGGAGATCACCGTGCAGGCGAAGCTCAAGCCCAATTGCGGGCTCGAGAACACGCGCGCTTCGCTCGTCATGCGCCGCATCGCGCCGTTGTGCGACTCGGCAACATGCCATCCGCACGCGATCAAGAGCAGTCGAGAGACGATTCCCTACCTGCGCGACCACGGCTTGTTCGTCACCTTCGTCTCGCGCACGCCCGAGCGGGTGCTCGCAGCCATCAGCGGTGCGTTCTTCGTGGACAGCTGCACCATCGTGGAGGATCCCGAAGGCATCCCGCCGTTCGAGATGCCTTCCGCACCCCAGGAAGACGATGCAGAAAACGGAGGGATCGAAGCGATTTCTTCGTTCGCCGATCGCGATGCGCGCAGCGAGCGAGACGAAAAGCTGTCGAACCTGATCGCGCAGCTGGAGGAGACGAACCGGTCTTTGCGAGCGCACGCCGAAAGCCTTCCGAACGACCGCGTGCTCAGCGATATCGCGTTCTCGTACGCGCAGACCCTCGACCACCTGCGATCCACCGTCGCCCTTTCGCGCATCGAAGCGTTCGACCGCATCGCCCCATCGCTTCATAAGCTCGTCGAGGACTACGGGCGCCAGTTCGGCGTTCCCGTCGATCTGGAGCTCGAGCAAGGACGCATGGATCTGGATCGTTCGGTGCTCGCATCCATCGAGGAAACGCTCAGACGCGCCCTTCGATCATGTATCCGCGACGGCATCGAAAGCGCCGAGGAACGCGCCGACCTGGGAAAACCGGAACGCGCAACCATACGCTTGCGCCTGGAAAACGAAGGCTCGGATGTCGTTTGCCGCATCGAGCACGACGGCAGGCCCTTCGACGCGCACCGTATCGCCACGATAGCGTCGAAACGCGGCCTTCTCGCCCGTCCGCTGGACGCGTATTCCGACGAGGAGATAGGCGCGTTCATCCTTCTGCCGCAATTCTTCTTGCCGAGCGCCGCCAGCGATGGCAACGCCTTCGCAGAACTGAACGAGATAGGCTGCATGCTGCAGCGCATCGGCGGGCGCGGCACGATGCGCAACACCGAACGCGGCACGTTGGAGATCGTCCTACGCTTTCCCGTGCCGTTCACCGTGTTCGAAGCCGCCCTGCTGCGCACCGGAGGCGTCCGCTTCGCAGTTCCCGCACAGCAGATCGTGCGCTTCGAGGCGTTCGACCCCGCCCGCGTCCAGCGCGGCGGCGCAGCGGGAGAAGGGTCGAAAGCAACCTCAACCTGGTACGAGGACGAACACGGCGCGCATATTGAGATGCTCAACCAAGGTGCCAAGCCCTTTCCGCTTGACGCGGCGCACCCCGCATATACCGTCCTGCTTGAAGCTCTGGGGGAACGATACGCTTTGGCCGCAGACGACGTTGAGGGCTACGAGCGGATCTCGATGCTGCAGCTTCCGGCACTGCTCGACCGCCGGTGCATGCACGAACTGAGCTACATCGGATACGCCATCCTGCAAGACGGTTCACCCTGCATCGTGATAAGCGTACGGCGCTTTCTGAACGACGCGGCGAAGGACAGGGGAACCCATGCGCGACCGTAGCCAACGTCTGCACTGGATTGAAACGCTCATCGGCAAGGACCGCCAAGAGGCTCGGCGGAATAACGCGCTGGTCATCCCCACCGATGACGGAGACATGGCCATCGCGTTCTCATCCATCGTCGAAGTGGTCGCCGCCAGCCGCGTGCAGCCCCTTGCCCTCTTGCCCGAGCAGTTCTGCGGCGTGCTGTTCCGCGGCAACGAGCTGGCTCCCATCGTCGACACGAGAGCCCCCGACACTGGACCGGGGCACGTCGTGCTCGTCGAAGGGGAAGGATGCCTGTTGGGGCTGCAGTTCTACGGCACGCCCTACGTCGTCGACCTCGACGAAACCGAACATGCCCTCTTGGCCATCGAGCGCCGTCCGAGCTTCCCGTCGGGAACGCTTCCCCTGCTGGATATCGACGCCGTAGCGAAAGCGCTGCTCGCCCTCGATTAACGCCGCAGTGCGCGAGCTCCCAACCAGCGCATCAGGTAGAATGGCTCGAACAACCAGCCACCGCATCCGACGAAAGGACGCATGCCATGGAGTTCGCACGCAGCACATGGAGGCTGTTCGCCGCCAATGCGCGAACCGCTATCCTGTTCGAATTCGGTTTCCGATTCTTGTTCGCCATCCTGTTCGTACCGGCATGTTTCGGCATGGTGGATCTCGCGATGGAAGCGGCCGGACTTGCCTACTTGGCCGACACGAACATGACGACTCTATTCGCGAATCCGCTGGCGTGGGTGTTTTTGCTCGTGGCCGCGCTTGTGCTAGCCCTCGGAGCCCTTTTCGAGATGTGCGCCCTCGTCGTTGTCATGCAGGCGGGAAAGACGGGTCGGCGCATCGGAGTGTTCGAAACGAGCCGGCTCGCATTCTCTTCCGCCCGGCGCATCGCACGCCCATCGAACTGGCTTCTTGCGCTGTTCGTGCTGCTGCTGGTTCCGCTCACGAACCTGACCGTCACTTCCTCGGCGCTCACCGGCGTGCGGCTTCCCGAGTTCATTATGGACTTCATCTGGGAAAACGGCGCGCTGACCGCGGTGTTCGTCATCGTGATGGCCGCACTGTACCTGCATGCGTTTTTTCTGGCGTTCGGCATTCACTTCTTCACGCTGTGCGACGAATCCTGGATGCAGGCACGCATCTCGAGCAGGAGCCTGCTGCGCGGCAACGCCTGGCGGCTGGCGCGCCGTCTGCTGGCCTTGTTCGCCGTGTTCGCGTCGGGAGCGGTCGCGGCCATAGTCGTCGGCGTCCTCATCTTGGCCGCCATCCTAGAAGGCGGCCTGCCGTTCGGAGTCTCCTTCGCGCTCACGCTCGTGATGTTCGCGTTCACTATCGTGGTCGACTGCGTGTTCGCGCCGCTGAGCTATGCCGCCCTCAGCGCCACGTTCTACGAATTCTCGCAGGAGCGGGGCATCGACATCCCTTACCGCATCGACGAGCCCTCGCGTACGTGCAGGACGAGGCTCGCGCGCGCAGCGGTCGGCTCCTTTCTCGCCATGCTCGGACTCGTTTCGTTGCTGTCCTACGACCCTTTGCACGGGGTATTCGAATCCGAAAGCCAGCGAGAGCCCGCGCCGGATTTCGCGATCACCGCGCATCGGGGCGGCGCGCGCGAGGCTCCCGAGAACACCTTGGCTGCATTCCAGAACGCTATCGACCAAGGCGCGGATTGGGTGGAGCTTGACGTGCAGCAGACGGCCGACGGCGTGCTCGTGGTGATGCACGATGCCAACCTCAAGCGCACGACGGGTCTGGATAAAGAGTTCTGGCAGGTCACGTACGACGAGATCAAAGACCTCGACAACGGCAGCTGGTTCGATCCCGCATTCGCAGACCAGCGGATATGCACGCTGGAAGAGGCGCTTGCGTTGTGCAAAGGCAAGATCAAGTTGAATATCGAGGTGAAGCCGGACGGCCACGGCGTCGACCTCGAGCGAAAGACGGTCGACCTCATCAACGCCTACGATATGAGAGACCAGGTGGCCGTCGCGAGCATCTCCTACGAGTCGCTCGCGAAGGTGAAGGAGATCGACCCCTCCATGCCCACCATGTACGACATGACGTTGGCTTACGGCTCCATCTCGAGCATCGAGCATGTCGATTATTTCAGCGTCGACGACTTCTTCGTCACCCAGGAACTCGTCGACGAAGTGCAAGGGGCGGGGAAGATCATATACGCTTGGACCGTCAACGACCCCGCCAACATGTCGCGCCTCATCGACTATGGCATCGACGGTCTGGTCACCGACGACATCGCACAGGCTCGCGAGCTGTACGAGGCCGCGCTGAACGAGGGGCACGAGTACTTCGACGCCATCTGATCGACGGCGGCAAACGTTTTCGGACGCTCGTAGTGGATGTCGTGGCCCGATTCGACGACGACGGTTTCGCAGACAGCCACGAGCTGCTGCACGCGTGCGGCGTCCTCGTCGGAGTTGGCGGCGAGCAATGTACCATCCTCGCCGTAGTTCGTCTTCGCTTTCAGGTACACGGCAGGACAGGTTATGCAGCGCAGAAGGTCGGCCTGGTCGATGCCGTCGAACCACGTGCCGTCGTAGAACGTCTCGCTGAACCGCACGTCGAAGTCGTCGTAGAAGTACAGGCCGCGCACCCAGTCGTGCGGCACCCAGGCCAGCGTGAGGTGCGCGTCGGGGTTCGCTGATCGCTCCTGCGCCGTCCACTCCGCGATTTTAGGCCGCAGCTCTCCGAACAGGCTGAACAGGTAGCTGTGCTGCGCGTAGTACACGGTTGGGTCGGCAACGTCGCCCTGCCGGAGGAACGCGTGCGTCACCACGAAGCCGTCTTTCCATGAGAAGCAGCCCGGTTCCTGCTGCATCTCGACCGGCGTGACGCGGAAGAAGGGCGGATCCTCCAGCACGCATGCCGATACCCGCTCGGCGTCGTTGGCGGCCAGCCACGCGGCGATGATGCCGCCCGACGAATGGCCCGACACGAGATAGCACGCGCCGATCTTTTGCGCAGCGAAGGACTTGAGCGCCCGCCCGATGGCCTCGCATGAGTAAAGCGCCGGATCGTGGCTCGATTCGCCGTGACCGAAGCAGTCGACGGCGAACACGTGGTAGCGCTGCGCGAGATCGGGCAGCACGTGGGCATAGTCCTCCCACTGCACGCCCTGGCCGTGCACGAAGTATCCCGTGCGGCCGACGGCGCACTTGATGGCGAAAAAGCATCGAATTCGGAAGTCTCCATCCAGTGCGCAAGAGCACCGGGAATCCTCCTCCTCGCATAACACCAGGTCACAGGATGGCTCGCTTCCGGCACCATGCATCGAGCTCGTCCGAGGCTCGCGATTCCTTCCGAATTCGATGCCTTTTTGCCATTTCGAGGGCGACTGGCCGCACGGAGGGGCAACGCGTCCCGATTCGCGATGCAAGAAGACCTCCGCTGGGCGCGAACCCAGAACAACCCTTAGGCGAGCATTTCGGCCGATGCTCTCCCAGTAGCAAATCCGTACAAATGTTTCACGTGAAACACTCGGACGCACAAAAAAACGCCGCATCACGATGGATGCGGCGGCCAGGTTCGCGGGTTCGCGCTTCATGCGCTTGCGCGAGATAGGTGCGATCCGAAAAGGCTACAGCAGCTCCTCCACGGCGGGCGCCACGACATCGGGGATGGACGCGGTGGGCTCGAAACGGCGCACGACGTTGCCCTCGCGGTCGACGAGGAACTTCGTGAAGTTCCACTTGATGTCCGGCTTGCCGGCGTAGTCGGGGTCGTCCTTCGACAGCAGGTCTTCCAGAATGGACGTCAACTCGTGGCCGTCGTCGAAGCCCTCGAAGCCCTTCTGCTGCTGCAGGTAGGTGAACAGCGGGTCGGCTCCCTCGCCGTTGACCTCGATTTTCGCGAATTGCGGGAACGTCACGCCGAACCGCGACGTGCAGAACTGCGCGATCTCCTCGTTCGTGCCGGGCGCCTGGTGGCCGAACTGGTCGCACGGGAAGTCGAGGATGTCTAGGCCTCGCTCATGCAACGCGGTGTACAGCTCCTGGAGCTGGGCGTACGTGGGCGTGAAGCCGCACTCAGTGGCGGTGTTCACCACCAGCAGCACGCGACCCCGGTAGTCGGCGAGCGACACGTCGTTGCCCTGCTGATCCTTTACGGTAAAGTCATAGATGCTGGAAGCCATGGGTCCTTCTTTCAACGAGGGGTTGTTCTTCGTCTGTGATCGTACCTATGATACCGCCAAATGATACTTTGTTGATAACATTTTACGGAACGGTCATACTTGCGCACCCTGCGGCGCGAAGCCGCCAACCGAAGGATCGCCCACCAAAACAAGGATGTCGTAATCCTCGCTCCATCCTCCCGACTGATCGCTGTCGTAGCAGTACACGCTCCCCGGCCCGACCACCTTCAACAGCTCGGCCAGCTCCTCCGCTTCCGCGCTGTTTTCCTTGTGGTAGTACGACACGCGCGTCAACGCAGCGTTGAAGTAGGTCGCGTTGTCCACCGTCACGTTCTCGAACCCCGCGCCGCGCACCTTCTCGGCCACCTCGGCAGCTGCGCCCTCGACGCCGCAGCCGTTGAGCACGAGCACCGTCACCTGGTCCTTGCCGATGCGCACGGATCCAGCAGCATCGACCGCAGCCGAAGCCGGATCTGGCGCGGAAGCCGCACGGGATAGAACGTTTCCTTCAGCCGACGCAGCCGTCTCGTACGCCGACTGGTTCGCTGACTCCTGCGCGGAAGGCTGGCCGGTCGAGCACGAACCGAGCAGCATCCCCGACGCCCCGCATAATACGAGTGCGCTCGCGAGAAGAGCCCCATGCGCCGTCTTCGCGTTCACGTTCATCGCAATCACCGCCTATCGTGCTCAAACATGCTACCCCAGAGAAGAGTGTACCCCTCCTCGAGGCGACACGCTGCCGCGATTTGCAGCAACGCGAAGATTTTCCTGCAGAGTGTTGGTCCTTCGCTGTTTCTAGTGGGTACCATACCTCTCGGGGATCCCGAGCGACAGCTTCCCCAGGTGGAGAAATATCATCGCCTTGAAGTTCTCGAAGTTGCGGTACCCCCTCGCCGCGCGCTTGACCGACTGGATGACGGAGTTCAGCCC
>NZ_WWRZ01000011.1:0-70828 GCF_009875595.1 Eggerthella sp. BIOML-A1 | reverse complement strand
TGGTACCGCTTGCAGCTCCATAAGGTGGGCTCCCTAGCAAGTTCGCCCTGTCAAACCACTAGAAACAGCGAAGGGCCCGAATGTTTCACGTGAAACATTCGTACGCTTGTTGATCCTTGCGCGCATAGCCAGCGCTTCGCCGAGCAGCGGGCTATGCCTCGCGCCAGCAGCAGCCGTCGTCGTCTCGCAGCCTGCGGCCGCCTCCGTGCAACCGACAGCACGGCCAATGGCGAAAAGGCGTCGAATTCGGAAGTCGCTGCGCCTCTTCTCAGAAAGCAGGAAAGGGCTTCTCCCGACAACGCCCGGTCAAAACGATCCCGTCTCCAGCATCATGCGCCGATGCCGAACAGGGACGCCCGCTCGCTTCCGAATTCGGTATCTTTTTGCCATTGCGAGACCAGCCGGGGGCACGAAGGGCCGTCAAGCAGGCAGCGCGGTGCCTTGTGAAGACGATATCGCATGTTCGTAAAATTCTAATACTATGCTTGACTTTGTAATCTGTATGCAATAGCGTTACAGTTACTTACCATCGACCTTAGCGCTCCCCTTAGGAGGACGTTGCAGCTCATGAATAGCCGTATGAGAAAACACGCGGCGCTGGCCGTCGTCACGCTGGCCGCAGCCGGAGCGCTCACCCTGGAGGCATGCACGGAAACGCCCACCGCATCATCCGACGCACCCGCAATTCAAAACCAAAGCAAGAGCGAGGAATCCATGACAAACGAACGCAACGGCGGGTACGCCACAATTTCCGAGGACGAGGCGGTTGCCATGATGAGCGAAAACTCCGCAACCCTTGTAGACGTCCGCACCGCACGCGAATATGCTGACGGGCACATCCCCGGAGCCATCAACATACCCGTCGAAACCATCGGCTCCGTCAAACCCGCCGGCCTTCAAGGCGTGGACGAAAACGCCTCCATCATCGTCTACTGCCGGACCGGCGTGCGCAGCGAACACGCTTCGAACATGCTTCTCAACCTAGGTTACAAGCACGTGTTCGACCTGGGCGGCATCGTCGATTGGAACGGCGAAAAGGTAGCCGGAACCGAGCCAGGCAGCTTCACAGGCGACGCGCAGTAGAATCTGTCGCCTTGGAGGTCCGTGCGTGTCCCGCCGGAAACGACACGTGGACAGGTATGGGCAACCGCTCCGCTAAGCCAACTGCGGAACGCGCACGGATCTCCAAGGCGACAAACCGAAACGCTCGTCAGACCGAGCGTCCGCGAACATGCGTCGAACGGGAGGGGAACGTGCGCCGCGAGCCATCGGCGCACGCGTCAAAGCCGTGCGGGTGCGGCGGATCCCTGTCCAAGCTCCGCCCCCCCCGCACGAAACGCCCGCGAATCACGCGAATGAGACAATAGCCCCATCCCTTTGCCTCATCGAAACGGCCTCATTGCCCGGAGCCGTTTCGCGTTCGGAAGGTTATTTCGCGATCAGCACGGGGATGGGCGATGCGTGCAACAGCTTGTGGCTGACGCTGCCCATGTACTCCTTGAGCCCGCTCAGGCCACGGTTGCCCACAATCAGCAGGTCGTAGTCGCGCTGGCCGATCAGCTTGACGATCTCGGTGGCCGGATTCGTGCCGGTTAGCAGCAGCGAGTCGGTGCGCGCGGCAACGTCCTCGCCCATCTTCTGCTCAGCCTCGGCCAGCAGATCCTCGCCGTCGGAGATCATCATGTCGAGAATGTCCTTGAAGTTCGCCATCTGCGTTTCGTCGAGCAGCGGGATAGGCACCACGTACACGACGTCCACATGCGCCTCGGGATTCACTGCAGCCAGGCTGGCGGCCATGGCGAGCGCGCGGTCGGCACCCTCGGATTCGTCGAACGCCACGAGCAACTTGTTAACGGCCATGGTGGGCCTCCTCTCGGTCGCGGCGAGCGCGGTGCGCCGCCTGAAAACGTCCTACCTCCAGTATAGGGCTTTCCGCGCGGGCAGGGAAACAAGTTGTCCACGCTTTCATGACCGCTTTCGCGCGGATCGCCGGCCATCGCCAGCCGGGCGGTCGGGTGCCCTACGATAAACATCTTCGGCAGCGTGCAACATGCCCCGAATAGAGCGGCCCCCTTTAGGGTCTCGACGAAAGGACGCACCATGGAACAGTTCGACGCAGCGATCATCGGGTTCGGAACGGCGGGCCTCGCCCTGGGCGGTGCGCTTGCCGACGATGGCCAGAACATCGTAGTCGTGGAGCAGTCCGACACCATGTACGGCGGCGCCTGCGTGAACAACGCATGCATCCCCACGAAGGCACTCGTGGAATCGGCACGACTGACCGCAGCCGTAGGCGGCCCTATCGTTGAACGCGAGGAGCGCTACACCGCGGCCGTCGACGACATGAAAGAACTGCGCTCCGCCTCGCGCGAACGCAACTACCGCGCGCTGGCCGATCGCGAGAACGTCGACGTCATCGACGGCCGCGCGTCGTTCGCGGACGCCACGCACCTGACGGTGGCCACCGCGTCGGGCACGCGCAGCATCGAGGCGAAGCGCATCTTCATCGACACCGGCTCGCTGCCGAAGCTGCCTTCCATCCCCGGCATAGACAGCCCGCGCGCGTTCGTCAGCAGCTCGCTCATCGAGCTGCCCACCCTGCCGCGCCAGCTCGTCATCATCGGCGGCGGCTACGTCGGCCTCGAGTTCGCCTCGTTCTACACCGACTTCGGCGCACAGGTGACCATCCTACAAAACAGCGACGCCATCCTCGCCCACGAGGATCCCGAAACGGCCGAAGCCGTGCGGAAAAGCCTGGAAGACCGCGGCGTCGCCATCGTGTACGACGCGCACGTGACGCGCATCGACGACGAACACGATCAGGTGCTGGTGTTCGCCCAGGTGAACGGCGAGGAGAAGCGCTATCCCGGCCATGCCGTGCTGGTCGCGGTCGGCCGCACCCCGAACACGACCGGCCTCAACCTGGAAGCCGCCGGCATCGAGCTGAACGACCGCGGCGGAATCAAGGTGGACGAGCACCTGCGCACCACGGCCGACAATGTCTGGGCCATGGGCGACGTGACGGGCGGCATGCAATTCACCTACATCGCCTACGACGACTTCCGCATCGTCGCATCCGACCTGCTGGGCGACGGATCGCGCACGACGAAGAACCGCGGTGCCATCCCTTATTGCACGTTCGTGCACCCGCCGTTCGCGCGCGTCGGCATGACCGCGGACGAGGCGCGCAAAGCCGGCTATTCCGTACAGGTATACAAACTGCCCGCTGAAAAAATCTCGCAAGCGCGCATCCTGCAAGACCCGGTGGGTCTGATGAAGGCCGTGGTCGACGCGAACTCAGGAGTGCTGCTGGGCATGGATCTGTTCTGCGAAGATGCGCAGGAGCTGGTGAACACCGTGAAACTGGTCATGGATGCACGCATTCCCGCCTCCGTGCTGCAGAGCGCCGTATTCACGCACCCGTCCATGACCGAGGCGTTCAACAACCTGTTCCTGCCTCAGAACATGCAGGAGTAGAAGCCGTCGTGGACACGAACCTCCTGACCGGATCGCCGCCTTTGACGGCAAGCTCGTTCGTCATCCAGCGCTCGAAGCCCGCATAGGCGGGTGCCTTGCGTCCTTTGAGGCTGACGAGGCAGATAGGCACGGAAACGGAATCCTTGGCCGCCATGGGTTTCAACTCGGTGAGGGGGTTGAACTGACCGAGCGCAGGAACGCCAACGGTGAGCGCCAACCCGTTCTCTCGCGTCAGATAGCGCTCGAACTGCGCGGCAGTAGTCGCGCTGACGAGAATATCGATCCCGCGCTCACGATAGAACTCCGCAACGGAATCGTTGAAGCGGTCGAAGTCTTCCGATATGGAGACGGGGTACGGCTTTATATCGTCCAAGCTGACAGTTTGATGCTGCGCCAAGGGGTGCCGATACGACATAATCACGCCCAACATCACCTTGCCGAGATTCAGGCAGTCCATATCGGGGTGACGGCATGCGCCAACCACGATAAGCGCATCCAGGTGTCCCGCTTGCAGCGCCCCGAAGCCGCGAAGCCCCGCCTCAAGCCGTATAGAGGTTTCGATGCCCGAGTTCTTGTAGACGAACGATGCAATGCTGGCGCATGCTTGCTCGTATCCATAGAGCGGAGACGCGCACAGCCCCAACCGCAACAACGGAGATTCGGCAGAGCGCCGTCTGTGCGCAAACGCCTCCAACTCGTCGAAGCTTCTCAGCACCGGCTCGGCTTTGACGTAGAAGGCTTTTCCGAACAGGGTGGGATGCACGCCGCGGCTTTCGCGCACGAACAGCTCGTTCTTCAGTTCTCGCTCCAGATCAGCGATAGCCTTCGAGACCGCTTGGACGGTTACGTACTGCTCCTTTGCGGCCGCTGACAAGCTGCCGCTCTGGAACACAGCGACGAAGTATCTTACTTGCTTGATATTCAAAAAGTCTACCTCGAACCTATCGCGCGCCGATCCTTTTTGAGATTCTACCGCGCTCCTAGGTCGTTGCATCCGAGACGCGCCCCGTTCAACTATCTTTTGAACAGCAGTTCCTGAGCACAAAACGCGCGAGAAGAACGCCTCTGATCGCACGAAGGGCGCGCGTCGCTTACGGGCTTTTGCGAAAGGGGCTCCATCGGCGCAAGCTGCGGCACAGCGCGTCGCAGGGACGGGTGGTTTTACGCGCTTTCCGCAAATCCCACCTCCTGCGGAAAAACCGAGTGGCGGAGGGCGCACCCTCCGTCGCAGCGCCTATAAAGACGCGAGCCGCTCGAGCGGCTCGCCGCAGGAGCCCGGCAGATTCGCATCCGCATCGATCCGACGGCGAACGGAGGAACGCCGTGGCAGAGATCGCGCGCTATGCACGATTTCAGGTGGTCGTTTTCGGAGGCGGAAAGGAAAAGCCCAGGTCGCGAGAAACGGCGGCAGCGGAGAATCGTGCATAGGGGACCCCGGACATTTTCCTGGACTGAATTTCTATAAGAAAAGAGGTCCGGAACATGGCTTACTCGAAGGAGCGCAAGGAGGAGATCCTGGGCAGGTTCCATGCGAGCGGGATGTCGATGAGGGCGGCGTGCGCCCGCTTCGACGACTTCCCGTGCGCGCAGACCCTCTCGAGGTTCGCCTCCGAAGAGGAGGCCGGCCTCCTCGACCCGCCCGCGCTCGAGGTGCCGGGAAGGTGCGAGGGGCGCCGGGCATGGGAGCCCTACCCCCTCGAGACGAAGCGCGAGGCCCTCAGGCTGCTCGCGGGCGGCATGGAGCCGAGGCACGTGGCCAAGCGCCTCGGCGTCGCCGGCGCCCGTCCCGTCCGCGAGTGGGCCTCGAAGCTGGGGCGCCTCGACGAGCTCGACGCCAGGTCCCGCCCCGACTCCGCGCGCGAGGAAGCTGCTATGATGTTCGCGCAAGGGTCGTCCGTAGCCGAGATAGCCGAACGGATCGGCGCGGACAGGAAGACCGTGTACCGCTGGCTGGACAGGGCCGGCGTCGACCGGGAACGGCCGAGGAAGGGGAAGGGCGCCGAGGACATGGCCGAGAAGGCGGATCGGGAAGAGCCGGGCGAGTGGGCGCGCGCATGGGGGGAGCTGCCGGACGACCCCGAGGAGAGGGCGCGCGTGGCGGAGGTCCGGCTCGCCGAGGCGCTGGCGGTGTTGGACGTCCTAAAAGCACCAGGCCCGGGCTCTTTGAGCAACGCGGAGAAGCACCGGGCGGGCCGGGCGGCCAGGGCGATGACGGCGAAGGCGAAGACGGATGACGTCCTCGCGGACTTCCGCATAGCGAGGTCCACCTACTTCTCCCAGGCGGCGAGGGCGGCCGGGCCCGACAAGTACGCCGCCCTGCGCGTGCGCGTGAGGGCCGTCTTCGAGGAGTCGAAGCGCCGCTACGGATCCTTGAGCATCTGGGCGAAGCTGCGATCGGGCGAGGGCGGGCCCGTGCGCGCCGCGCAGCTCGCGCCGGGGGATGCGACGACGCCCGTCGCGGTTTCCGAGAAGGTGGTGCGCCGGATCATGCGCGAGGAGGGCCTCGTCCCGGTGCAGGCCAGGGAGCGCCGGCGCTACAGCTCCTACCGAGGGGAGCCCGACGAGCGCCCGGGGAACCTCCCCCTCCGCGAGGACGGCTCCCACGACTTCCGCGCATGCGGGCCGGGCAGGCTGGTCGTCACCGACGTGACCGAGTTCAAGCTCGACGGCTTCAAGGTCTACCTGTCCCCCGTCGTGGACTGCTTCGACGGGTGCCCCGTGGCGTGGCGGGCGTCGACCAGCCCCGACGACGAGCTGACGGCGGGTTCTTTGGAGGACGCGCTCGGCTTCCTGGAGGAGGGCTGCGCCGTCCACACCGACGGCGGCGGCAACTACCGCTCGAGCAGATGGAAGGGCGTCTGCGAGGCCAACGGCCTCGTCAGGTCGATGTCGCGCAAGGCGACGAGCCCCGACAACGCGAGGGCCGAGGGCTTCTTCGGGACGCTCAAGCAGGAGTTCTTCTACGCCCGGGACTGGAAGGGCGCCACGAAGGGATGCTTCATGCGCGCCCTCGACGACTACATCGTGTGGTATCGTGACGAGAAGATCAAAAGGGCGCTCGGCTGGAAGACGATCAAGGAGCACCGGGCGGGCCTGGGGATCGCGGCGTAGGAGTCCAGGAAAACGTCCGGCCCCCCTAGCGTGCGATCTCTGCCACGCACGAGTCAACCGGAGGCGAGGCCCCCTCGAACGACCCGCCACCAGCTCGCCTTCAACCCGCCGGCGAGCCGTCGCCAGCGGGACCCCAAGCAACCCGCCGCCAACCCGCCGCCGTCCCCAACGCGACCCCCCAAGCAACCCGCCACCAACGCCCCGCCCCTCCCCGCGAAGAAAGCGTGTCGCTTGCACGCACATTCGAACGCCGCGCGCCCGTTGGTGTAAGCTGCGTTAGGCAAGAGCGGCGCCGTCATCGGGCTCCGGTTCTGCAGATCACACCATCTCGCCCAAGGAGCACGCATGGCATCACCCGGGTTCCCCCTCCGCGCCGCCGCCGACGGCCCGCGCCGCATCGGCATGCCCCGCGCGCTTTTGCACTACCGCTACGGCACGCTGTGGACGGCGTTCTTCGAAGCGCTGGGCTGCGACGTGACGCTCAGCGCGCCCACCGACCGCGCAACCGTTGCGCGCGGGGACGCCCTGTCCAACGACGAGTGCTGCCTGGCCTCGAAGATCTACCTGGGGCATGTGGCCTCGCTGGTGGATTCCGACGCATGCGACGCCGTGTTCGTGCCCAGCATCGCCAACGTGGGACGGCGACGCGGATTCTGCACGAAGTTCCAGGCGCTGCCCGACCTCGTGGCCAACACGTTCGCCGACGAGCGCATCGAAGTGGTGTCGTGCCTGGTGAACGAGGTGGAAGAACACAAGAACATGAAGGACGCGCTCATCGAGCTCGCCTGCCAGCGCTACGTGGGCCCGCGCGAGGCGAAGCGCGCCTGGAAAGCGGCCGCCCGCGCGCAGGAGCAGGCCGAACGCGCCGCGACGTTGCGGCAAACGCGCGCCCTGTCCCAGCTGGAAGCCGCGCGGGCGGCGGCGCGGCGCCCCGAGGACGCACCGCTTGCCATCCTGCTGGCAGCGCACCCCTACCTCGCGCACGATGCGTTCATGGGCGGCGCGCTGACGGACCTGCTGGAAAGCATGAACGCCGTGGTGCTGTTCGCCGACGAGGCCGACCGTGAGCGCTCGCTGCAGGCCAGCTTCGACTTCTCCGACACGCTGCCGTGGATCGTGAACCGCGAGATCATCGGCGCCATCACGCAGCTGCACCACCGCGTGGACGGCATCGTGCTGGTCAGCGCGTTCCCCTGCGGGCCCGACTCCATGACCGACGACGCCATCGTGCGCTGCATCCAGGGCAAGCCGGTGCTCAACCTCACCATCGACGCGCAAAGCGGCACCGCCGGGTTGGAGACGCGCGTCGAGAGCTTCATCGACATCCTGCGCTACCAGAAGAAAGGGGGCTACGTTGGCGCCTGAGACGAAACGCGACGCGGTGAACCCGCTGCACACCGACGGCGACCGCGAGGTGCGCGGCGCCCGCGTGGTGGTGGGCACGCGGCGCGGCCCGTTCAAGCTGCTGCCCTCGCTGCCGAAGAAGCCGCGCGCCAAGCGCGAACGCCACGCCCGCACGCGCGTGGCGTTCTTCCGCTACAGCTACTACGACATCGCGTTCAAATTCTTCGTCGAACACGTGCTGGACGCCGATTTCGTCGCACTGCCGAAGCCCACGAAGCGCACCATCGAGCTGGGCTCGCGCCACTCCAGCGACATGGTGTGCGCGCCGTTCAAGCACATCCTGGGCGACTACATCGAGGCGCTGGAGCTGGGCGCCGACGTGCTGGTGCAGTTCGCCGGGCCCTGCCGCCTGGGGTATTACGGCGAGCTGCAGCAATCCATCCTGCGCGATCTGGGCTACGAGTTCGACATGCTGAACTTCGCTATGCTCACCGGCAAGCCCCTGACCGAGTACATCTCGGTATGCAAGAAGAAGGTGAACCCAGACCTGTCGGTGCCGCATGGCGTGCGTAACATGCTGGCCGTGTTCAAAATGATCGAGCACCTGGACGAAGTGAACGATTTCTACCTGGCGAACGCCGGGTTCGAAGCCGAGCCCGGGTCGTTCGAGCGCGCGCGGGAGGCGTACTTCGCCGACATGCGCGCGGCCACGAACGAGCGCGAGATCGCCGAAGCGCAGCGGAAGGGCCTCGATGCGTTGCGCGCGCTGCCGCAGCATCGCCCCGCCCGCCCCTTGCGCGTGGGCATCGTGGGCGAGTACTTCACCGCAGCCGACCCAGCCAGCAACCTTGATCTGGAGCGCAAGTTCCTGGACATGGGCGTGGAACTGCACCGAGCGCTGAACATGACGAACCGCAACCTGCGCTACAACGAGAAGAACCTGCGCGCCGGCATCTCGGAGTACGTGCAGTACGACATGGGCCCCACGTCCAGCATGACCATCGCGGCCGCGCGCAAGTACGCGCAGGAAGGGTTCGACGGCATCGTGCACCTCAAGTCGTCGGGCTGCACGCCCGAGGTCGACTGCATGCCCGTGCTGCAGCGCATCAGCCGCGACACCGGCGTGCCCGTGCTGTACCTCAGCTACGACTCGCAAACCAGCGACACCGGTTTGGACACGCGCCTCGAAGCGTTCTACGACATGATCGCCATGAAGAAGGAGAAGACGGCCCGATGACCGAAGCAAGGGAAACTCACACGACCAGCAACGTCAGCGAGGGGCACCCCGTCCCGTCAGGGCGAACGGACTGCTACCTGGGCATCGACATCGGGTCGATTTCCACGAAGGGCGTGATCATCGACGCCGACCGGCGCATCATCGCGCGCACGTATCTGTGGACCGAGGGCAACCCGGCCGATGCCGCGCGCCGCGTGGTGGCCGACCTGGGCTCGCAGGTGGATCGCGACGCGGTGCGCGTGCGCGCTGTGGGCACCACCGGCAGCGCGCGGCGGCTGGTGGGCGCCATGTGCGGCGCCACCGTGGTAAAGAACGAGATCACGGCGCACGCGGTGGGCACGACGTTTTTGCATCCCGACGTGCGCACCATCCTGGAGATCGGCGGACAGGACTCCAAGATCATCTGCGTGGAGAACGGCATCGCCGTGGACTACGCCATGAACACGCTGTGCGCGGCGGGCACAGGCGCGTTTCTGTCGAGCCAGGCGCATCGGCTGGGCGTGGAGGTGGAGGAGTTCGGCGACATCGCGCTGACCTCGAAGAAGCCCGCGAACATCGCGGCGCGCTGCACCGTGTTCGCCGAGAGCGACCTCGTGCACAAGATCCAGGTGGGCTACGCGCGCGAGGACATCATCGCCGGCCTGTGCCGCGCGGTGGCCACGAACTACCTGAACAACGTGGGCAAAGGCAAGCAGATCGCTGCGCCCGTGGTGTTCCAGGGCGGCGTGAGCAAGAACGCCGGCGTGGTGCAGGCGTTCCGCGACGAGCTGGGCGTGGACGTGGTCGTGGACGAGGACGGCCACCTCATGGGCGCGTTCGGCGTGGCGCTGCTGGCCGCCGAGGCCGCCCCGCGCGCCGGGGAACCCGGCGGCGGCGAGGCGTTCGACTTCGACGCGTTGCGCACGTTCGAGTTCGTCACTCGCGAGGTGGAGTGCCAGAAGTGCGCGAACCACTGCGAGATCATCTGCGTCTACCGCGACGGGAAGATCATCGACTCCTGGGGCAACCGCTGCGACAAAGGCGCCGTCAAGGCCGGGTAAGCGTCGCCCTAGCCCTGGCCGCGCTGGAAGCCGGGGTACAGCGTCATGCCGCCGTCGACGAACAGGGTGGTGCCGGTCACGTAGCTGGCCTGGTCGGACGCGAGCCAGGCCGCGGCGGCGGCCACGTCTTCGGGGGCGCCCACGTACCCCATCGGGATGAGCCGTTCGGTTGCGGCGCGCGCTTCGGGATCGGCGAACTTCTCCGCGTTGATGGGCGTGTTCATGGCTCCGGGCGCGATGGCGTTCACGCGGATGCCGCGGTCGGCGTACTCGAGCGCCAGCGTCTTCGTCAGCATGCCGACTCCTGCCTTGCTGGCCGCATAGTCGGCGAAATGCGGCCACGGAATGATCTCGTGCACCGACGACAGGTTGATGATGACGCCGGGCATCTTGCGATCCAGAAAGTGATCGATGGCGCGGCGGCAGCCCGCGAACACGCCGGTCAGGTTCACGTCGATGACGCGCTGCCATTCCTCGATGGACTTCCGATCGGACGGCGAAGCCACCTCGATGCCCGCGTTGTTCACCCAGATGTCCACGCCGCCGAACGAGAACATCGCAGCGTCGAACAGGGCGTCCACGCACTCGTTCTTGCTCACGTCGGCCTGCACCGCGGCCGCCGCTCCGCCCGCTTCCTCGATGGCTCGCACCGTTTCGCGCGCGCCCTCTTCGTCGGAGCGGTAGTTCGCCACCACGTTCATGCCCTCGGCGCCGAAGCGCCGCGCCATGGCGGCGCCCAGCCCCTTCGAGCTGCCCGTCACCACCACCGTCTTGCCCTTGAGATCGTCGTACATGGGAGCCTTCTTTCCGCGCAGGGTCGTCGTATCATCCCGCGACCATAACGCACCCGGTCGCGTCCCAAGCCGCCCGAGCCCCCGCCGTCGCCCGCCCGTGGCGGACGCGTTACGCTTGCTTTGACGATGCCGGTTCAAACTACGTCGCCCTCCCTAAATCGCATGGAACTTGCGATGCGGGGCGGGGGTTCCTTCGGGATACTGGACGGCGTACCCGAAGGAAAGGAACCGGCATGCTCGTTGAATTCAAGGGGATGTTCCCCGACGTGGAGAAAGCCGCGTTCATCGCGCCGAATGCGGCGATCTGCGGCGACGTGGCGATGGACGAGGGCAGCTCGGTGTGGTTCAGCGCCGTCATCCGCGGCGAAGTGGCGCCCATCCGCATTGGCAAGAACAGCAACGTGCAGGACAACGCCATGCTGCACAGCGACTACGACTGCCCCGTCACGCTGGGCGATCGCGTGTCGGTGGGCCACAATGCCATCGTGCACGGCGCCACCATCGAGGACGATGTGACCGTGGGCATGCACGCCACCGTGATGAACGGCGCCGTGATCGGTGCGGGATCGATGGTCGCGGCCGGCGCGCTGGTGAAGGAGCGCTCCGTGATCCCGCCGTGCTCGCTGGTCGTGGGCGTGCCCGGCAAGGTGATCCGCACGCTCGACGCCCAGACGGTGGCCCGCAACATCGAGCACTCCCAAGAAGCCTACATAGCCGACGCCCAAGAATACGCCCGCGCCCGCATGGTGGGGTAGGAAACATCGGGGATGGCGATGGGATTCTATGCCTTGCCGGACGCAACGAATCCCAGTATGCCTACTCCCACTTGAAGAAACGCACGGCGATCACGGTGCATACCGCGGCCCACACCGCCATGATCGCCACCGGCACGACGGCCTGGTCGACGGGCAGTCCGAGCGACGTGGCTTTCAGCAGCTTCACGCCCTGGGTGAGCGGCAGCAGGTCGGCCCCGCGCTGCACGGCCGTGGGCATCATCTCGTAGGGCAGCGTCGTCCCCGACAGCAGCAGCATGGGGAAGTACAGGAGGCTTGCCAGCACGCCCGCGACTTTCTCGTTCGGCGCGAGGCCGCCCACCATCATGCCGAGCGCCAGCATAGCCGCCAGCACCAACACGTACGACCCGACGAACGCCGGCCACGACCCGGTGAACGCGTAGCCGAAGAACAGCGCCGCCACCCCGAACACGAGCACGGCCGAGATCAGCGCGTACACGGTGTAGATGGCCACCTGCACCGCCAGAATGGTGTGCACGCTGACGGGCGTCACGAAGTAGCGCTTGAGAATCTTGCGGTGCCGGTAGTTCGACACCACGAGCGGCAGGCCCATCGCGCCGCCGGCGCAGATGCCGATGGCAGACACCGCGCCCACCGATTGCGCCACGAACGTGTAGCTCGCGCCCTCGTAGGCAGGCTGATCGCCGAACATCATGCCGACGACCAACATCACCACCACAGGCATGATCACGGCGAAGATGGGCATGTTCATGTCGCGCAGCGACAGGCGGAACTCGACTCGGAACAGGGTGCTAAAGGCTTTCATGGGCGCCTCCCTCGGAGAAATGGGCGGTTGCGGCAGGCTCGGCAGCTTCCACGGACTCAGCGTGTTCGGCAGGTTCCGCGTACGCAAGGTACGCGTCCTCGAAGCTGGCGAACGGACCGGACGCCACAGCTTCGGCAACGGTGCCTTCGAAGACGATGCGCCCCTTGCGCAGAATGATGACGCGATCGCACAGCGCTTCCACCTCATCCATGAAGTGGCTGGTCAACACGATGGTCATACCCTGCTGGCGCATCTCGTCCAACAGATTCCACACGTCGCGGCGGGCTTTCACGTCCAGCCCCGTGGTCAGCTCGTCGAGAAACACCACCTCAGGACGCGGGATGAGCGCCAGCACCACGAACAGGCGCTGGCGCTGGCCGCCCGACAGCGACTCGACGGCTTGCTTGCGCACCTCGGTCAGGCTGAATCGCGCGAGCAGCTTCGCCGGGTCGTCGGCTTCGCGATACAGCGCGCGCGTTGCGCGGCACAGCTCGTCCACCGTAATCTTGTCCTGGTAGCGCGCTTCTTGGAACTGCACGCCCACCCGCTGGAACAGCTCCTTGCGCCGGGTTCGCGGATCCAAGCCCAAGATCGTGGCGCTCCCCGCGTCGGGGCGACTCACGCCCAGCAGGCATTCCAGCGTCGTGGTCTTCCCCGCTCCGTTCGCACCCAGCAGCCCGAACGTCTCGCCGATGGCCACGTCGAAGCCGATCCCGTCCACCGCAGGCACGCCTCCGTACGTTTTCACCAGATCACGTACGTGTACAACGTCGTTCATACGTCCTCCTATCTTTCGGTCGCCGAAGATACTAGAAGACGCGCCAACTCTGGTGGCAAAGTGGAGGGTTTGTTCAGGCGAGTTTTTTCATGCGCTCGAGCAGCTCGATCATCTCGAAGGCGTTGCGCTCCGCCGCATCGAGCGACGTCAGCAAACGATCGCATACCGACAGGATGTCATCGTCGGGATCGGGATGGTCCAGCACGTGTCCGATGTCGGCGGTCGCATCGCGGTCAAGCGCGTCGAGCAGCCGCAGGATGGCGGCCAGCGAATAGTTCGCGGCACGCAGCGCGCGGATGATGGCCAGGCGGTCGAGGTCGGCGGCGCTGTACACGCGATAGCCGTTCTGCTTGCGCTTGACCTGCAACAGGCCGTTCATCTCCCAATTGCGCAGCGCATCGATGGTGGTGTCCAGCTGGTCAGCCGCCTCCTTGCGCGTCAGCATAAGCCGTTCGGCGCGTGCGGAACCGTCAGAGCGCGAGAGCAGATCGCGCACGTGGCGCAGGGCATCCTCGGCGGCACAACGCTCGCGCCGCAGGTGGTCGATACGCTGCCGAGCCAGCGAGATCGCCTCGTCGTAGCGCTGGCTCGCCATCGTTTCGACGATGGCGAGCACCTCCCGGCGCAGACCGTTCTGCACCAGCTCGACGTTGAGCGCAGCGCGCACGAGCCGCACCTGCAGCAGATGCAGGTCCGTGAACACGCGATAGCCGTTCGCAAGGCGCTCGGGCGCGGTGATGAACCCGATGCGCTCGTAGAGGCGCACCGTGTTCGGGTGGATGCCGACGGCGCTCGCGATGCGCGAGGTGGTGTAAGTGCGAGGCTGGTCCATGCGCCGAGTATAGCCGACGAGCGCCGCTCGCGGACGCTCGAAATCGGGGATTCCGGCTCGCGCACCTCGCACGGTATACTGAACGAACCGCGTTTTCGCGCTCGTTTCGAGGAGGCACCCATGACGCACCAGCCCGCCCACCGCATCACCCGCCGATCATTCTGCACGCTGTCCGCGGTGGCGCTTGCCTCGCTCGCACTGCCCACCCGAAGCGCGTTCGCTGACGAAGCGATGCCGGCCGCCGCAGACGCGCCCATCGTCATAGTGCACACGAACGACGTGCATTGCGCCGTGGACGACAACCTGGGATACGCGAAGCTCGTCGACTACGTCGAAACCATGCGCTCGACCTACGGAGCGGACAGCGTAACGCTGGTGGACGCAGGCGACGCCGTGCAGGGCAAGGCCATGGGCACGCTGACCGACGGCGAGTACCTCGTCGACATCATGAACGAGTGCGGCTACGACTTCGCCATACCCGGAAACCACGAGTTCGACTACGGGATGACCCAGTTCAACACGCTAGTCGCCCGCGCGAACGCGAAGTATCTGTCCTGCAACTTCACCGACCTGCGCACGGGCAACCTCATGTTCGACGCGTACGCCATGCGCGAATACGACACGGGCGCCGACACTAAAAAGGTCGCGTTCCTGGGCATCTGCACGCCCGAGTCGCTGACGAAGTCCTCCCCCGCCCACTTCCAGGAAGGCGGAACCTACCGTTACGGCTTTTGCGAGGACGACTCCGGCGCGAAGCTGTACGACGCCGTGCAGCGCGCCGTCGACCAAGCGCGCGCCGACGGTGCCGACTACGTGGTGGCGCTGGCGCACCTGGGCCAAGGCGGCGTGACCCCGCGCTGGACCAGCGCGGCCGTGGCGGCGAACACGAGCGGCATCGACGTGATCATCGACGGCCATTCGCACGAGCTGTACGTTCAGACCCCGCTCAACAAGAACGGCCAACCGGTGCTGGTCACGCAGACGGGCACCCAGCTGGTGGGCATCGGCCAGGTGGTCATCAACCCCGCGACCGGAACCATCGCCGCCTACGCGTCGGACGGCACCGAAACCGTCACCGCATCCACGACGAACGGCACCGCCAGCATCATCAAGGCTTGGGACGGCGTCGATGCCGACACGGCCGCCTACATCGCAGGGCTGCAAGCGGATCTCGCGAAGATCACCGGGCGCGTCATCGGGCGCTCGGACGTGCGCTTGGTCGCCCTCGAGGACGACGACTACACCTGGGCCGTTCGCGCGCACGAGACGAACCTCGGCGACTTCGTGGCCGATGCGTACCTCGCGCTGGCATGGCATGGCGGCATCATGGCCGATATCGGACTCGTGAACGGCGGCGGCATCCGCGCGAACATCGAGCCGGGCGACGTGACGTACGGCAACCTCATCGACGTGCAACCGTTCAACAACCAGCTGGCCTACGTGGACACCCTCGGCCAGAACATCCTCGACGCCCTCGAAGTGGGCGCGTCGAAGCTGCCCGAGCCCAGCGGAGGATTGCAGCATGCGGCGGGCCTCACGTACACCGTGCGCACGGACATTCCGTCGTCGGTGCAGATGCCGGGCGGCAAATTCGGCGGCGTGGCGGGCGAGTACCGCGTCCGCAACGTGCTGGTGAACGGCGAGCCCCTCGACGTGAACCGGCGCTACAAGCTGGTGTCGCACACGTTCCTGCTGGTGGACGGTGGCGACGGCCTCACCATGTTCATGAACGACGAAGCCGTGCTGCTCGATTTGGACAACAAGGCGCTCATCGAGTACATCCAGTACGATTTGAAGGGAACGATCGGCGGCGAATACGCCGATCCGGACGGCCAAGGGCGCATCGTGATCAAGGGCGGGTCCGACCCCGAGCCTACGCCGCTACCCACGCCCGAGCCGACCGACGAGCCCGTCGAGGAGCCCGCCGCCCCCGGCGGCAAGCCGCTGGCGAGCACCGGCGATCCCTTCGGCGTCGCAGTCGTTGGAGCCGCCGCGGTCGCCACAGTCGCAGGAGCCGTTGCCGTAAGCGCCGGCGCAAGCGCGCGCCGCTAGCCGCTCAGGATGACAGACGGGAGCGAAGCGACCCGTCTATGCGTCCGCAGGACGCATAATGCGCGCCCCGGTTGGCGTAGTAAGACAGCGAGGGCCGCTGCGGTGCCTCGCATTCGTGGGATCGCGGAGGCGAAGCGCGCCCCGCAGGAAGTCCCCGTAGGGGATACTGTGGTACGCGAGCTTCCGGGATCGCGCGAAGACGGGGTGCCGCAGCGGACCGCAGCGTCGAGCTGTTCCGGCGGCTGGCAAGCCGCCGGAACCAAGTTACGCCATCAGCTTGGTCACCGCGTTCGCATACGCTACCGGATCCTCGATGGGCAGGCCCTCAACCAGCAGCGCCTGGTTGTACAGCAGCTCGGCGTACAGCTTCACCTTGTCGGCGTCGCCGGCTTCCTGCGCGGCGCGCAGCACGTCGAACACCGCGTGCTTCGCGTTCACTTCCAGCACGCGCTCGGACTTAATGCCCTCGCCGCCGTCGGGCATCTGTGCCATGATGCGCTCCATCTCCAGCGACACCGGACCGGCCGCGGTGATGCAAGCGGGAGCATCGGTCAGGCGTGACGACACCGCCACCTTCATCACCGAGTCGCCCAGCGCGTCCTTCATAGCGGCGAACAGGGCCTCGTTGTCCTTCGTCGTCTCCTCGGCTTCCTTCTTCTCCTCTTCGGAGGCCAGGTCGAGGTCGCCCGACGCCACGTTCTTCAGCTCGAACGGCTCCGGCGCATCCTCGCCGTCGGCCGCGGGCGCACCGTACGTCATCATCGACTGGAAGCAGAACTCGTCCACGTCCTTCGTGCACAGCAGCACGTCGTAGCCCTTCCCCAGCACCGTCTTCACGATGGGCATCTTGGCCAGGCGCTCGACGCTCTCGCCGGCGGCGTAATAGATGGCCTTCTGGTCGGCCGGCGCGGCCTCCAGGTACTCGTCCAGCGTGACCAGCTTCTCCTGCTTGGCCGAGTAGAACAGCAGCAGGTCGGCCAGCTGGTCCTTCAGCATGCCGTAGCTGTTGTAGATGCCGAACTCCAGGCCGCGACCGAAGTTCTCGAAGAACTTCTCGTACTCCTCGCGATCGTTGTCGCGCATCTTCTTCAGCTCGGACGTGATCTTCTTCTCGATCTTCTTCGCGATGGCGCGCAGCTGGCTGTTGTGCTGCAGCGTCTCGCGGCTGATGTTCAGCTGCAGGTCCTGGCTGTCCACCACGCCGCGCACGAAGTTGAAGTGGTCGGGCAGCAGCTCCTCGCACTTCTCCATGATCAGGACGTTGGAGCTGTACAGCGCCAGGCCCTTCTTGAAGTCCTTGCTGTACAGGTCGTACGGCGCGCGGCCGGGGATGAACAGCAGCGCGTCGTAGCTGAGCGCGCCCTCGGCGTGGATGCTGAACGTGCGCGCCGGGTCGGTGAAGTCGTGGAAGTCGGTCTTGTAGAACTCGTTGTACTCCTCGTCGGTGACCTCGGACTTGCTGCGCTTCCAGATGGGGATCATCGAGTTGATGGTCTCGACCTCGGTGTAATCCTCGTACTCGGGTTTGTAGTCGTCGCCGGCGTCCTCGGGCTTGGGCAGCTCGCGCGTCTTCGACACTTCCATCTGCACGGGGTAGCGCACGTAGTTGCTGTAGCGCTTGATGAGGTTCCGCAAGCCGAACTCGCTGAGGAACGTGTCGTAGTTGTCGTCGTCGGTGTTGTCCTTCAGCGTGAGGATGACGTCGGTGCCGTGGCCCTCGCGCTGGGCCTCCTCGATGGTGTAGCCCTCCACGCCGTCGCTTTCCCAGGCCCAGGCCTCGTCGCTGCCGTACGCCTTCGACACGACGCGCACCTTCGACGCCACCATGAACGCGGAGTAGAAGCCCACGCCGAACTGGCCGATGATGTCCACGTCGTCGCCCTGGGCGTCGGCGTTGTCGGCCTTGAACTCCATGCTGTCGGAGTGCGCGATGGTGCCCAGATTGCGGTCGAGCTCGTCCTTCGTCATGCCCAGGCCGCTGTCCGACACGGTGACGGTGCGCGCGTCCTTGTCGAACGCCACGCGGATGCCCAGCTCGTCCTTGCTCAGCTGGATGTCCTTGTCGGTGAGGCTGCGGAAGTACAGCTTGTCCACCGCGTCCGACGCGTTCGAGATGAGCTCGCGCAGGAAGATCTCGCGGTTCGTGTAGATGGAGTTGATCATGAGGTCGAGCAGCTTCTTGCTCTCGGTTTTGAACTTGCGCATAGTTGGCGTCGCTCTCCTTTTCGTACCTGCCGGTCTGCCCGTTTAGCAGTCTCGGACTTCGAGTGCTAAACGGGATTTTAGTACGACGCGGTACGATGTCAAGCGGAACGCACCCCGATTGCAGAACACGCGCACAGGCGACCGGCAACGCGCCGCCGGATGCCGCACGCGGCAGCGGCCGACATGCACGGGTGCCGGATGCCGTACGCGGCAGCGGCCGCCGCATGTGCGCCGGCCGAGCACGCGACCCCGGCCGCCGCGCGCGGGCCGACGCGCGCACCCCCGGCTCCCGTTCTACAGCAGATCGTCCTCGGCGTGGCACAGATTACACGCTATGCACGATTCTTCGACACTGCCATTTCTTTCGACCTGGGCTTTCTCTCTTTTCTTCCGATAACAAGCCTCAATAATCGTGCATACCGCGCAATCTCTGCCAACCGGCTTCCCATCTTGCTATCGACCACGTATCATGAGCCAATGGAGCCAACCCTATGTCATACATCCGCACTTGAATACTGGAGATCGGTTCGCATCGGCCAGCGAAGTTTTCGCGCCATCGAAGATACCCGACCGCTTCTCGACGAACCTCCCCGAAAAGGATCGCTTGCCGAACCGGGGCCATGGTGGCTCGAACGTCCTTTGCACGTGCTCGTACCGCACAACTCCGTTCGTCGAGCTTCGAACGAGGCCGTCAGTCATGTGGAAGGCGGAACGTTGCCGCCACGCTCGACCCTCGACTCTATGAACGGCTTCCGCGTATGCTCCCCGGAGTTGTGTTTCGTGCAAATGGCCACGTTATGGAATCTTCCGAAGCTTATCGAACTGGGCTTCGAGCTATGCGGAGCCTACGACCTCTCCGACAACTCCTACCGAACGTGCGCGCCGCTGACCAGCGTCGAAAAGCTTACCGCGTATGCAAACAGCCTCGACAAGACGCACGGCAAAAGGAAGGCGATCAAGGCGCTTCGCTATGTGGCGAACGGATCGGCCTCATCGCGCGAGACGATCCTGACGATGCTTCTCACGCTGCCGTACCGAATGGGAGGTTACGGCCTGAAGCAGCCGCTGCTCAACCATCGCATCGACTTGGGCAGGCGGGAACGGCGCATTGCCGGCAAGAACTACCTCGTGTGCGATTTGTACTGGCCTGAAGCGAAACTCGACGTCGAATACGACGGCGGAAACCACGAGGATCCAGAGCAGATGCTGAAGGACTCGATGAGACGAGATGCCCTGGTGTCGATGGGAATCACCGTGCTGACCGTCACGAAATGGCAACTCGAAAACGGCGGAAGCATGAACGCGATCGCGCACACCGTTGCCGAACACACCGGAAAGCGCCTTCGCTACGTCGATCCCGATTTCACGCGCGCCAACCGACAGCTTCGCCGCGATCTGCTCGGGTTCTGAATGCGATCGAAAGCCGGCAGCGAACCCGCTTCATCCTTGGCAGTCGAAGCGAGGTCGTCCGCTGCTAAACCGGGATCGACATGCACCGCCGCACGCCGCTTCCCCTGTCGGGCGGCTGGCGATCGGGCGGGACGAGCGCCTGGCCGATGGCCGAGGAGGGCTTCCGAGCCGCCGGCGAGCTTTCGCGGGACGGGCCGATCCGGGCTATGCCAATCCTGGTTTAACGGCGGACCGAGCCGTAGCTGGCAGAGATTGCACGCTATGCACGATTTTTTCATCGTTAGTTTTTTACGACCTGGGCTTTCTTCCCGACCGCATTAAAAATGCGGCTTAGAATCGTGCATAGCGTGCAATCTCTGCCAGCCGGCGCCCTGCGAAGCCGACCGGCATCCTGCAGCACCCCGCGAAACCGGCCGGCAGTCTGCAGCACCCTGCAGCGCCCTGCGAAGCCGGCCGGCGCCCTGCAGCACCCTGCAGCGCCCTGCGAAGCCGGCCGGCGCCCTGCAGCGCCCTACGAAGCCAGACGTCTCCCCTACACTCCCTGCAGGCAGGTGTCCATCGCGTAGCGCAGCACGTCGGAGCGGTTGACGGTGCCCACGATCGCGCCGTCGCGCACCACTGGCACCTTCTTCAAACGGCGCGTGGCCAGCAGGTTGCACACCTCTTCCAGCGACGATCCGGCCTCGATTGCCACCAGCTTGTCGGTGGCAATCGCGCTCACCGGAAGCTCGATGAGCTCGCGCAGGCGCTCGTCGAACGTCTGGCTGTTGGCAGCTTCTACCAGCGAATACGATCCCGTGATCAGCGGATGCTTGTCGGCGAGGTAGCGCATCACATCGCCGTCGGACACGAAGCCCGCCGGATGCCCCTGCTCGTCCACCAGCGGCAACCCGCCGACCCTCAAATCCACGAACGCGCGCATCGCCTCGCGCACCGGCGTGGCGGCCGGCAGCGTGTAGGGGTCGGCCTCCATGATGGACGCCAGCACCGACTGCACCGGAGACTGCGCCGCGCGTTCCACGGCCTGCACGGCCGCACGCTTCCGCGCCGCGCGAGCATACGCCAGCGACAAAGCGAACCCAACGACGCCGATGGCCGCGGCCACCACCATCGCAAGCGCGAACCCGTCCGCGGTCGCCTGCGCCGCAGAAGCGCCCCCGGCCGCAGCGCCCGCTTGCCCCGACGACATGATGCCGATATACAACGATGGCCCGATGCATGCAGCGATCTGCACGAACGTGGTCATGAGCGCCACGCCGAACGGGTTCTGCTGAGGCGGCAGCGCCCGCAGGCCTGCCGTCTGCGAGGGCGAGAAGATGAAGCCCACCGCCACGTACATCACCAGCATGGCCGCGAACACCGCCGGCACGGACAGCTGCGGCGCAACCGCCACCAACGCGATGAAGCCGATGGCAATGCCGCCGAAGCCCAGAGGCAGCAAAGGCCATTCGCCTCGTTTGTCCATGATGCGGCCACCCAGCAGCGTGGCGCCCGCGTTCGCCAGCACGGGAACGAGGATCACCAGACCAGCGGCGAAGGCGGTCATGCCCGCCGCGCCTTCGAAGTACAGCGGCAACAGCACGCTCATCGAGAACATGCTCATCATCGCGATGGTCACCAGAATGAGCGCCGGCCAGAACGCGCGATTCTTCATCGGCGCCAAATCGATGAGCGGATGCGCGCATCGCAGCTGGCGCACCACGAACACTGCAACCATGGCCGCCGCCAGCACGAGGGCGGCAGCAGCCAGAACACCGTCGGTGGTCAGCTGCGTCAAACCGAACGACAACACGGTCAGCGCCACGGCGGAAAGGAGCACCGACAGCACGTCGAGATGCGCTTCGTGCGTTTCGAGGTTCTTCATGTAGAAGAAGCCGAGCACGGCCAGCACCGCCATCGCCACGATGGGCACGACGAAAATGCTGTGCCATCCGAACGCCGTCACCAGCGCGCCGCACACCACCGGGGCGAACGCGGGGCCGAACGTGATCATGCAGCCGCCGACGGACAGGTACGTGCCCAGCTTGTTCTTCGGCGTGACCACGAGGATGGTGTTCATCATAAGCGGGATGAAGATGCCCGTGCCCACCGCCTGCACGAGGCGCGCGACCAGCAGCAGCTCGAAGCTGGGAGCGACGAGCCCCATCGCGGAGCCGACGATGCTCAAGCCGGCCGCGCCGAAGAACAGCGTGCGCACATGGAAGCGCCGATAGAGAAACGCCATGCACGTGACCACGACGGTGGCCACGATCATATAGCCGGTGACCAGCCACTGAGCCGTCACGGAGTCGACGCCGTACTCCGCCATGATGGACACGAGCGCCATGTTGACGAGGTTCTCGTTGAACCCCGCAATGAACGCGCTGCCGTACAAGACGGACAGCAGCAGCACAAGAGGTTTCCCTTGCATAAAGGAATCGTCCTTTCGTCTTCGGTTGTCTTGATTGGCCCCATCGAACCTACCAGCGCAGAAGGCGCCTTTCGGGGAAACGAGACACGCCGGGCGCGCTGGAGCGCGCCGTGGCATCTTCGATTCTAGCGAATCTCAAGCATTCTCGTAAGTGTTGTTTTCATGATCGCGCAAGCAAGCGAGCCGAAGCGGCTGCAGACAAAGAGCCGGCAGCACCCGTCACTCGGCCAGCTCGCAGCGAACGCTCTTCATCCCAGACCAGTATCGCGAGCAGGAGCGCTTGCCGCCCATCTTGACCGAGAACAACGCCGAATCCGCTTTCTGATACAGGTCGTCGAACGAGAAGCCCTCCTGCGGAACCAGCACGTAACCGGCCGACGCTGAGAACAGGAACGTTCGACCGTCCTCAACGCGTTCGACCTCCATGGCACGCAGCGCAGAGGCGATCCTATCCTCCAGCGCTCCCTCGTCCACGTCCTCGCACCACACCAGGAACTCGTCCCCACCCATACGGCAGACGACGTCGCCAGGGAACGACTCCTTCAGAGCCTCGGCCACATGCACGATAACCTGATCGCCGTACGCGTGCCCGAACACGTCGTTGGCCAGCTTGAAGGAGTCCAGATCCAACATGATCAGCGCACACGAAGCATCGCCCAGCTCGCCCGCCTCGACCGCGCGTAGGCGCTCCTCTATCTTCGGGATGGCCGCCTGGCGGTTATGCAACCCGGTCAACGCATCGGTCTTCGCCATCTTGAGCAGCTGGAAGCTCTGTTCTCGCAGCTGCCGCAACGCCTCGGAGTTCGCTTTGTTCTGCAAGGATTCGTTTCTGCGATCGGTCATGTCAAGGTAGTATCCCACCGCGCGGACGGGTCGATCCCGCTCATCGCGCACCGTCTCGCACGCGACCTCTATCCACACAGGCGCCCCGTCCTCGAACGTGAACGGAATCTCGAACACCGAGCGCTGTCGATCGCGAGCAGTGCGCACGCCCCGAAACGAGTCCCTGAACGCCTGCTGGTAGTCGGGCGGCACGAAGCGGAACCGCATAGTCTCGGGGTCGAACCCGTCCACGACCAGCATGTCGTCCTCGAAGCGGCTCAGACCTGCGAATATACGCTCCATAAGCTCGCTGCGCGAGAGCACCAAGCGATTGCTGTTGATGTCCCAGTCCCAGCTTTGGACGCCGGCTTGATCCAGAACCCCCTCCAGCTTTCGCTTGGTGAGCCACAGCTCCTGTTGCTGGTTCTTCATGGTAGTCACATCGGTGACCAGGCACAACGCTATACGTTCAGAGGACTCGAGGCCCACGCGGCGTGCCTCGACGTGCATCCAGACGTTCTCGTGCCCGGGAAAGCGCGGTCGATCCACAATCGCCAAGCTCTCGCCTCGATCGATCTTGTCGACGATCTCGTCGACCAGGCGCCCGCCCCCGTCTCCGCTCGGAAGGTACAGCTGGCCGCGAATGATATCCTCGTACTGCTCGGGCGAGAGCCCGTACTTCTTCGACGCACCGCACGCCACCACGTTCACGCGGACGTCCTCTTTGTCGGACCATGACAGCAGCACGATGTCGCTCGAGGTGTGCTCGATCAGCATGCTCATCATGTCGCGCAGTTCCACGGTTTCCGTCACGTCCACTACGACGCCCTGCAGAAACGAGGTGTCATCGTATTCCAAGAAACGGCTCTGGTCGATCACCCAGCGCCAGCCGTCCTTGGCTCTCATGCGGTACTCCAACGGATCCGACCCCGCAGTGCCCTCCCTGAGCGCGGTCACGCCTTTGGCCACGCTGTCGCGGTCGTCGGGGTGCACCATGAGCATGTACTTGTCGTCGAACAGCTCCTTTATCTCTTCGCGCGTGTAGCCGAACATGTCCAGAAAGCGGTCGCTCATGTACAGGAAATCGCACCCGGGAGCGTCGAGGCAGCGATGATAGCCGCCGGGCATATCTTCATTCAGGAATGCAAGCTCTTCGTTTTGGCTGATCAACAATTTGTTTCGCTCGGCAAGCTGCTGTTGCACCGCCATGACTTCGGTGATGTCGGTGCAAGCGCTCACGATGGCAAGCCTGCCGTCTTCCGCTTCGACCACCCGGCCTTTGTCGAGCGTCCAGAACCACGTCCCGTCCTTGCGAGCCATGCGGTACGTGGTAGTGTACTCGAGCCCCACGTAATACTCGGGCCCGATGTCGAGCGCAACCGAGGCCAGATCGTCCGGATGTATGGTGTTTCCCACGCGCCAATCGATGCCCGCAGCCAGTTCCTCGTACGTGTCGTAACCCAGAAGCTCCACCATAGCAGCGTTGGCGAAGTACAGCGGGAACTCCGGCTCGCAGTATCCTCCGATCATTCCCCCAGGCGAAAGCTCTGCAGAAAGCGCCAGGGCGGTTCGCCGGTTCTCTTCCCCCAATGCTACGAGCAGCGGATCGCGCGGGGAAGCATCCGTGGCAGCCGATAACGCTCGACGAGAGGACTCCAGCTGACGCGCCTGCTGCCGCTCGCGAGTCACGTCCCTCAGCGAACCCAGATACAGGTAGTGGCCTTCGTGCTCGCGCAGGAACAGCAGATGGACGAGCAGGTGAGCGGTCGACCCGTCCGGGCGCATACGACGCACTACGACGACCGCGCCATTCGGGACGTTCTCGCGAGCTTGCTCGAACGCTTCCATGACCTCGTCCCAATCCGACTCGAACGCTCGACGCGCGAACGTGGAACGCAGCTCGTGCAGGTCAACGGCGTTAACCCCGTTCAGCTGACAGTACTGCTCGTTGGCGCTCAGAAGCTCCACTTCGCCGTCGTACAGATCGTACAGCACCAAGGGACCCAGGATATCGTCGAGCATGGCATCGCTAAGCACCCTGCTCTCTATCAGGTCGCGAATACGGAACCTCTCGATGGAGTCCGCATGGATGCCGCGGAAATCAACCTTCGTCCGATTCGCAATCAAAGGCTCGAACTCCGCCTTCGGCATGGGCTTGTAGAAAAAGTATCCTTGCCCGTACAGGCACCCCATCTTCACCAGCAATTGCCGTTGGGATTCGGTTTCCACCCCCTCCGCGATCACGCGGATGTCCAGCAAGTTCGCCATACCGATGATGGCTTCCAGAATGCTACGGGCTTTGCGGCTTTGCGCGTCTATCGCGTCCAGCAGCTTCATGTCCAGTTTCAAGACGTCGACGTTCACGTCCTTCAGCATGCCAAGCGACGAATACCCGCTGCCAAAATCGTCCATATGAACGGAGATGCCCAGGTCATGGAAACCCTCGACGATGTCCACGATCAGCTCGCAATCCTCGACGTACGCGCTTTCGGTGATTTCGACGGCGAGCAGACGAGGGGGGATATCATACTTTTCGAGCAATCCCTCGAACGTGCCCAAAACATCGAGCGCATACAAGTCGCGGCGCGACACGTTCACGGAAATGGGCACGGGCGCCTGGCCGGCGTCCATCCACGCGCGCAGAGCGCGGAACACTTCCTCCCAAATATGCAGATCGAGCGCGGTTATCAGCCCATTTCGCTCCAGCATGGGGATAAACTGGATCGGCGGGATGAGCCCGCGCTCAGGGTGCATCCAGCGAACCAGAGCCTCGAGGCCCACGATCTTGCCCGTGTCGAGGTTGCATTTCGGCTGAGCGTAGAACGTGATCTCGCCCTTCTCCAAAGCCTGCTGCACTTCGAGCAAAAGCGAATGGTCGTCCTTGATCTCTCTGAGCATACCATCGTCGTACCATCGGAAACGCTGAGCGTAATTCCCCTTGACCGAGGCCAAAGCCAGCAACGCGCGATCGTACATGATGCCGACGGGCAGGGACCGATCGTCAATGCGGAACAGCCCGAACGCGGGAAGAAAGCCCATGCCTTTGCCGTGATGAAGCGCGCTTTGGGTAATGCGGGCTCGCAGAGTCTCGATCATGCCCTCGTCGCAAGGCAGCAGCATGCAGAAGTCGTCGCCGCTCAGATAGCCTGAAACGCCGCCGCTCTCGACTGCAGCCTCGCCGAGCAGCCTCCCCACCTCTTCCAGAAACAAATCTCCGGCCTCTTCGCCGTACCATTCGTTGAACAGCTTGAAATGTTCGATGTCAACGGCCATCAGGCAATACGAGCGCTCCGGATATGCTTGGATCGCAGTGGAGACCGCCGAGAAAAACGCTTCGCGCGTATACAGGCCCGTCAGGGCATCGAACGGCTTCGGATCGGCCGCGCCCAAATCAGGCCGATCGATGACACGGCTCAGGAAAATGTGGCACGCGCCCGAGCCAGGCCAGTCTATGTCGCTCACCTCTGTCTCTATCCAGCTCCGGATGCGCTGGTTGTAGACCCGGCCCTTGCTGGCATGGTCAAGCATCAGCGGGCAATCCGGGCAAGAGGCGGGCTCGCCGCGCAAGGCCTGATAGCAAAGCATGCCCGTTTTCAAATGGGGAAACGCAACCTCCATCTTCTTGTTGAAGTAGACGACGCGGCATTCGCTGTCTATCACGTAGGCAAGGGTTTCGACTTCACCGAACATCGCCTCCATGAGCATACCACTTTCATCCGGGAAGATCGCACGGGCAAGCACCGACGACAATTCCTAGCCGTTAGGGAAAAGTAACTTCAATTGTACGACAAGTTTACGTATAGATAACAGTTTCGTCAGAGAATATCTCAACGAACGACTGCGCCATCAGACAACGCGTCCTACAGCCGCGCACCCGTCCTCGCGAACGCCTCGTCGGTCAGCGTCGACCCTTCCACGCCGCACACCGCTCCGGCCACGCGGTTCGCCAACGCCAGCGCGTCTTCCCATGAGCGTCCAGCCGCGCGCGCTGCGGTCAGCGCGCCCAGATGCGCATCGCCCGCGCCGACGGTGTCCACCACATCCACAAGCCCGGCAGAAACCACCGCATGCCGCCCATCGACGAACAGATGCGCGCCGTCCTTGCCCGCCGTGATCACCACCGCGTTGCCGCACTTCTCGGCGATGGCGGCGCCCGCCTCTTCAACCGTGGCGCGCCCGGTATACGCAAGCGCCTCTTGGTCGTTCAGATGCCATACCGGATGCAACGCGTTGATGCGGGCCGTCTTCTGCGCGCCTACGCCGCAGACGCGCGGGCCGGGCGCATAATACAGCTCTATAGAGGGATGATCCTCGAAGAACGAGATGATGGCGTCGCCGCCCGGCCCTTCCACCTCGTAGCCGCTCGCGAACCCGCAACCGAAGCGCGCGGCCTCGACACGGTCGAACCATGCGCGCACGAAATGACGCTCGATGCCCGGCAGCGTGACCATCGTGCGCTCGCCGCCCGGCTCCACGAAGCACATGCAGCCGCCGCTGTCGCGATCATCGAACCGCGGCGCCTCGAGCCCGCGCTCGCGCAGCTCGCGTTCCACGAACCCTGCGAAGATGCCGCACCCCACCGGCGCGAACAGCTCGTACGGAGCACCCAGCTGCCGCAGCACGTTCGCCGCGTTGAACGCGCAACCGCCCACGACGGCGCGCGACTCCTCCACCACGATCCCCTCGCCCGATCGGGGCAGGCGCGGAACCTGGCACAACATGTCCACCATGATGGCTCCGACGGCCAGCACGGCCTTTCCTTCGCCCATCGTCATCTCCTTCTCATTCGGCTTGCGCACCATCATCGCCCGAAAAACACGGAAATCGAAGCTGAGGCGTGTTTTTCGGGCGATGATGCGTTGCGGGGAACGAAAACGCGAACGGCCGCGGCAAATACGCCGCGGCCGTCCCTTCAATCAACGAATGCGTCCTTACACTTCCAGGTTCTTGAACGCCTCGGGCACTTCCTTGTATCCCTTGGATTTCACCGCGCCGATGATCAGGCCGATGACCAGCCAGGTGATGCCCACGGCATACGTGGCCCACTCGAAGCCGGTGAACACGTAGCCCAAAATGGCTATGCCGATGAACGGGCAGATGAGGTACATCAGGATGTCCTTGAACGACGCGCGCTTCTTCTCCTTCACGAAGAAGAACCAGAACACGGCGAAGTTCAGCAGGATGAACGACGACAGGGCGCCGAAGTTCACGAAGCCCGCCAGCGTGCCCATGTAGTCCTGCAGCGGAAGCGCCAGGCACAGCGTGATCGCGCCCAAGAAGATGGAGGCGAACCACGGCGTCTGGAACTTCGGATGCACCTTGCCGAACACGCGCGGGATCACGCCGTCGCGGCCCATGCTGTACAGCAGGCGCGAGGATGCCATCTGCGCGTTGATGATGTTGGCGATGCCCACCGCGACGATGTTGACCAGCAACATGATCTTGTAGAACACCGGCCCGCCCACCAGGTAGACGGAATCGAAGAAGCCCATGTCGGGATCGGTGGCCGCCCAATCGGGCTGCACGATGGCGGCGATGTAGGTCTGCGCCACGAACACGACGATGATGATGGACAGTGCGATGATGATGCCCTTGCCGATGTTCTTCTCAGGCTCGTGCGTTTCCTCGGCCAGCGTGGACATGCCGTCGAAGCCCAGGAAGGAAAGCGCCGCGATGGAGATGCCCGCCGCCACGAAGTGCGCGTCCACCTGACCCGGCTGGTAGATCGGGTCGAGGACGAAGCCGCCCGCGCCGCCGCCGCCCAACACGAAGTTGGTGCCAAGAGCGATGAACGCGACCACGGCCACGATCTCGACGATGAAGATGACCCAGTCAACGCCGCGGCTCATCTGAATGCCGCGAATGTTGACGAACGTGTTGAACGCGATGAACGCCACAGCCCACAGCCATGCCGGGCTACCCGGCACCAGCGCCACGCCCCAGTTCATCACCATGACGATGAGCAAGGAGGGAACCAGCACGTAGTCGAGCAGGATCAGCCAGCCCGCCATGAAGCCCACGTGCGGGTTGATGCCGCGCTGCACGTAGGAGTACACCGAACCCGCGATGGGAAACCGCTTGCTCATGCGCATGTAGCTCATAGCCGTGAACAGAATGGCCACGAAGCCGATGATGTACACCAGCGGCGTCATGCCGTGGCTGTTCTGCTGGATGGTGCCGAAAATGGACTGCGGCGCGATAATCACCATGAACAGGACGCCGTACAATACCACGTCCCATAGTCCCATACCTCTTCGCAGTTCCTGCTTGTAGCCGAACTGCTCGATGTTCTCTCCGGACGCCTTCGCCGGAGAACCGTCTTGCTGAGCCATCGTGTGTCCCCTTGTTCGAACCTATACCGTCTGCATCGCTATGCTGCTTTATCGCAGCAAAGCGATCTAGCGATATTATCGCGCGTCGAGGACGAGAGCGCCATCATTAGTTCGAGGAGGGCAACACTTTTTTCCCGACCTTTCCGGTTCGGCAAAACAAAAAGCCGGCAACGACGGCCGAAGCCGCGTCGCCGGCCCTTCACGGCAAGCCCTTAGCCTTCGTACGATTCTTTGAGAGCCTTGAACGCGGGCATGCTGCGCTCGATGACCTCGCGCGAGACGCAGTAGCTCACGCGCACCCAGCCGCCGACGCCGAAGCTGTCGGATGGAACCAGTAGCAGCTCATGAGCCTTCGCGCGATCGCTGAACGCCTGCGCGTCGTCCTCGAGCGCGCGCACCCACAGGTAGAACGCGCCCTGCGGTTCCACGAACTCGTATCCCAACTCGCCGAGGCCCGTCGTCAGCAGCTCGCGGTTGGCCGCGTAGGCCGCCACGTCGGAAGGCTCATCGATGCAGCGCGCGATAACGCGCTGGAACAGCACCGGCGCGCAGATGAAGCCCAGCGCGCGGCCCGCGCCGGCCACCGCCGTGGACACTTCGCGCGCGTCGTCCATCAGGTCGGACACGTACAGATACCCGATGCGCTCGCCCGGCAGCGACAGCGACTTCGAGTACGAGTAGCACACGATGGTGCGCGGCCACACGCACGGCACGTAGGGAACCTCGGCGCCGTACGTGATCTCGCGGTACGGCTCGTCGCTGATAACGTACAGCTTGCGGCCGAGCTCTTCTTCCTTGCGGGCAAGCAGCGCGGCGAACGCCTCCAGGTTCTCGCGCGAGTACACGGCGCCCACCGGGTTGTTCGGCGAGTTGAGGATGATGGCGGCCGTCTTCGGCCCGATGGCCTGCGCAAGCGCGTCGATATCCAGCTGGAAGTCGGGCACATGCGCCGGCACCTCCACGCACGCGCATCCCGCCGTGCCGATCCACACCTTGTACTCGGGAAAGAACGGGGCGATGATGATGACCTCGTCGCCAGGCTCGGTGACGGCCGAGATGGAGATGGCCAAGCCTGCGGCGGCACCTGCCGTGAGGTACACCTGCTCGGGCTGGGCGGGCACGTCGTAGCGACGGCGAATATGGTCGGCCACGGCCTGGCGCACGCGCGGATCGCCCGCTGCCGGCGTGTAGCCGTGCAAAGCGCTGGGCTCCTCGTCCATGAGCTCGAGCACCGCCTGCTTCACGGCATCGGGCGCGGGAACGCTAGGGTTGCCGATGCTGAAGTCGAACACGTTCTCGGCGCCGATTTCCGCCTTGCGCACCATGCCGTACGCGAACAACTCGCGAATCGCGCTCGGCTCGGCTCCCAAGCCGTACATTCTCTCGTTCACCATATGCACCACGTCCTCGTCTTGTCGCCCGGCTCCGCCGTTGATTTCGATGAGGAACAGGGTAGCACAACCGCTCGCGCTCGTGGATCGCCCGCAGGGAAACGGCAATTGATGACGATTTGGTGACATATCCCCTTCGGAAAAAGAAACCTCGGATAATGAACAACGTTCATATTTGACCATACGGACCAGGGAGGATCCTTATGAAGAAACTGATCAACACCGCGCTCGTATACCTTATCGCCGGCGCGGCGGCAGGCGTGTTCTTCCGCGAGTTCACGAACTTCGCGCAGTTCACCGGGCAGACCACGCTGGGACTTATGCACCCGCACCTGCTGGTGCTCGGGTTCGCGGTATTCCTGATCGCCACGCTGTTCGCTTTGCAGGACGACTTCACCGGCGACAAGCTGTTCAAGCCGTTCTACATCGTGTACAACGTTGGCCTGGTCGTCACCGTGTGCATGATGCTGGTGCGCGGCGTCGTGGAAGTCACCGGAGCACCGCTTGCGATGCCCGATGCCGCCATCTCGGGCATCGCCGGCATCGGCCACATCCTCATCGGCGTGGGCCTCGTGCTGCTCACCGTGATGTTCAAGCGCGTGGTGAACCGCAAGCTGGCAACGCGCGCCTAAGAGCGCGCCCCCTGCGACCGTCACGAAGCCCTCCGACACCCGGAGGGCTTCGTCGTTTTTGGATGAGGCAGGGGGAACGGGGCTGACGGCTCATTACGGGAGGAACCGGCCCGAATCGAACGCAGCCGGAGCTTGACGGCTCCACCGGGTCGGACGCCCAGCCGGCTTTTGGTTCGGTACGGCCGGGACCCGACGGATCGCCGACCACCCCCTGGCTCCAACGGGTCGCCGTCGACCGCCCGTCCCCTGTCTCATTCTCCGCCCGCTTGGCAACAGTTTTCCATTACCGATAGGATCATGGACAAAAACCGCCTCGATTCAGTAATCTTTTCCGAGGATAGATCGAAGGGCAAGCCTCTCACCTGGCATTATAAAAAACGCCGTTCCGGGCTTGCGGAATTTGGGGTCAAAAACTACTGAATGGAGGCACTTTTTGTCCATGATGGTTTTGCTTATTGAATTTCAGGAGCGCGCTGCGAAGGCAGGCGGGATCGCCGCAAGCAACCGCAACAAGAACGGGACAGAAGATCGGCGAGAAAATGGTTGATGAACCTCGGTTAAACGCACGTCGCTCTTTTAACCGGCCTCTTCCAGCTTGCGCATAAGTTCGGCGCGGTTGTGGACATCGCACTTCTCGTAAATATGGCGCACATGGGTTTTCACCGTTGCCGGCGAGATGACGAACTTCTCCTGGATGTACTTCGAGCCGTGCCCCGTCACCCACAGAGCGAACACCTCCTTCTCGCGCGGCGATAGCTGATACGCTTTCGCCAGCGCTTCGATGCGCGCCCCAACGTCCGTGGCGACAGGAACAAGGCTCGCATCCGCCGGCTCAACCGCAGAGCCCGCAGCCCCCGAGCCAGACGAAACCGACTCGTCGGCATGCGAACGCCCGTCCCCACCGGAAAGTCGCTCCAACTCGGCCGGCGTCGGGCTCTCAAATGCGAACGTGGTATCGCGGTCGGCGAACGCGAAACCCGTCGACGCCACCAACACGAACACGGCCACAACCGCAAACAGCAGCATATCGTCGATCAACGCGAACGCAGCCACCTCGCCGACTACTATTCCCACATGCACGGCCAAACGGCCCACCGCGAACACCAGCAGCGCAGCAAAATGGGTCGTGCGCGCGATCTCGACCAGCAGCGCCCAGGTGAGCACTTCGAACAACACCGAGCTGAGCGATGCCATGAAGAACACCATCGTCATGTTGTCGTGCCCCACCAGCGCGATCAACACGAACGCCAACGCCCATACCGACATGGCAATACGGTACAGCACGCCAAGGTTGAGGCTCGTGCGCGACACCAAAGCGCCGTACACGAAGAACACGAACGCTGCCAGCGCAATGGTGCCCGCCATAAGCGCAGGATTCGAGAACACGCTCGGCGCAACCGAGCCGAAATATACCCGCAACCCGCCATACGCGAACAACGCCGCGATCAGCCCCGCCAGCACGCGCCACGACAACGCCGTACGAACCAGATCGCGTATCTCGCCCCGCGCGCGACGGCGCGTTTCGGCATCCGGCACGCGCTCGGCCTTCCAATCACGCAGGCTGGCCGTTGCGGCAACCGCCGCAGCCAAGGGCAACAGCGACACCGCCACCGGTGCCAGCGTCGGACCAAGCAGCATGATCGCCCCGTGCAGCAAGGCCGCACCCAGAAACGTCATGGATGTGAACAGCACAGCGCGCCGGGCATCGAGATCGCGGTATATCACGCCCCATGCCAAGACGATGGGCGTGCAGGCGAATCCCGTGGCAAACGCACCCACGCCCATGACCGCAGGCAAAGCAGAAAACGCGGGAAGCGCGTACAGGCAGGTTCCGACAAGCGCCGTCACGCCGCACGCCAGCAGCACAGACCGAACGCGCCCGGCCGCCCACCCCATCACCGAGCGCCAATTTAACGCGCACGCCGCAAACATCACCATGGCGGTGGCCGACGACACGATGTGCACCATCGAGATAGCCCGTCCGTCTCCTCCCACGATATCAAGAGAATTGAACGACAAGAACACCCAGGCGTAGTAGAAACTCAGACCGACGTAGCGCAAAGTGAACCCGCGATCCGTCGACGAGAACGTAGCCTTCACCGACCCTCCTCCCTCCAGGCGACCACTTGCCCCTCGCACGTCCATGAAAACTTCCGTCATTGTACCGGACTTTTTCACCCGGAGCGCGAACGCACGCCAGCATCAACCCTTTGGGACGATATCAACCCACCTCCTTCGGAATCAACCCTTTGGGTCGGCGGCAAACCACGCGCTGCGACGTATCGTCATGCCAGCGTCACATGAGGGATGACGCGAGAACACTTCGAACAGGGAGGACGACATGACCATGTCACGCAATGAACGAGGGCTGTCCCGCCGCGCGTTTCTAGGCTTGGGCGCCACAGCCGCCATGGCCGCCGGAGCCGCAGGGCTGGCCGGCTGCTCGCCGCAAGCCAGCAGCGACGCGGCAAGCGCAGGCGCATCGGACGCCGGCGCCGCCGGCGGACCGAGCTTCCTGACCGGGCCGAGTCCCATTGCCGAAAGCGACATCAAAGAGACCGTCGAAGCCGACATCGTCATCGTGGGCGCCGGACTCTCCGGCATCAGCGCGGCTCGCGCAGCCGTGGAAAGCGGCGCGAAGAACATCGTCGTCGTGGAGAAGGCCACCACGTGGCAGTACCGCTCGAACCAGGTGGGCTGCATCGGCGGCAAAATCCAAGAGGACCTGGGCATCCACATCGACAAGAACGCCGCAGTCGGCCAGATCATGAAAGAGTGCGGCTACCGCCCCAACCAGCGCATCCTGAACCTGTGGGCCGACAACTCCGGCGAGGCGTTCGATTGGTTCCTGGCCGCCAGCGAGGGTCAGTACGTGGTGGAGGCGGAATCCGACACCTACGACGGCAAGTCCATGAGCGTCCGCAAAATGCACTGGCCGCATCCCGCCGAGGCCAACATCGCCGACGATTTCTACCCCATCTTCGACGACTGCCAGATCTGCCTGCCCGACAACGGCCCCTACATCCAGAACATGGTGGACATTTGCGAAAAGGCCGGCGTGCAGTTCCTGTACTCCACGTTCGCCCGCCAGCTGGTGCGCCCGGACAACGCAGGGCGCGTGGAAGGCGTCATCGTCGAAGACGAGAACGGCGATTACAAGAAGATCACCGCTAGCAAGGCCGTGCTTCTGGCTACGGGCGACTACGCCTCGAACGCCGAGATGATGAGCTACTACGTGCCGTGGTCCGACCGCTTCATGAGCATTTTCCCGAACGTCGACGCCAAGGGCGAGAAGACGAACACGGGCGACGGCCAGCAGATGGGCATGTGGATCGGCGCGAAGATGGAGGATGGCCCGCACGCTCCCATGACGCACCACTTGGGCGGGCCTCTGGGCATGGATGCGTTCCTGCTGGTGGACATCAACGGCGAGCGCTTCATGAACGAGGACGTGGGAGGCCAGCCGTTCCAGAACCAGCTTTCGCGCCTGCCGAAGAAGACGGCCTGGCAGATCTTCGACAGCAAGTGGAAAGACCAGATCAAGTACATGGACACCGGCCACGGCAACGTGAACTGGTACGTGGAGTCGGGCGCCGACGTGCCCAACGGCTCGTACGGCAAAAACGCCTACATCTCCGACGAGGATAACGAAGACGGCAACACGCCGGGCTTCCTGAGCTACTTCGAGGGCGAGAAGGCCTTGGGCGTGACGGCGAACTCCATCGCCGAGCTGGCCAAGCTCATGGAGGTTGACGAAGCCGCGCTCACCGCCACCATCGAGCGCTATAACGAGCTGGCGGCCGCCGGCAACGACGAGGACTTCGGCAAGCGCGCCGACCGTCTGTTCCCCGTAGAGGAAGGTCCGTTCTACGCCTACCCGCTCACCGACACGGTGATCCTCGTGAACATGGGCGGCCTGCAAACCGACGTGGACTTCAACGTGATGGACACCGAGGACGAGGTCATCGAGGGCCTGTACGCCGTGGGCAACGCCCAAGGCGGCCGCTTCCTCGTCGACTACCCGCTGCCCGCCCCTGGCATCAGCCACGGCATGGCGCTGACGCACGGCATGCTGGTCGGCCGCATCCTGGCGCAGCTGTAAACCGAACAACCCCGTCCACACTCGCCGACCTCCCCTCCCCCTTGGCGAGCTGGAAAACGAGAACCGCCCGACCGGCTCCAACCGATCGGGCGGTTCCCTCTTCTCGCAGGAAACGGGAGCGCGGCAGGGGGAACGGGGCTGACAGCCCATTACGGTAGGAACCGGCCCGAATCGGACGCAGCCGGAGCTTGACGGTTTCGCCGGATCGAACGCGGCCGGAGCGCAACGGCTCCGCCGGATCGGACGCCCCGCCGGCTTTTGGTTCGGTACGGCCGAGACCCGACGGATCGCCGACCGGCCGCCCCCCCCCCGCCTCCGACGAGTCACCGTCGCCCGCCCGCCCCCTGGCTCCAACGAGTCACCGGCCGCCCCCCCTGTCCCCAACGGGTCGCCGACCGACCGCCCGTCCCCTGCCTCATGCTCCTTCCGCTTGGCGACAGTTTTCCATTACCGATAGCGTCATGGACAAAAATCGCCTCGGTTCAGTAATCTTTCCTGAGGATAGATTGAAGGACAAGCCTTTCACCTGGCATTATGAAAAACGCCGTTCCGGGCTTGCGGAATTCGGGATCAAAAACTACTGAATGGAAGCACTTTTTGTCCATGATGGTTTTGCTTATTGAATTTCAGGAACGCGCTGCGAAGGCAGGCGAGACCGCCGCAAGCAACCGCAACAAGAACGGAACAGAAGATCGGCGAGAAAAAATGGCTGCTGCCTCATCCTGCTTTCAAAAACAGCCATCAACCCCGCCCCCTGCCTCATTATGTGCCGATTGGTAGATTTTGGCAGATTCTGGTAGATCCTCGGTAGATTTTGGACGATTGCAAAGCTTCACGCAGCGCTGCCGCAATAGCGCCGCGCAAGACCAAGGCCGCTCGGGGAGGGAGGCGAGCGGCCTTGGGCGGTACGGTACAGGAGGCCTCGCGCGGCGCAGCCGCGCGAGGGTGCCGGGCGGCAACGCCGCCCGGCACCCTGCGGCGCGCGCGGTGCGCGCCGCAGGGCTTCGCGCTACTTGCCTTCTGCCGCCTTGCGACCGGCCAGGCGACCGAACGACATGGCCATCGAGTGGCTGGCGCCGGCCACCGTCACGGGATAGTCCACCAGGAAGCGGCCGCCCATGGTGTTCCCCGCCACGAACAGGCCGGGCACCGGGTTCTTCTCGGCATCGAGCGCGCGGCAGTCGACGTCGCAATCGATGCCGCCGATCAGCACCAACATGCCCGAGTCGCCGAACGGCACCGCGTAGAACGGCGGGTTCTCCACGGGGAACAGGCGCGTGGACACCTTGGAGAAGTCCGCGTCCTTGCCCGCGTGCGCCAGCTCGTTGTAGCGCTCCACCGTCTCCACCAGCGCGTCAGCCGGGATGTTCACGGCCTTCGCCAACTCATCGATGGAATCGGCCGGGATGATGGAGCCTTGCTCGATCTCGCCCTGGAAGTACGTGTCGGAGGCGTAGCCCGCAGCGAAGTGGTTGATGGCGTGCTCGTACTCGGCTTCCTGCTCGGGCGGGATGTAGTGCGTCACGCCGCCGAAGCACTGGGGCATCGCCGACAGCTGCTCTTTCCACTTGCTGTCGAAGATCTGGTACGACACGCCGCCCTTCTGACGCTTGATGGCGTTCTGCAGCTCCTGCGCTCCCACGTCCTCGTTGGCGAAGCGCTTGCCGTCCTGGTTCACCATGAGGAACGGGTCGATGCCGACGGAGTTCGTTCCCAGGCTGTGCGTCATCGGAGCGTAGGGGCCGTCCTCCATGACCGCGCCGGCCCACATGGCCATCTTGTGGCCGTCGCCCGTGTTCACCGGCTTTCCGCTCTTGTCCATGGTGCTGAAGAAGCAGCCGTACTTCGTGGCCTGGGGAGCGTAGTACGTCAGCATCTCGGTGTCGCTGGACATGTCGCCGCACGACAGCACGACGCCCTTCTTCGCGTTGACGCGCACGATGTTGCCGTCTTCGTCGGACGCGTACACGCCCACCACCTTGTCGCCTTCCTTGATGAGCTGCTCGCCCTTCAGGTTGAAACGCGCCTCGGCACCGGCCTTCTGCGCGGCCTCCAGCGTGCCGTGCATGGCCCAGCCGTGGTCGGGCAGCAGGTGCACCATGCCGGGGAAGCACGGGTAGTTCTCCTCGCGCCAATTGTAGTTCTCGTTCACCGGGAAGCGCTCAGGGAACACGTAGGGCTTCTCGGGGTCGGTGGGCACGTCGTGGTCGCTGGTCAGCAGCTCGTGCTCGGCAGTGCCGATGTACCAGTCCAAGTCCGGGCCGGAGTTCGCGATCCAATAGTTCAGCAGCTGCGCATTGGGGCGGTTGCCCATGACCTTCATCAGCTCGTTGACCACTTCCTGCGTCTCAGGCTGCTCGATGCCCAGCTGCTTGTGGATCTCGCTGCCGAACGTGCCGAACTCGCCCGAGCGGTAGCCCACGTCGGAACCTTTATCGAAGCCGAACGTCTTCGCGCCCGACTCCGCGGCTTCGCGCAGCGCGCACACGCCCGCCAGGCCGAGGCCCACCACGCACACATCGACGTCGACGGTTTCGGTTACCTTCGACTCGTCGACGGGCGCCGGCGGGTTCATGAACGACGGCACGAACTCGGTGGGGTTGCCGCCCGTCGCTGCGCCGCCCGAACCTGCCGCGCCGCCCTCGGCCGCGCCTGCGTCTGCGCCCGCATCGCTTTTCGCAGCCGGCGCGCATCCCGCGAGGCCGGCCGCCCCGGCCACCGCAGCTGTCGCGCCCAAGCCGAGAAACGTGCGACGGGTGAGTTTCTGCTCTCTCATAATGATCCCCTTCCCTCTTCCTTTGACGAAATGGACGACCGCCGAAAGGCCGCCAACCACGCCTCCAGCATACGAAGCGGCAGGCAAACGGGCATCACCCAGAGCCGCCAAGACCCGGTTTTCTGTCACCCGAAACGGCCAAAATGAGCAGCGCGGCGCTTCGCGACGGGTATCATGTAGGGCAGGGCGCGGCATCCGCACGGGAAGCGGATGGCTCGGGGCATGGAGGGGAGATCGAACATGGCTACGCGCGCAGCATGCTACGCAGGATATGCGTTTCTCCTGCTTGCCAATATCCTCAGCTACCATGCGACCACCGCGTTCGCCAGCGTGCCCTCATTCGACGACGGCACATACATGCCGGTGCTCGGCGCTACGCACGCAGCAGCGTTCGCAGCCGTCGCCCTGCGGTACCGCAACGTCGCGCACGAGCCCCTTGGCTCGAAGGCGGCCGGTTTCGCCGCCGTAGCGCTGTGCATAGGATTCGCGCTGGTGCCGGGATCATGCAGCGCAGGCGTGCAGCCCGGGTTCGTGGCGGGCACGGTGCTCATCGGCGTCGGCCAGGCGGTGCTCAGCTTGCTGTGGCTGTCGGCGCTGCCGATGTTTTCCTACCGCACCAGCTACCTGTTCCTGCTGGGCAGCCATGCGGCCGCCACCGCGCTGTGCGCGATCGTGCTGCAATACCCGCAGGAATGGTACATCCCCATCACCCTGGCATCGCTGCTGGCGGCATGCGCCTGCGCCACCCGGCTGCGCGTCGCACGGCCCATCGAGCGCACCTTCTCCAGCCAGATAGCCGACGTCGCGCCGCTTGTGGGCAAAGGCGTGCTCGCCGTAGGATTGTTCGCCCTGCTCAGCGGGTTCGTCACCAGCCTATCGGGGCAACCCGACATCGATCCCGATCTCATGCAGTACCTCGTGCTGGGGATTTCCGCCTGCGTGCTGGTCATCATGTCGGTGCCCGCGCTGCTGTTTCGCCAGCCGTTCAAGCTGGAAGGCAGCTACCGCGTGGCGCTGCCGCTTTCCGCGCTGGGCCTGCTGGTGCTGCCAGGGCTGACGGAAGCCGTCCCTCCCGCTATTGCCGGCACACTGGCCACCACGGGCTACATGATGTGCGGCATCGTGCTGGCCTGCACCATCGCCGAAGTGGGAAAGGCTGCGCGCATACCCGTCATGCCGCTGTACGCTGCAAGCGACACGGTTTCGCTGCTGTGCCTGCTGGCGGGAACGGAAGCGGGTGCGCTGACCCGCGTGTACCTTCCGGGGACGAACGCCGGGTTCGCCCTCATCGGGTTGGGAACGCTGTACCTGGTCATGCTGGGTGCTTCCTGGCTCCTTGGCCGCGAGCGCATCCCGCGCCGCAGCGATCCGCAGCCTTCACCGCCGCCCGAGCAAGACGCGCGACCGTCCGGCGGCGCCGCCTCGGAACCCGCCGACGCAACCCGGCTTGCCTCCGCGCCGATCCAGATCGTCGCCGCGCCCGAACCCGATCTCGTCGCCGCCGCCTACGGGCTGAGCGATCTGGAAACCACCGTCTTCAAACAGCTTCTAGAGGGTCGCACCATCGCGCGCATCGCGCAGGATCTCTACCTCTCGCCGAGCGCCGTGAAATACCATACGCAGAAGATCTACCGAGCCTTCGACGTGCATACCCGTGCGGAACTGGCGGCCTTCATGCGCCAGCCTCGCTTGGCCGACGTCGCGCCCGCGCACTCCACGGACGCATTGTCGCCCGAAAACCGCGCTTTTGCACCCGAAACCGAGGCTTTCGGGCGACAATGCGCCGTCGGAGACGACCAACCGGCATCAGCGCCCCTCGCGGTCACCCGCGCGAACCCGTGCGAGCGCTTAGCCCTCCAACACGGCCTGACCGACCGCGAGCGTCAAACGCTCGAGCTGCTGGCCCTCGGGGAAACGGTGGCCGCCATCGCGCGCGCTCTCGACGTCTCGGAGAACACCGTGAAGACGTATACGAAGCGCGTGTACCGAAAGCTCGACGTCCACTCCAAGCAGGACATCATCGACCTGTGCCGCGAGGGGTAGCCGACAGCGCACGATGCCCGTCGTCAAGCCCTACCCCCCCTCGGCGGGCTGAAACGAGAATCGCCCGACCGGCTCCAACCGATCGAGCGATTCGCTTCTTCTCGCAGAAAACGGAGCGAGCCATCGGCCCCGTTCACCTGTCTCATTCTGCCTCGTTCCCTACTGCTTCACCACCAGCACGTCGCAGCGGAGGTTGCGGATGAGGAACGTGGACACGCTGCCCACGAACACGTACTTGATGTTCGACAGCCCGCGCTCGCCGCACACCACGAGGTTCGGCTCGAACGGCTCGATCAGCTCGTGCTCCAGCGTGTCGGCGATGCGCCCCGCATGCACAGACACCTCCACGGAAGGAATGTCCGGGTTCTGGCGCGCCGCAGCCAACACGTCGGCCAGGTCGGCTTCGATGCGCTTTTTGCCCTCGGCGCACAGCGCTTCGAAATCGACGCCCGAAGCCTCGTAGGGAACCGAATCGATCACGTGGCCGAACATGAGCTTCGCGTGGTTGTCCGCAGCGAGCGTCACCGCGCGCTGCGCGACCGCTTCCTGCGTCGACGCGCCGTCGAGCGCGGCGAAGATACGAGCGTATTCCTGCGCCATGGTCGTTCCTTTCCCTCGATTGCATCTGGGGTCATTGTACCCCAAGCAGCACCTCCGCGCGCCGCCGAACGCTACGACGTAACCAGCAAGATGACGCCGACGCACAACAACAGCACGTACGTGAGCTTGAGGAACCTTTCCTGGCTGATCTTCTTCTGCAGCTTGCTGCCCAGAAACGTGGCCAGCACGGCCAACGGCACGCAGAACACGATGATCTGGACGACGTCGCCCGTGAAGTGCCCCTGCTGAAACGCGATGCCTGCGTAAATAAGGTTGAGCACGGTCCACACGGCGGAAAGCGTGATGCGGAACTGCTGCTGATCGCGCAGCTTCTGCACCGCGTAGATGACCAGCAGCGCGCCGCCCGACACGAACATGCCTTGGATCAGGCCGGCCAGAGCGAGAATGATCCACAGCGCCCATTCCGGCATGAACTTCTGCTGGGGCACCGCCAGGTTCTTGATACCGATGATCACAATGATCACGCCGTAGATCTTCAACAGGATATGCAGGGGCACCAGGGTATCCAGCCAAATGCCCAGCACCATGAACACGATCATCACGCCCAGGATCTTGCCAAGCTCGCGCCAATTCACGCTCTTGATGTTGAGCGCCGTCAGCAAGCCGCAGGCGAAAAAGCCCATCGCGTTGAGGATGGACACCGTAGATTCCAGGCCCAGCAGCGTCGTGCCCACCGGCATGGCGAAGATGTTCCCTGCGAATCCCGTGATGGCCTGGACCGTGTATGCGAAAAAGAACGCGGCCAGGAAAAGCGCTTTTTCCATATATGCTACAATCCTTATCTATGTGACCAGCCTACAAGTGTAGCACGGGGCGCACATCATAAGACGACGCACACGCCAGAGGACGGAATTGCATGGCGGGATTCACCATCACCATCGCAGGAGACTCGGCGCTCAACTTGGAATTCGCCCATGCGATATCCGCGGAGACGAGCGCCAAGATCCGCATGGCCGCAGACAACCTTACCGCAGATCCCATTCGGGGCATCACCGAGCTGGTGCCCACGTTCTGCTCGCTTATGGTGTATTACAACCCCCTGGTCATCACGTTCGACGAGCTGTCCACGAAGCTGCGCTCCAAGCTGCGCGACGTGGGCGAGGCCGACCTCAGCATCCGCAAGATCGTGCCCATCCCCGTGTGCTACGGGGGCGAGTTCGGCCCCGACCTGGCGAACGTGGCGCAACTGGCAGGCCTTTCCGAAGACGAAGTGATCGCCATCCACACCGAGCGCGACTACCTCATCGACATGCTGGGCTTCCTTCCCGGCTTCGCCTACCTGGGCGGCCTCGACGAGCGCCTGCACACGCCGCGCCTGGCCGTGCCGCGCACGCGCATCGAGCCGGGCAGCGTCGGGATAGGCGGCGCGCAGACGGGCATCTACCCGCTGGCCTCCCCCGGCGGCTGGCAGATCATCGGGCGCACGCCGCTCAAACCCTACGATCCCGATCGTGAGGAACCCATCCTGTACGCAGCGGGCGAGTACCTGCGCTTCGTGCCCATCACGCCCGACGAGTACACCGCCATCGAAGCGCAGCTGGCCGCGGGCACGTATTCGTACGGCATCTTCGTGGAAGGCGAGTAGCATGGGTCTGGTCGTCAAAAAACCCGGTGTGATCACCACCATCCAGGACGTGGGGCGCTTCGGCTATCAGGGCAGCGGCTTCTCCACGAACGGCGTGATGGATCATCGCGCGTTCGCCATCGCGAACCTCCTGGTGGAGAACGACCCCGGCGCACCCGTGCTGGAATTCGCGCTGGCGGGACCCACGGTGCGCTTCACCACGAACACCTGCTTCGCCATCACGGGCGGCGACTTCGCGCCGACGCTGGACGGCGAACCCGTGCCCATGTACGCGGCCGTCATGGTGCGGCGCGGCTCCATCCTGCGCTTCAAGGCGTCGCGCACCGGCTGCTACGGTTACTTGGCCATCGCGGGCAACAGCGTGCGCGTGCCCGAAGTGATGGGCAGTCGCTCGACGAACCTCAAGTGCGAGTTCGGCGGATGGAAGGGTCGCACGCTCATCGTCGGCGACTACCTGCCGTTTTCCACGAAGAGCGTGGACTTTCTGCCCAACCTAGGGTCGCACCGCATCGACGGCGACAACGAGTTCTACGGCTTCGACCGCGACGAAATCACCGTGCGCGTGGTGCCCGGGCCTCAGCAGGACATGTTCACCGACAAAGGCCTGGCCACGTTCTACGGGCAGGCGTACACCACCACCACGAAATGCGACCGCATGGGGTACCGCCTGGACGGACCGGAAATCGAGACGAAGCACGGGTCCGACATCATCTCCGACGGCGTGGCGTTCGGCGCCGTGCAGGTGCCGTCGCACGGACGGCCCATCATCATGCTGGCCGACCGGCAAACCACCGGCGGTTACGCGAAAATCGGCACCATCGCCAGCGTGGACATCCCGAAGCTGGTGCAACGCCCGCCGGGCGGCAAGATCCGCTTCGAGTCCATCGGCGTGCAGGAGGCCCAAGCGCTGCTGCGCGAAGAGGCGCACCTGTTCGAAATGCTGGCGTTGAAAGTGAGGCGGCCCAGCGCCGACGGCATATCGCCCCGGCGCACGGCGCGGCGCCTGACCCCCATCCTGGAGGAACAGGCACGCAAGTCGCAGGCCGACATGTTGTGGATCGACCGAGCCGATCGCTCCCAGCGCGTCGGCAACCGCAACGCCCTGGGAACCGTCCCGCCAAAGAAACAACCGCCCGACGCAACCGACACCACCGAACGCGCAACGACGTAGACGAAGAAGAAGTAGGTAGGGGTTCGCCGAAGCCGGCCGTCACAGAACCCCGTCACAAACGTAGGAGAACCGCCATGGATACGAAAGCCATCGAAGAACTCATCGCCATCATGGACAAGGCCGAGCTCACGGCCTTGCGCGTGGATGACGGCGAAACGAAAATCGAATTGGAGCGCAACCACGGCCCGCTCTCGTCTACCGCGCTGCCGCTCATGGCCGATCGCGTGAGCGCGCTGTTGGCCGGCAAGACCGAAAGCCACGAGGCAGCCGCCGTCGAGGACGCCGACGAAAGCTCCATCCTCGTGCGCAGCCCCATGGTGGGCATGTTCTACATCTCGCCCAGCCCCGACGAAGATCCCTTCGTGAAGGTGGGCCAGGAAGTGCTGTCCGGCCAGACGCTGGCCATCGTCGAGGCCATGAAGATGATGAACGAGATCACCACGCCCGCCCCCGGCATCGTCGTGGAGGTGCTGGCAGCCAACGGCACGCAGGTCGAATACGACCAGCCGCTGTTCCGCGTGGCCACCGCCGCCGGCGAAACGCACTAGGGCGGCGCGCGCCATGTTCGACAAGATACTCATCGCCAACCGCGGCGAGATCGCCGTCCGCATCATCCGCGCCTGCCGCGCCATGGACATCAAGACGGTGGCCGTGTACTCCACGGCCGACAAGCATTCGCTGCACGTGTACCTGGCCGACGAGAGCGTGTGCATCGGCCCGCCCGCCGCGCGCGACTCGTACCTGAACATCGCCGCCATCCTGTCCGCCGCGAAGGGCACCGGCGCGCAGGCCATCCATCCCGGCTACGGCTTCCTGTCGGAGAACTCGACGTTCGCGAAGCTGTGCCGCGAGAACGACATCGTGTTCATCGGCCCCGCGCCCGAGGTCCTGGACCGCATGGGCAACAAGAGCCAGGCCCGCAAGACCATGATGGAGGCGGGCGTGCCCGTGGTTCCCGGCACGAAGGAGCCCGTGCACCATCCGGAGGAAGCGCTGGCGATGGCACGCGAGATCGGCTGGCCCATCATGATCAAGGCGTCGTCGGGCGGTGGCGGCAAGGGCATGCGCATCAGCCACGACGAGCACGACTTCTCCGAGCAGTTCTCCATCGCCCAGCGCGAGAGCGTGGGCGCGTTCGGCGACAACACCATGTACCTGGAGCGCTGCGTGCTGAACCCGCGCCACGTGGAGGTGCAGATCATCGCCGATACGTACGGCACCGTGGTGGCCCTGGGCGAGCGCGATTGCTCGGTGCAGCGCAACCACCAGAAGATGATCGAGGAAAGCCCCTCGCCCGTGATGACGGGGCGCGTGCGCGACGAGATGCTGGAAGCCGCCGTGCGCGCGGCGCAGGCCGTGGGCTACACGTCGGCGGGCACCATCGAGTTTCTGCTGGACGATAAGCTGAACTACTACTTCATGGAGATGAACACGCGCATCCAGGTGGAACACCCCGTCACCGAGATGGTCACGGGCACCGATCTCGTGGAAGAGATGATCCGCGTGGCGGCGGGCGACCCGTTGACGTTCACGCAGGACGACATCACGTACCGCGGCCACGCCATCGAGTGCCGCGTGAACGCCGAGCAGCCCGAGCGCGGGTTCCTGCCGTCGCCCGGCACCATCTCGCAGATGCACCTGCCCGGTGGCAACGGCGTGCGCGTGGACACCGCAGCCTACGATGGCTACGAGATCACGCCGTATTACGACTCCATGATCGCCAAGGTGATCGTGCATGGACGCGACCGCACCGAGGCTATCGCGAAGATGCGCACCGCGCTGGAGGAGATGGTGGTGGTGGGCGTGAAGACGAACCTCGACTTTCAGTACGCCATCATGGAGAACGAGACGTTCGCCGCCGGCCTCGCCGACACCAGCTTCATCGAGCGGTTCATGAAGGGCGAAGTGTAGGGGTTTCTGGCGGATCCGCTCGGGGCATGCCCAGTCGCTCAGACAGTCCTGGCTCGCACAAACAGCCCACTGGGCTGTTTGGCTCGCTGCGGCGACGCGAAGCTAGATCGCTTGGTGGGCATGCCCCGAGCGGATCCTTCGTACGTCTTACGTCGCCCTTCATGGACCGGCGGGGGGCTTGCGGGCGGCGAGGGCGGCGTCGGACGTAGGCTCGAAAAGCCCTTTTTGTGCGGGTTGCGAGGTTCGCCGTTTTGAGAGAGAAAGAGATGGGCTACCTGGTTGTCATCCTGAGCGGAGCCCGAGCCCCGCAGGTTGTCATCCTGAGCGGAGCGCCGCCAGGCGCGGAGTCGAAGGATCCCGTGCGGCGCCAGCAAAAGGCGCCGCCGTCCTCAACCCCCTCGAACCCGCGATCGGCCACCCGGTTCGGCAACGGAAAAGCATCGGCCGCACCCCGCCTTGGCAGAGATCGCACGCTATGCACGATTTTTTCGGATAACCAGCCCGTCATCTCGGAGAAATCGCTGGTCGGCTTCTGCGATTCGCGCGCAAAATCGTGCATAGCGTGCGATCTCTGCCAAGGCACGGAACACGTGACTCGGACACGCCATGACGGTCGTAAAGACGCTGCGCGAAAGCAGCTCTCGACGTGCCATAATAAGGGCGACACCGAGGAAAGGGGTTCTCTTATGATGGATGCTCAAGTTCCCGTCAAGCCCGAGGGCGTGGCTGACGACGTTTGGGCGCAGATGCTTTCCGCTTCTCCGGTTGAGGCGCGGCATCTCATTCGCTCGGGGGAGTTCACGGCGCCGACGAGCGGGCTGTGTCCCGGGTACGCGCAGGCGAACCTCATCGTGCTGCCGAAGGAGCAGGCCTACGACTTCCTGCTGTTCGCGCAGCGCAATCCCAAGCCGTGCCCGCTGCTGGAAGTGACCGAGGTGGGCGCACGCGAGGCTGCCATCTGCGCAACCGACTGCGACATCGCCACCGACTTCCCGCGCTACCGCATCTACGAGCACGGCAAGCTGGTGGCCGAAGTGGAGAATGTCGAGGACTACTGGCGCGACGACCTCGTATCGTTCGTCATCGGCTGCTCGTTCTCGTTCGAGTCCGAGCTCATCGAGGCCGGCATCGAGATCCGCCACAACACCATGGGCTGCAACGTGCCCATGTACCTGACGGGCGTGCCGTGCACCCCGGCGGGCTCCATGAGCGGCAACATGGTGATGTCGATGCGCCCCATCCCCTACGACCAGGTAGTGAAGGCGGTGCAGATCTCCGGTGCCATCCCGAAGGTGCACGGCGCGCCCATCCATATCGGAAACCCGGACGCCATCGGCGTGCGCGACATCATGCATCCCGAGTTCGGCGACCCTGTGGAAATCCGCGACGGCGAAGTTCCCGTGTTTTGGGCCTGCGGCGTCACGCCTCAGTCCATCGTCATGAACAGCAAGCCGCCGTTCGCCATCACCCACGCCCCCGGCTGCATGCTCATCACCGACACCAAGAACATCAACCTGAAAGAATAGACAACGTTCATGCCCCGAACGAGTGTTTCACGTGAAACACTCGCGCCCAACGCCCCGCGCTCTTCACCTGGCGCGGGGCGTTGCTTTACAATAGGCTGAAACCACGCAGGAAAGAAGGCTGCCTATGCACCGCATCGACTTGAACAGCGACCTGGGCGAGAGCTTCGGGCGCTACACGCTGGGGCTCGACGACCAGATCATCCCGCTTGTGTCCAGCGCGAACATCGCGTGCGGGCAGCATGCGGGCGACCCGGTGGTCATGCGCAAGACGGTGGGCATGGCGAAGGACGCCGGCATCGCCATCGGCGCGCACCCGGGCTATCCCGATCTGCAGGGCTTCGGGCGCCGCGACATGCACCTGTCGCCCGACGAGGCGTACTCGTACATGCTGTACCAGATCGGCGCGCTGCAGGCGTTCTGCTCGGCACAGGGCGTGCAGCTCGCGCACGTGAAACCGCACGGCCAACTGTACAACCACGCCGCCGTCGATCCCGAGTTGGCAGCCGCGCTGGCGCAGGCCGTCCGCGACGTGGACCCCAAGCTAGTGCTGGTGGGCCTGGCCAACAGCGCGCTTGTGGACGAAGGCCGCAAGCTGGGGCTGGTCACGGCCGAGGAGTTCTTCGCCGACCGCAACTACACCGACGAGGGCCGCCTGGTCAGCCGCAACGACCCCGCCGCGCTCATCCGCGACGAAGAACACGCCATCGAGCGCGTCAAGAACGCCATCCGCGAAGGCGCCGTGCTGTCCGTCACGGGCAAGCTGGTGGATCTCCATCCCGACACGCTGTGCGTGCACGGCGACTCCCCCACCGCGCTGGCCTTCGTCAGCCGCATCCGCCAGGAGCTGGAACAAGACGACATCGCCATCAAAGCAGTGGGGGCTGAATAAAGGGGCACGCCCTTCGAAGCGGGAACCCCGTTTCCGATATCCGCATGCGTCCATATGGGTCCCTATATGCCCCTATGTGTCCGTATGTGTCCGTATGTGTCCGTATGTGTCCGTATGTGTCCGTAAGTCTCTGCATTAAATCGATGGTTCCGCGCACGGGAGGGAGGGATGCGCGGGACCGAGCGAATGAGGGGGCCTGCCGGCAAACGGCGGCCTCGGGATAGTCGATTGCGGCGGCATCGCGCCGCAAGGCGCTACTTGGCAGCCAACGCCTTGCCGATCATGCGGGCGAAGGTCACCGAACGGCCGCAGCAGTTGCCCGTGGACATGTTCGGGTACGTGTGCGCATGGTACGAGCCCGAGTCGTCTCGCAGTCCGAATCCCAGATGACCACCGTGTGGTGCGGCTGCGTGAGCGCCGCGTTCAGGATGTAGTCGTACGGGCCGGACTCGTTGGCGAAGCGCTCGCCGTTGAGGTTCACCTTGAGCCACGGGTTCGAGCCCATCCAGAACAGCGAGCCGGTGGTCTGCGCGCCACAGAACTCGTCGGGTTTCACGGCAACGCGATCGAACACCATGGCCGTGTGCACCTCGTCCATGCGCGCGCCCGCCCACAAACACGACTTGATGCCGTCGTGAAAACCCACGTCAGCCACATCTACGCGAAGCTGGACGTCCATTCGCACCAAGAGCTGATCGACCTGGTGGAACGCCAAGGATAGCGCCAAGCGCGCGGAGGCCGCCGCATGCGCGACGGCCTCCCTTCATGCCGGAACGGTTGCGAAGCCTACTGCGCCTACTCCGCGTCGGACGCCTCTGCCGCCTCCATCGCTTCGTCGATGCAGCGCAGCGCGTTGAGGCAGCGCGGGTAGCCGATGTAGGGCACGCACTGCGACACCACCTTGATGAGGAACGTGCGGTCGTTGCCCACGCGCAGGTTCGCCCGCACATGGCTGACCGCCTGCGGCTCGCACCCGCCCTGCGCGATGAGCAGGCAGAACGTGATCATCTCGCGTTGCGCGTCATCGAGCCCCGTGCGCGTGTAGTAATCGCCGAAGCAGTTCTCGGCCAGCCAGCGGTTGATATGGCGCGTTTCCTCGGAACCCGACTGGTAGAAGTCGGCCATATCCTCGCCGAACAGGTCCACCTGCTTCCGTACGCCCGCCTCCAAACGCGTGCCCTCCGTCGTGGTGGCCTGGCCCTCAAGCGGCAGCGACACCAGGCGGTGCTCCAGCAGCTCGTTCACCGCGTACAGAAACGGCAACATGCGGCCCATGCCCACGTACGGCGTGGACTGGTACACCAACTCCTTCATTTCCACCGGCGTGACGCCCACGTTGAAGGCGCCCTTCGCCATGGCCTTGAACAGGTCGATGGCCTGCGCGCCGATGAGCGCGGCCAGGATGGCCATCATCCGCGTGCGGTCGTCCAGATCGTCGCTGGCCGGCACTTCGCCGAAGGCGAAGTTGTCCATGCGTTCGACGAACTCGGGATCGGTGCACGCAAGCGGCGAATCGAACCCGGGGAACAAACGGTTGCGGTAAGCCTGCGCGCGCTCTCTGTTTTCAGTAGTCATATCCGTCTCCTTCTCACGTGCTTGTTGTCTCGAGGCCATAGTACCTTCTGAAACCGCTTCCGTGAAAAATGTCACAGAAAATGATACATTTGAAACTTCGGAAGACGACGGCGAAGCTCCGCGACGCTTTGCCGCGTCGGCCGGCCGGCGAAGCTCCGCAGCGCCTTGTCACGCCGGTCCGTCAGCGAAAACAACCCGTGTAGCAAAATCCGACCTCCTGCGGCAATAATCGATCGGTTTGGTAATCCTGGAAGGACCCGAACCGCCGTTTCGACGGCCGGCCGATATCGTCTTCGCACGTTTGCCCAGTTCGGAAAGTTAGCGCACGAAGAAAGCGGTAAAAGAGGATTACCAAACCGCTTTATTTTTACCCCGCGGAACCGATTTTAGGCTCATCGACCTTGTGGGAACGAAACGGCCCAGCGCCCAGCAGCATGCGCTGCTCCGCACCTCGCCCGCGCGCTCCGACAGCGCTCTTCGCGCTCGCCCCCACCCCACATCCCTCGAAAACACGCGTGCCCGCCGAAACCGGCGGGCACGCGAACGCACTCGATAGAAGCAGGACCAACCGCGGTTAGGCGCCGACCAGCGTCTGCAGCGACGCGAGGAAGCTGGACATGTTGCGCCAGCACATGAACAGCGTGATCACGATGATCACCACGCCCGCGCAGTTCGCGAAGATGTGGTTTCGCCACTTGCCCAGGTCCTTGCCGTTCGCGCAGTACAGCACGAAGAACGCCATGATGGGCAGCAGGATGGCGTTCGCCGCCTGAGCCACAAGGATCAGCTCGGTGGGGCTCTTGCCCAGCGCCACAGCCATCACGCAGCCGCACACCAGCACGATGATCCAGATGAGCTTGAAACGCAGATCCTTCGTCGTCTTCTTCCAGCCCAGCACGCCGTTCACGGCATAAGCGGCCGAGAACGAAGCGGTGATGGCGCTGGAGAAGCCGGCGCACAGCAGACCGAGGCCGATCATCCACGTGGCCCACGAGCCAAGAAGCGGCTGCAGCGCCAGCGCCATGTCCTTGCCGTTCGTCACCACGGTGTCGGTGCCGTAAATGTTGGCGGCGGCGCAGATGAGGATGGCCATGGAGATGATGCCGCCCAGACCGATGCTCAGCACCGTGTCGAAGCGGGCGTCGGACACCTGCTCGGGATCCTTGAAACGCTCGGAGGCGCCGGAGGCGTGCAGGAACAGGTTGTACGGCACGATGGTGGTACCGATGAGGCCCACCGCCGTGAGGATGCCCTTCGATCCCTCTTCGGGCAGCGTCGGCACGAACAGCCCCGTGGCAATGGCGCCCCAATCAGGGCTGGAGGCGATGGCCGTGACGAAGAACACCACGCCCATGAACACGACGATGGCCGTGAGGATAACCTCGACCACCTTATACGAGCCAATCCACATGGCGACGAACGCCAGAATACCCAGAACGATGACGATAGGGATCATCGGCACGTCGGGAAGCACAGCCTGGATGCCCAGGATGCCGCCCGTGATGTTGCCCGTCTCGTACGCGATGTTGCCCACGAAGATGGCGATGAGAACAATCACGATCGCAATCCACATAAGCGCCTTGTTGGGAATACGATCGCGGATGTTTTCACCCAGACCCTTGCCCGAAACGATGCCGACGCGCGACGCCATCTCCTGGAAGATGATGGTGGCCACCGTGGCGAACAGCAGCGCCCACAGCATGGTGTAGCCGTAGCTCGCGCCTGAAACCGTGCAGGTGGTGACGGTGCCTGGCCCGATGAAGCCTGCGGCGACCAGTGCGCCGGGCCCGACGTTCTTGAATTTCTGAACGATAGAGCTGCTCATACCCTCTCCTTTCGAATCTCTCTCGGACGGACGATTTCCTCTCGTCCTCCCATGATCCCCATTGCGCGTTTCGTCCTCGTTGCGAACGCGCTTGCTTCCATTGCCGACACGCAGGTGCGTCGAACAGATGGATGTACTTTAGCAGAATAAAGGCCGCGCGTATATGCCGAGGTTACGGAGCGGGCGCCGCTTTCGGCGACCGCAAAGCACCGTCGGCAAGGCCGCACCGGTTGCGGCCGTCGCGCTTGGCGGCGTACAGGGCTTCGTCGGCGCGGCCGTAGAGATCGTCGAACGTATCACCTGCATGCGCCAGCACAACGCCGACGCTGATCGTGGCGCGGCAGTCCGTTCCCGGATACTCATGGCGCTCTACCGCTCGCCGCAGCCGGTCGCACTTCCCCAGCACGACGTCCGTCGAGCCGACGCGGTCGAGGTACACCATGAACTCGTCGCCGCCCAAACGCCCCACCACGTCGCCGATGCGGAAGTTCTCTCGCAGGATGCGGGCGATATCGGCCAGCACGAGATCGCCCACGAGATGACCGTGCGTATCGTTCACGTCCTTGAAGCAATCGACGTCCACGACCAGCAAGGCGCCACGCTCGCCTCCCGCAAGCGCATCCAGCTGCTGCCCGATGCGCAGACGAGTAGTCTCGGAATTCAGCAAGCCCGTGAGGCTATCGCGTTCGGCGCGCGCCACGAGCTGGTCTTTCTCCCGCCGTTCTTCGTCGATGACCTCGATTTTGCCCACCGTATGCGCCACGCGCCCCGACGCGTCCTCCACCGGATCCACCGTCACGCGCAACCAATGCTCGATGCCGTCCGTATCGGGCATCCGCACTTCTTCGACGCGATGCTCTTTGCCGCCGAGGAGTTCGGCGAACGAACGCTTGCGCTCCTCGTCAAACACCGCCGGGGCGTCGCACTCGAAGGCGAACGGCTCGCTGAGCCCTTGTTGGCCTTTCCCAGGCATCGAGATGATCAGCCTTTTCGTGCGGCAATCGAACTCGAAGAAGCTGTCGTCGCACAGCGCGTACAACCGCAGGCGCTTCTTGAGGTCGAACGCGGTCTTCGCGTTGCTTCGCGCGCGCAACCCGAGAATTATCAGCACGAACAGAACCACGATCAAGCACGTTGCCGACGCCACCGCAAGCGCGATGGCCGGATTCGCATGCACGAGCTCGCCCAGATCAACCGGCCGCTCGCGCAATACGTTGCCGTTGATGACCGCCTGGCGCTCGACCTCGGTGAGCGACCCTACCGCGCGATCCACGATGCCCAGCAGCGTCGTGTCGTCCGAACGCACCACCCCCAGGCTCACGCGGCGCGGCTCGTACGTCTGGGGCGCAATGCGCACGTCGCGAAATTCCGGCGTGTTCAGGAAATACTGCGTCATGTACTCGTCCACGTACGTGTAATCCGCCTCGCCCTTGAACACCGCGCGCAAACAAGAGGCAATTGAGGGAAACTGTATCGCATCGCCCAAAAAACCGCCATCGTAGCTGCTAGAGGAGGAAATCGCCAGCCGCTTGCCCGAAATGGCGCCATCGGCAACGCTCTTGTTCGCCACGAGCACGTACGAAGCGCTCACATACGGCTGCGTCAGCGCGAGGTTTCGCTCGTTGGCCGTGGAATAGTCGCGATCGATGCCCGCGACCATGTCGATAGAGCCCGCCGCCTGCAAAGTGTCGAGAGCCTCCACCGTCTCGGCGGCAACGTATTCGAATCTCAGTCCCGTCTTCTGCGCCACGGTCTCAAGTATATCCACCGCAATGCCCTTGACCTGGCCGTCTTCTTGATATTGGTACGGCGGTTGATCGCTCAGCACGCCCACCCGCACCGGAGCAGCGCCTTCGACGAACGACTTCTCGACATCCGTTAGCAAGAACACGGGAGACGCAACGGAGAAATGCCTATCGCGCAAGCGCGCCCTGAAAAGAGGATCCACCTGGTCGATGCGGTCGAGCGCGTCGTCGAGCTCGCCGGCCAATGCACGATTATCGAGCGCTACGGCGAAATACAAAGGATGAGTTGTCATATGAACGACAGTGCGCAACCCCGTAGTATCCGACATATCGGCTGCAAGCTCCACATCGACCCGACCGTTCAGCACGGCGTCGCGCGCCTCGCCGGCATCGGCGAATCCCACCGTTTCGTAAGGGATTTCGTTCTGCGCGCAGAACGCTTCGAGGTCGCTCGCGAGAGGAGAGCCTTCGATCACCGCCACACGCAGCGGGTGATCGGAAGTCGCCTCGTCAAGAGGGTCATCGGACACTTCGGCAGCGGTTCTGAGCACCACGTTCAAGGCAGCAAAGCTGTCGCGCGTGAAGGCGAGCGACTCTCGACCCTCCTGCGTCGCCATCAAGCCGACGGCAACATCGGCATCACCCGCACCCAACAAGTCTCGCAGGGTCTTATAGGCAGCCGGACCCGAGCCTTCCACCGGAACGAACTCGTACGACCATCCCGTATACTGCGCCAAACGTTCGAAATACTCGTAGGTGTACCCCACAAACGCCCCCGACTCGTCTGCCGGCGACATCGGCTCCTGCTGCACGTACGCGACGCGAATGACGCGAGCAGAATCGGAAGGCGCTTCGTCGGCGTACGCCCGTGCAGGATCGAAAACGGAAGGAAGAGCGCCGAAAACCAGCAGCAGAAGAAAGGTCGCGAGCGAAAACACGGCAAGAACGGCCCGCCAAGGGCCGCATTCAGATCGCGTTTCCTCTTCTTGCCCCAATCCCCCGCTCGCTTCCCCTCGTAAATGCTGTCATTATACTCCCCTTGACTCGATCCTGTCTCACATTCCCTCCTCACCCGAGCGTTCGATGAGGTCGATCACCTCGTCGCGCGAGTGCACGTCAAGCTTCTGGTAGATGGACTTGATGTGGTACTTCACCGTGTTCTCCGATACTACCAGCTTCTCGGAAATCGCGCGCGCGGTGCGCCCTTGCCCCAGATGCACGAGGATCTCCGACTCGCGCGGCGTAAGCCCGTGCGCCTCCGCCACATGCGCGCAGCGCGCCTCCAGCGCGTCGCCCTGCTGCTCGGCGGCGGGCGCCCCTTCCTCGGCCACGGCGTCGAAGCCGCGCAGGGTCTTGTCTTTGAACAGAAACAGCGACACCATCGCCAGCAGATAGATGGCAACCAGCGCCACCGCCGTCAGCGCGATGTCGCCCTGCCCTAGCGTATGCGCATTCAACATGCCAACGAGGGCGCCGGCCATCTGCGCGGCGTTCGTGCACACAAGCGTGCACGAGAACAGCAACGCTGCCGGCAGTTTCGTGTCGTGCACCGTATGCGCCACCATGCACCACAGGATGATCCCGGCCACCAGCGTTCCCAACTGGGCGCACGCGTTCGCCAAGCCACCTGCGCCGTTCCAGATGAGCGGCAGCAGCAAAAAGCCCGCCGCCGACAGCGGAAGCGCCATACGGTACACCGACCCCAAACCAGGCTGGCTCTTCACCAGCAAGGCGGGCAACAACAGGGCAGCGATCACGGCAGCCTGCGTGATAAGCGCCGTGAACTGGAACGTCCCCAGCGGGATGGCCTCGGACATCGAAAGCTGCAGCATGAGACCGCTCATGAACGCCAGGATTGACGTGCCAAGCACCGGACGCCACAGCACCGACAACGCGCCCTTGAACACCGGCGCGGAGAACTCCTCGTCGATGGGCTCGCGCGCGGCGAGGCACTGGCGGCAGAACGCCACGGAAGCGAAGAACAGCAGCGCGCCCGCCGGCAGCATGAGCGCCGCTGGCAGCAGCGTGACAACGAAGTACACGATCAGGCTGAGCCCGCTACTCAAGAGCACGAACAGGTACACGCGCCGCAAATCGAACGTACCCGAGAAACGCGCCCACAACAGGTTGATCAGCGCATCGCCCGCACCGAAGCACAAACCGCCCGCCACCAGCCACGGAACCAGCTCGTTCAGCGGCACGAACTCTGCGAACCGAAAAGCCATGCGCGTGACGATGAACCCTGTCGCGGCAACGCCCGCGCACACAAGGACGACCGCCGTCGAGAACCCGCGCCCCGACCGGCGCGCCAACGCGATCATCGCCGCGTACACCACCATGCGCGCCGCGATCACCGCCACCAGGAACAGCGACTGCACGATGGCGCCCGACTCTCCCAACGAGGTGAGCACCGTCGGAGATTCGAACGACATGTAGCCGAACGTCAAATACAACGCATACCCGCTCATGAACACGACGTCGCGCGCTCTCATGCCCGTGAACAGATCCTTCAAACAGCTCATCGGCCCCTACCCTCCGTCTGCTTCCTCGCCAGTATATCCCATCGAAAAGGATTCGTCCCCGGCTCATGGTTCGAGCCCCAACACAGCCCCCGCCACGGCAAACGCGTACGCATACACCGTTCCATCAGGCATCCTATCCGATACCCTACCCGTATCAGGTGGGCTTCTCACCGGCCTAAACGCAAAAAACCACCCGCCCGCAGGTGTGGCGGGCAGGCTCGCGGGCGCGTATGGTTGGCAGCGCAGGGGAGGATTCCATACCGGAAATCCTCGCGATGAAGCGGGCAGCGGAAAACCAACCCGCTTCTCATCGAAAGGAGAGAGGGACATGAAAGAAACCAGACTGAGTCGTCGCGCATTCCTGGGCTTGGGAGCCACCGCAGCCGTCGCCGCTGGAGCCGCCGGCTTGGCCGGCTGCGCTCCGCAGCAGAGCGCCGGCACCGCATCCGCCGAGGGCGACGGCAGCCCGAACGGCGGCAGCGCGTCGAGCGTCTCCCCCACCAAATACACCCCCGACTTCCTCACGCCCCCGCCGGTCCCCACCGACGTCAAGGAGGAGAAGGACTGCGACGTGCTGGTCATCGGCATGGGCATCGCCGGCACCGCCGCGGCGAAGGAAGCCGCCGAAGCCGGCAAGAAGGTCATCGTGCTGGAAAAGCAGCCGGAAGACAGCTACTCGGTCATCTCCATGGCCGGCGACTTCGGCGTCGTGGGATCCCAAATCCAGAAGGACCTGGGCATCGAGTGGGCTCCGAAAGAGGACATCTTCAACGAGTTCGTCAAGGAGACGGGCGGTCGCTGCGACACCTGGATGATGAACTACTGGTACGACCACTCGGGCGAGGATTTCGACTGGTTCATCGAGGGCGCCGACTACGAAGTGCTGGAATCCACCGCGGCCAACCGCAAGACGGACAAGCCGAACTTCATCCGCCCGAAGTGCTTCCCGCCGCTGGAAACCTACAACTACAAGGAAGAAGTCTACCCCTACTTCCACGGCACCATCACCACGAACCCGAACATGCAGTGGGCGTGCGAAGCAGCGTTCAACGCAGCCGTGGCCGGCGGCGCCGAGCTGATCTACAATGCCGAGGGCGAGCAGCTGATCGTGGAGAACGACAAGGTTGTGGGCGCGTACGCGAAGACGCCCGACGGCTATCTTAAGGTGAACGCCAAGGCCGTGGTGCTGTGCTGCGGCGACTACGGCGCGAACCCCGAGATGCGCCACTACTACGCGCCGTGGACCGAGGAGTTCATGGGCGGCGTCGATGACGGCCGCGGCCAGCTCATGGGCATCTGGGCCGGCGGCTGGATGGAGCTGGGCCCCCACGCGCCGATGACCCACCACATGGGCGGATCGCTTGGCGTCGACAGCTTCCTGCAGCTGAACATGGAGGGCAAGCGCTTCATGAACGAGGACGTGCCCGGCCAGAACATCGCCGCCGAGCACACGCGCCAGCCCGTCGCGAAGGACCCCGAGCTGGCGAAGGCCGGCGTGAAGGCGTGGCAGATCTTCGACAGCAAGTGGCCCGAGCAGATCATCCACATGCCCGACGGTCACGGCTACACCACCTACTTCGTGCCGGATGACCAGGCCGCCGAGTACGAGACCGTGCTCTCGGGCTTCGGCTTGGGCTACACGACGCAGGCCATGGTGGACGAGCGCACCGACGTCATCGCGAACTCCCTGGAGGAGCTGGCCGAGAAGACCGGTCTGCCCCTGGAAACGATGAAGGCCGAGATCGAGCGCTACAATGAGCTGTGCCACAAGGGCATCGACGAGGACTTCGGCAAGATGTCAAAGCGCATGTTCCCGGTGGAGAACCCGCCGTACTACGCGTGCAAGTTCGGCAACGCGGGCATGCTGGTCATGTTCGGCGGCCTGGAGTGCGACCACGAGCTGCGCGTCACCAAGGACGGCACGAACGATCCCATCCCCGGCCTGTACGTGGCGGGCAACACGATGGGCCGCCGCCTGCTGGTGGATTACCCCGTCGTGGTGGCCGGCATCAGTCTGGGCAGCGCGCTCACCTTCGGCCGCCTGGCCGGCAAGAACGCCGCCGCGGCAGTGTAGGCAACCCCTACGCGAGGCGTTTCCCTCCTCCCTTCCAGACGCCTCGAGAAGAAGCGCCCTCCCCTTCCCGGGAGGGCGCTTCTGTGTCTGCAGAAAGGCGGGTGTGTCAAGGGGACGGGTCATTTGACACACCCGCCTTACCGCTACTGTGTCGTGTCAGTGTGTCAAATGACCCGTCCCCTTGACAAAATGCCCCGTCCCCTTGACACAGTCACACGTCCATACTGCTATGACATCTTCCAGAAGTCCTGAACCAATGCTTGGCGGTTCGCTTGACCGGTTTTCTGAAGGATGTTGTGCACGTGCACTTTCACGGTGCTCAGTGCCAGATGCATGGACGACGCGATGTTCTGGTTGTCGTTGCCCAGCAGCACGTAGCGCAGCACCTCGCATTCGCGCTCGGACAGCTGGTGGCGCTTGCCGTACATCATGAGGTTGTCGTCTATGAGCTCTTCCTGTCGCCCTCCGCCGCGCATGGGCGGTCGGTCGAAGCGCAGCGACAAAACCCGGAACGCGTCGCGGCACGCGAAGAACGCGCAGCACAGCATCAGCGCGTTCTCGGCGAAGTTGCGCTCGGGAGCGTACGCGCGCGGCCCGATGAAGATAGGATCGGGCAGCAGGAACACCAACGCGTCCTCCACCACCACGGACAGCCCCAAAAACCACAGCGCCCCGTACAGACCCAAATGACGTCGAAGGCGGGCACGCTCGGCGGCGTCCTTCGACCTCAAGTACCATGCCCCGGCGAAAGCCAGCATCCAGAACAGGTACAACGCTCTCGGACTGTAGAACGCGAAACTTCGCAAGCCGCCTTCGGGCACGATCAGAAGCACCGCGACGCTGGCCGCAACGAACACGACCGCCGGAATCACTTTGAGCGCCTTGCGCGTCTCGCCCACGTAATCGCACACCAGCAACCAAAACGACGTGAGGAACCCGCAACCGGCCAACACCATCAGCAGCGACATGATCAGCGCATACGCAGGCCCAACTCCGGCATCGGCACCGGTGAAGAAATCTCGTTGAAACACCCATGCCACATCGAAGAAATAGAACAGAAAACCAAAGGAGGCGTACAGCATCGTTCGCTTCCTTGAAACAAGGTAAGCAGACAAACACGTGGCCGATGTCAGAATGGATCCTAACAGCACGAAAAGCGTGTAATGGAAGAGCACGAAACCCACGGAGCGGCACCTCTCTCAAACGCGAAGCGACTGCCTAAACCTTCCTCCCATGATACACGAAACAACCGCTCTGGGAATCGGGCGCGACGCCCTCTACTTTCGGCCTGCGAGCGCTGCATTTTGCGATCAAGGCTGCGACCAGCAGTTTAGTAGAGGTTTATCGACCCGTTTCCCGACGGTAAACCTTCTTTGTTTGCCGGTAAACCTCGTTTACATCTTTTCTTCACTATCGGGTTGGAGCATGGTGGTGTCAACGCGCCGAACGGCATAAAGGACCGCACGGCGACTTGGCGAAGATCGGTTCCCTGCGGAACCGACGTAAAGGAAGAAGGAGGGTTGCACATGTCAGGAGTGAACGTCAAGAGCGAGATCAAGCCCTTGAAGAAAGTCCTGCTGCACCGCCCGGGAAAAGAGCTTCTGAACCTGACGCCGAACACGCTCGAAGAGCTGCTGTTCGACGACATCCCGTTCTTGAAGGTCGCCCAGGAGGAGCATGACGCGTTCGCGCAGGCTCTGCGCGACAACGGCGTCGAAGTGTTTTACCTGGAAGACCTCATGGCTGAGGTTCTCGAGGCCAACCCCGAGCTGCGCGAGCAGTTCCTCAAGCAGTGGATCGAAGAGGCCGGCATCCGCACGGACCGCTACCAGAAGATCATCTTCGACTACATGCAGGAGAACTATCCCGACGCCAAGGACTTCGTGCTGAAGACGATGGAGGGCATCAACCTCACCGAGCTGCACACCGACAAGTCCAACTCGCTGGTGGACCTGGTTTCCGAGTCTTCCAAGATGGTCATCAAGCCCATGCCGAACCTGTACTTCACCCGCGACCCGTTCGCGATGATCGGCAACGGCGTGTCCATCAACCGCATGTACTCCGAGACCCGCAACCGCGAGACCATCTACGGCGAGTACATCTTCGCGCATCATCCCATGCTGAAGGGCACCCCCGAGTACTACAGCCGCTACAACACGTTCCACATCGAGGGCGGCGACATCCTCAACATCAACGACAAGGTGCTGGCCATCGGCATTTCCCAGCGCACCGAGCCCGATGCCATCGATGCCATCGCGAAGAACATCTTCAACGATCCGACGAGCCCCATCGAGACCATCCTGGCGTTCAACATCCCGAACTCCCGCGCCTTCATGCACCTCGACACCGTGTTCACGCAGATCGACACGGACAAGTTCACCATCCATCCCGGCATCATGGGCCCGCTGACCGTCTTCGAGATCACCGCTGCGGGCGAGGGAATCAAGGTCAAGGAAGTGAACGGCACGCTGGAGAGCATCCTGGAGACCTACGTCGGTCATCCCGTCGAGCTCATCCCCTGTGGCGGCGGCGACCGCATCGCGGCCGAGCGCGAGCAGTGGAACGACGGCTCGAACACGCTGTGCATCGCCCCGGGCAAGATCGTGGTGTACGAGCGCAACGACGTCACGAACAAGGTGCTGCGCGACAAGGGCCTCGACCTCATCATCGTCCCGTCCGCCGAGCTGTCCCGCGGCCGTGGCGGCCCGCGCTGCATGAGCATGCCCATCGAGCGCGAGGACTAAGCTTTTCCATCGCCAACAGCGGTTGCGCGCGATTCGCTCCGCGCAACCGCCTCCTTTCCCCAGGCGCCCCCTGTGCTGAATCCGGTCCCAAATGGCGAACGAGAACCGGGTTCAGCACAGGGGGCGTTCTAAGTTTTTCAGCAGCAGGCGGGCAACGGCGCGGGGCGATTCGGGATTCTGGCCGGTGATGATCCTTCCGTCCTGAATGGCGTGCTCGGCGAACGGGCGTTTCTTGCGAAACACGGCTCCATGCGCTTTCGCCACCTGCTCGTTCCAGAATGGGATAACAGCGCTTTTACCGCTGAGGCGCTCCTCCATCGCGGTAAAACCCGTGATGCTCTTTCCCTCGATCAGGTATCTGGAACCTTCCTTCACGTACAGCAGCCCGGCGATGCCATGGCACACCGTGGCGAGGTAGCCGCCGTTGCCGTACACCTCCAAGCAGAGCCGTTCAAGACCCTCGCTGCTGGGAAAATCCCACATCACGCCATGACCGCCCGTGTAATACAGAGCGACGTACTCGCCAGGATCCACATCGTCGGGATGCATCGAATGCGCAAGAGCTCTCTCCTGGAAGTCACGCGTGCGGTACAGCGCGAACGCAGCGCGATCGACGTACGCAGGCTTCATGCTGCGCGGGTCGAGCGGCACGTAGCCGCCCTTGGGGCTGACGAAATCCACCGCATATCCGCGCTGAATCGCCTCGTCCATGAACTCCGCAGCCTCCCCCAACCATAGCCCCGTGGCGACATTCCTCTCCCCGTACGCAGCAGTGTTGGTCAGGACAATCAGAATCTTCTTCACAGCGCGCTCCTCATCGACACCGTCACTGCGTCCGAGCATACGACGGGCGCTGCTCGAAGATCGCGTTCGCCGTCATCCGTAAGTGCCGCGTCGCCAAACGGCATCCAGGATGCCATGATGCATCGCCCCTGTTCAAATAGCATGTAAAGAACTTTTGACAGAGTATGCCGGAGATGGAACGCCCTGCGTCAAGGCCATTTGATGGTACACTTTGCCGCGTCATGGCAACCTATGATCAACGAAGGGAAACGCATGGAGCTCGGCAGTCAGATCAAACGTCATCGGACGGAACGAGGGCTCTCGCAAGACGACCTCGCCGCGAAGATCTACGTTTCGCGCCAGACCGTCTCAAGCTGGGAGAACGACAAAACCTACCCCGATGTGGAAAGCCTGCTGCTGCTCAGCGTCCTCTTCGACGTTACAGTCGACGAACTGATCAAAGGAGACGTGGAAGCCATGAAGGAAGCAATCTCGAACGACTACAAGAAGATGATGGCCTTGACCTGGGCAGGTTTCGGCATCGTTATTCTGGGAGTCGCGGCCGCCATCACAGGCATCAGCTGGTGGGGCTGGGACGCCGTGCCGTCCGGCATTATCGGCCTGTTGATATGGGGCTTCGGAATGGTGCTACTCGCTCGCGTGGAGCGCATCAAGAAAGAGCACGATCTGGTAACCTATCACGAGATTCTCGCATACTCGAAGGGCGAGCCCGTCGATCGCAGCAATCCGCGCAGCCAGCGTGCCCGTCGGCATCCCGTGCTCAGGGGCGTGATCCTCACACTAGTTTCCGCCATCGTCGGTGCCCTCGCCGGATACTTTGTCTACAAGTTCGGCATCTTCGGATAGCGAGCGCGCAAACGATTTGCACAAGCCATCGACATGCTTTGTCGATGGCTTTTATATATGACTATTTTAATAATGGACAAAAAGCGCCACTTTTCTTTATGTTTCTATGAGAATATATGAAGCGACAACTCTTTCACCAGGCGTTTTCTAAAACACGATGTGCGGCCTATCCGATTTCCCGGCAAAACCTACGGAAAAGTGCCCACTTTTGTCCATGACTTTATCAATCATATTTACAGGCGCCTGCACTATACAGGTAAGGGGCCCGAAGTTCAGGCCCCTTACCTGCTTTTCTACCACCAGCCGTTACTGGTTGCTCTTCGCCTTCGTCTGGACCTTCTCGCCCTTGTCGACGGCGGAGCGGCCGCCATGGTTGAAGCCGGTCTGGATGACGCCCTGGGTGTTGCCGGTGACGAACTTCGCCTTGTTCAGCGTGTCCATCTCCTTCTTCATGTCCTCCACCAGCTTGATGCACAGCTGCATGGAGAAGTCGGCGCGCGCCACGACGCGCTGGACGGTGGTGTCCTGCATGTCGGCGGGCATCGGGTACGCCGGCACCAGCCAGCCGCTCATGCGCAGACGGTCGGACAGGTCGTACAGCGACCACTCCACGTCGGCGTCGTCCTTCAAGCCCCAGCACACGATGGGAATGTGCGACGCGTCCTCGTAGATCTCGAAGATGCCCATCTCCTTGAGCTCGGCGGCCAGGTAGCGCGCCACGTCGAGCGTGCGCTCCTGGATCTCCTTGAAGCCCTCGAAGCCGTTGCGCATCAGCACGTAATACTGACCCACGATCTGCGACGCGGAGCGCGAGAAGTTGATGGCCATGGTGGCTTCCTCGCCGCCCAGGTAGCTCACCCAGAAGATCAGGTCCTCGGGCAGCGCCTCCTTGCTGCGCCACACCACCCAGCCGATGCCGGGGTACACGAGACCGTACTTGTGGCCGGAGCAGTTGATGGACCACACGTTCTTCAGCTGGAAGTCCCACACCAGGTCGGGCTCCACGAACGGGGCGAACATGCCGCCCGACGCGCCGTCCACGTGAATGCGGATGGGCAGCTTCGGATGCTCCTGGTTGTACGCCTCCACCAGCTCGTCGAGCTTCTGCACGTCGTCGAACTTGCCGGTGTACGTGATGCCGAGGATGGCCGTGATGCCGATGGTGTGGTCGTCCACGTAGTCCATGACCGTGTCCATGTTCAGCGACAGGTGGTCCTTCTCAAGCGGCACAAGGCGCATCTCGATGTCCCAATAGCGGCAGAACTTCTCCCAGCATACCTGGTAGCCCGCGGAAATCACCAGGTTCGGACGCTGCTCGGTGTAGATGTCGATGCCCGCGTCCTTCGCCAGCTTCTTCCAGCGGAACAGCATGCCCAAACCGCCCAGCATGCACGCCTCGGACGAGCCGACGGTGGACGTGCCCATGGGCTCCTCGTCGGGGTTCGCGTGCCACAGGTCGCCGATCATGGCGACGCAGCGGTTCTCGAGGTCGGCCGTCATGGGGTACTCGTCCTTGTCGATGGCGTTCTTCTCCATCGTCTCGGCCATGATCTTCGTGGCCATGGGCTCCATGTACGTCTGGCAGAACGTGGTGAGGTTCTGCGTGGCGTTGCCCTCGATGGACAGGTACTCCTTGATCATCTCGTACGTGATGCGCGGCTCGACCGGCTGGGCGTTCATCTTGAGACGCGGCATGGCCACGTCGGACGCCTCGGAGCCGAAGATGGGCGTCGAGTACTTGGTGCCCTCGTCCATGCTGTCGAGGATCTTGCTGGTAGATGTCTGTTCCTTCATGAAAACCTCCTGTTTCGAAGTTTGATACCTGGTTGTTCGCTGCGCGCTAGCGGGCCGGCTTGTCGGTGTCGATGCCCGTCTCGCGCTGCGGATCGGGCGTATCGGGGTCGGCCTGGGGAACGCCCTGCCCGACCACGCCCTCCGTCACGCTGGAGCGCAAGCTGGGGTCGCCTTCCACCGTGCGGTCGATCAGATCGTCGCGCACGTCGGCGGCATCGGCCGCAGGCCTTTCGGCGCCGGAGCTGGAAGCCGCATGCCGCGAAGCGGAATCCTCGTCCGAGACGTCGCACGGAACCGGCATAGGGTTCTGCGGCGTGGGCACGCCGCAGGCCGGAGGCTGGGACATCTCGTGCGCACGGCCTTCGTCCACGGTAGGCGTGCGCAGCGGGACGGGGGCACCGTGCGGATCCTTCGCGTCCACAGGAATGGGTCCCGGCGGGCGGCTGGTCACGCCGACCACCACGCTGGAAATGCCCTGCGCCACGCGCTCGCTCAGACCGCCGCCAGCAACCGCGCCGCTTGCTCCGGCCGATCGCGGCGTGCCCGAAGCGTCACGCGGGCCGCCCATCGCGTCGCGGGCCTTCGTGCGCTTGTTGATGGGGCCCGAGGTGCCCGCATCGGTGCGGACATGAGCGCCCTGTTCGGGAGCCGCGGGACGCGCGGGCATGGCAGCGCCCGAAGGCGCGGCAACCGTCGCCCCTACCGGCACGACAGGCTTCGGCTCCCAACGATGACGCAACGCGTATATGATGAAGGGGATAGCCACCGATATCGCGAACGCCACGCCCAGCGTCGCCTGGTACACCGCGTTCGACTGCGCGTCCAGGTTCGACGACGGGAAGAACGAGATGATCAACGTCGCCACGGTCATGATGAGGCCGACGCCCGCCACGATGGCCTTGAACGGCGTGCCGCCGGGCAGCTGGAACGAGCGCTGCAGGTTCTTCTTCTTGAAGATCAGATAGAAGTACCCGAGGAAGAACAGCACGTATCCCACCAGGTAGATGACCACGGTCAGACCGATGGCCGTCAGGTAGCCCACCGACGAGCTGGATCCGCCGGACAGCGCGATGGATCCGCACAGCACCGCGTCCCACACCGTGACGATGACGGCTTGGATGACCACCGTCTTCACCGACACGCCGTGCTTGTTAACCTTCTTGAACGACGGGGGCAGGATGCCGTCGTGCGCCGTATCAAGCAGCGCGCGCGACGGGCCCACGATCCACGCCGAGATCTCGGCAAGCACGCCCAGCGCCAGCAACAGCGCCACCACGAACACGATCCAGCTCATAGACGGGCCGATGTGCTGCACGAAGATGGCGCGGAACGCCTCGATCACGCCGAACGACAGGTTGCCGTCCAGAACCGACGCCGGAAGCGTCGTGGCCACGGCCAAGCCGCCCAGCGCGTCCAGCGCGATGGTGAGGATTGCCAGCACGATCATGGCAAGCGGGTAGTTGCGGTTCGGGTTCTTCAGCTCGTTCACATGCGAAGCGGAAGCCTCCACGCCCATGTACGCCAGGATGAACGACGCGAAGATGACCAGCGTGTCCACCTTGCCGAAGTCGGGCACGAACGTGGCCGCGTCCATCTTGATCTGCGAGACGCCGCCCGTGGCGAAGTAGATCACCAAGCCCACCAGCAGCACTAGCACGGGCACGATGATGCCGCCCACGAAGCCCACCTTCGAGATGCGCGCCGTGTACTTCGTGCCGCCCAGCTGCGTGAGCGTGAGCAGCCACACGATGGCCGCCACGCCGAAGAACATCACCAGCGGGTTGTTGTACAGCGCGTCCCACCTGAACACGTAGGCCAGCGCCGCCAGGATGAAGAACGCCATGGTGACGAACCCAACCGTGATCTGGAACCACTGGAAGAACAGCGCGGCGAAACCCCACCGTCTGCCCAGCGTATTGCCCACCCAGGCGAAAATGCCGCCCGATTCCCATCCTTTCACCGTGGCCATTTCCGCAGCGCACAGCGCCACGGGCAAGAACCACAGGATGCCGCCGATGATCAGGAAGAACACCAGCTGGAATCCCGACGACGCAAACGACGGGTACTCGTATACCGTCATCACCATGGAAGCCGTGATGGCGAAGAATCCGAAGAACGTCAACGTGCGTTTGAACGACGGCCGGCTCACCGAGCCCACCGGGCCCGCGTCAGCCGAAGACGCCTCCGGTGCGCGACGAGTATCGCTCATGCTGCCTCAACCCCTTTCCTCACCTAGGACGCGATGTCGCGCCGCTCGCGAACACAGCGGCGCGACATCGCAATCGATGCGTTTCTTGCATCCGTTCTACCATTCAGGCTGGAAAGAAGAACGGCGACGGGAGGGCGTTCACCCTCCCGTCGCCGAAACGTGAGTTGCTGGATTACTGAGGCGCGCTACAAGCGTTAAGCTTCAGATGCCTTGATGTAGACTTCGACGGCATCGCGCAGGATATCGGACGCGAACTTGCGCACGTCGTACCCCTCGGAAATGGCGGCCACTGCCGCGCCGTCTACCACGGTGCCCACCATACGTGGCGGCATATCGATCTTTGCGCGTGCAAGGATGCGCTCGATGGCGGCATCGAGCGAAACGCGGCCCTTCTGGTAAGCCTCGGTGACCACGTCCGATTCGGCCGCGGCAATCAGCTGCCCGTAGTGAGCCGAAGGCACCACCGATTCATCGGGCAAGCAGGCGCGAATGAGCAGGTCGATTACATGACGACGACACTCTTCAGGCTCAAGGCCTTCGGCAGCCGATGCCGCTTTCTCTGCACGCTCGGCCCACAGCTGAATATTGTAGCGACCGGCCTCGTGCAGCAACTGCGTCACCGAGTCGAAGTAATATCCGACCGATGACGAGGCCGCACCGGCCCACTTCGCCACCTTGCGATACGTCACGGCTTTCGGCCCCTGCTCGCGCAACAACGCCGCCGCGGCCAGCACGAGCGACGTGCGCGTGATCTGAGCTTTCAAACACTTCGGCGTCTGCGATGTTTCAGCCATTCGTCCTCCATTGTACGGGCGGCGCGAGCACGCCGTCTCATGAGCGAACGCCGTCCGGACCAGCAGGTCTGGACGGCGCCCGTTTGTATCAGCACTATCGTCGTGCAGACCGCAGGGCCTTACACTTCGGACAGATCCTTACCCGTATGTTCGTGCGATAGTATCATCGCCACCAGCGCGACACAAGACACGCCGACCATGTACCAGGCAGGCGCGAGACCGGAGCCGGTAGCGGCGATCAGAGCAGTCGAGATGAACGAGGCGGAACCGCCGAACAGGGCGTTCGCCAAGTTGAACGACAGGGCGAAGCCGGTGTAGCGCACCGCCGTCGGGAACGTCTCGGTCAGATAGCTGGACAGCGTACCGTCGTTGATGGTAAGCGCCAGGCACAGCACCAGCTCGACGGCCAGCACCGTGAAGAATTGCGCAGTGTTCAACAGCATGAACGCCGGCACCGTCAGCACGATGAACGACACACAGGCGATGATGAGCATCTTCTTGCGCCCGAACTTATCGGACAGATGCCCCATGCCGAAGATGAACGCCACGTACGCGACCAGGCATATAGTGGTGATCAGCGACGATTCGTTCGCCGGCATCATGACCACCGTCTCCAGGTAGACCGGCAAGTACGTGAGAACCACGTAGAAGCCCACCGCGTTCAGCATGGCGGCACCGAAGGAGATGATGAGCTCCTTCGTGTGATGACGGAACAGGTCGCGGATAGGATGATTCGAGTCGTCGGTCTTGGAGATAGCAGCCTGCATCTCCTGATACGTCGGCGAATCCTCCAGCTTGGTACGAATGTAGTGAGCGACGAGACCCAGCGGTCCTGCCAACAGGAACGGGATGCGCCAGCCCCACTCGTTCACGGCTGCGTCAGGCAGGATCGTGTACATGACCGTGGCGAACGTAGAGCCCACCAACAGGCCCACGGCCGTCGAAGCAGGCACGAGCGAGCAGTACACGCCGCGCTTGTCCGAGGGAGCGTACTCAGCCAGGAACGTAGCAGCGCCGGCATACTCGCCGGAAGCCGAGAAACCCTGGATCATGCGGAGCAGCAGCAGCAAGATGGGGGCGGCGAGGCCGATGGCCAGGTAGCCCGGCAGCAAGCCGATGCAGAAGGTAGCGCCGGTCATCAGGAAGATGGACGTGGACAGGGCCCACTTGCGGCCCTTCTTGTCGCCCATGCTGCCCCAGAAGATGGCGCCGATGGGGCGCAGCAGGAACGAAAGCGCGAACACCGCGAACGTCTGCATGAGCGCAAGCGCCGGGTCGTCGCCAGGGAAGAACACGTTGGCGATGACCACTGCGAAGTACGAATAGGTTGCGTAGTCGAACCATTCGATGAAGTTCCCAAGGAACGATGAAACGGCTACTTTTCTGATAGTGGAACGTTGGTCGTTAGATCCCATGGTAATCCCCTAAGAAATTAGCAGCTTCGTTAGAAGTACACGCAAGCTGTCGGCGTATCTGGTGCTCCAAAAGAAGCCCCTTTCGATAGTCGGAAAACGCCTTAACCTGAGGTTATCATACCGCAAAAACGGCAATACGAGGTAAACCTGTAACCTTTTATATGCGTTTGAACCGTCGAGAGCCCTGCCCCGAAAAGGCGTGGAGCCCGTTTTGCAGCAAACGGGCTCCACCTAAAATGCCTCGTGAAACGCATAATTTTGGACGTGCTGCGTTCTCGCTGACAGGCCGTAGGGCAACCCGAAGGTTCAACCGCAAAAGACGATCAGTACTCGTCGAGCATATCCACCTGGGCCTTGCTGGCGCGCATGATGAAGCTGTGCTTGGCCTTCTGACCGCCCTGCGCCAGCTTGCGCAGGATGAAGCGCTTGAGGCGCGGGTAGTCGCTCATGCCGTACCAGGCGAACGCGGTGCCGCCCGTGTAGGCCTCCACGATGCTGTGGACGGGCAGGCCGGCGTCGCGCTTCGCGTCGAGGGCCAGGTACTCCTGGATCTCGGCCGCGCACACGTCGCGGATGACCTCGGCGCTGATCTCCAGGTCGCGCGCCAGCTGCCTGAGCTGGTAGGCAACCTCCGCGTCGTCGGCGTGCGGGAAGTACGTCACGTCGTAGGTCACCGCGGACAGCCCGGACGCCTTGGCGAAGCCCAGCAGCTTCTCCAGCGACAGCATCTGCACGTGGTCCTCCGTGCGCTCGGCGATGTCGAGCTCGGCCGGGAAGCCCTGGACGCCGCTCTTCTCGAACACGGCGAGCAGCTCCTCCTCGTTCAACGGCGCTTCGAACTCGATTTCAGTGGCAACATGGGTCAGGTTGCTCGTGATCTTCATGAATCACACCCCTTCCTTTCCGGTTATGGATTACCGCTTCTCAGCGGAAAGGCGTGCGCCCGAGAACCAGGCGCACGCCGCCAAACCTACTGCAGGTGCTCCTTGACTTCTTCCTCTTCCAAGCGAGCGGCAAGATTCTCGCAAATCTCCTCTTCTTTTCTCATCTTGCGAGCGGAAAGCATGCCCTTGATAGAGGGGATAGCGCCGCCGCCGATGATGAGAATGCCACCGAGAATCGTGTTAACCGTCAGGGCCTCGCCGAACACGACCAGACCCACGAAGATGGCCACGGGAACTTCCCAGTACGCAATGGTGCCGTAGTCAGCAGCCGGCAGGTTGCGGCCAGCCACCAGCAAGAAGCCCAGAGCCACAGGACCGCAGATGACCCACAAAAGCAGGGCACCGATCCAGTTGAATGCGGTGAAGTGGATGTTGAGAGCCCAGTTCTCCATGCCGGGGTTTGCACCGAGCGAGTTCAGGACGACGGTGATAACACCAGCGCCCAGGACGGCGAAGATGAAGTTCCACACACCACGAGCCGTGGTGTCGGCGTCCTTACGGTAGCCGTTGAAGAACATCGAAGCGCCGTAGAAGAAGCCGGAAGCCAGGCCGAAGGCGTCGCCGAGACCCTTCTGCGGGAACTCAGGCGTAGACGGAACCAGGTTGAAGTCTACGAAGAAGCCAGACTCGTTGAAACCCATCAGGTTGTTGCCGAACAACATGCCGATGAACACCGCAACCAGGCATACCCACTGTAAAGCAGACATGGGTTCCTTGCGGAAGATGCGCGCGAGCACTACGCAAACGACAGGACCGATGTAGATGAACAGAACAGCGTTCGAGATGGTGGTCAACAGCGTAGACGTCACGTAGCACGCCAGCGACATGCCGATCATCAAGCCGCCCAACGCGATGGCCGGCGTCAGCTTGAGTTTCTTGAACGTCTCTACCTTGCCCGTAGCGAACATGATGACGACGAAGAACAGCACGCCCATGCTCATGCGGCCCACGGCCATCAAAGCACCGATGGAGTCGCCAGCGTTCAGACCCAGCGCCCCGTCGAACATGTCCGTACGAGTTGCCCAGCGGCTGAACAGGGGCACCAAGCCCATGCCCGTCGCCGAGATCAGCATGGCAATGGTGCCAAGACCGATCTTCATCTCGTAGCCGGTCGAGCCGTCATCGGCTGTCGCGGTCTTGATTTCCTTGTTAGCGTTGTCTGCCATTGGTCCTCCTTAAACCAGTAGCAAAAAAGAGTATGCCCCACCTAACCCCCTGTCAGAGGGGTTTTCTTGTCATGCAAGATCGAATGCGAAACGATTGGAGTCTTACCTTTGATCCTACATGACCGATCTGTTTGTGCGTGATAATTGGATTATGAAAAGGAAAAGGGGATCCGGAATGCCTTGCAAACCGAATCCCCTTTCTTTTTACGAAGTGACGATGCCTGTCTGTGACAAGTAGGTCAAGCTACGCGACTAGTCGTTCCACATCTCCGGGCGAACCAGGGTCGGGTCGGCGACGCGGTTCGGGAAGTAGTCGAGGC
>NZ_WWRZ01000010.1:0-96274 GCF_009875595.1 Eggerthella sp. BIOML-A1 | reverse complement strand
TGGTACCGCTTGCAGCTCCATAAGGTGGGCTCCCTAGCAAGTTCGCCCTGTCAAACCACTAGAAACAGCGAAGGGCCAACATTCGGGCTGCGGAAGAAACGCGCCAGGCGTTTTCGCACCCGCTGCAAATGTGCGCTTCCTTGATCGAGCGCTCCCGCGTCGATCTGCACGCTGCGGAGCCCGCGCCCAGATTCGTCGTGCGAGGCTAGGACGATGGGCGCGCTACCCGCTCACCACGCGGGGCAGGGCGATGTCGTGGGGCTCGCAGGGGACGGTTTCCACGCGCTGTTCGTCGAAGGCTATGCCGACCACGGTGGCATCGGCGCGCAAGCGGGGGAGCAGCTGGTCGTAGTTGCCGCCGCCGTAGCCCAGGCGTCGCCCGGCATCGTCGAAGGCGACCAGCGGCACCACCACGGCGTCGAGCTCCTCAGGATCGACGGCCTGGAACCCGTCGCGCTCCAGCGCTTCGCAGGCAAGGCAGCGCAGGGGCGCGCCAAGGAACCCCGCTGCGGCCGCGTCCAGCTGCTCGCGCGCCACGCGGTAGAATCGCATCAGAGGCGACCCGCTCGTGCCGCCCGTTTCGCCCGCTGTCCGCGACTCACTCGGCATTCGCGGCACGTCTCCCGCCCGCGGCTCGCTCGATACCGGCGCCCCACCTGTTTCGTCCGCGCCCGCGCGACCCGCCGTCCGCGACCCGCCCGCTGCAGGCTCCTCGCGCACCATGCAGGGGAAGCACACGTCCCAACCGCGCGCGTACGCCGCCTCGACGAACGGCCGCGTGTCCACCTCACTGCGCATCGACGCGAACACGGCCACAGTGGGAACCGCGCTCCCGCCCGTCGCATCCGCGCGCGACGTCCCCTCGGCCGAAACCTGCGCCGTCCCCGCACCTTCCGCGCCCGCCAGCGCTTCCGCCAGCACCTGCTCCAACCGCGCGCATATCGCCGCGCTCTTGCGCGCACGCATCTCTTCCGGAAGCGCATCGCGACGTGCCAGCACGCGCGAGCGCAGTTGTTTTTTCGTCTCCATAGGCCGCAGTATAGCATCGACGTAACGGCGCCGTTGCACGATAATGGCGGAGGTGTGGGGAGTTAGCGCAAACGTAACCGTTTCCATTCGATTTGACCTGCAAACCCATCATTGACCTTGCTATAATCGTTTTGCATTGGGTACACTCGGACCACCTTAGATAGCTCTCCCTCGCAGTCGCAAGGGGTGCACCACCTCAAACGACGCTGCGTATGCGTCGTTTGTTGTTTTCTAAGGAGAAATTGACTACCAAGCATATATAAGTAGGTCGCTCACCAGGCATCATGCATGCCGGGCGACATAGAGTAAGGAGACAGCAGTGCAACTCAAGGCATCCACCGATTACGGTATGCGCGCCATCTTGTACTTGGCTGCGCAAGGTACCACCTGCTCCTCGAAAGATATCGCGGAGGACATGTCCATTCCGCGCGACTACCTCATCCAGCTGGCGCAGCTGTTGCGCAACGCAGGCATCATCGAGGCCCGTCCGGGCAAGCACGGCGGCTATCGCCTGGCGAAGGATCCGGCCGACACGAACGTGCTGGAGATCATGGAAGCGCTCGACGACGATGCAAAGCAGTCCACGCGCGCGAAGCGCGATGCCCGCAAGGGCGGCGCGATGGTGCAGGAGATCAAGCAGGTCTACGATCTCATCGAAGAGAGCATGGACGCCTATCTGTCCAGCTTGACGGTGCAGATGCTGCTCGACTGCGCCCGCAACGGCGACAACAGCCGCACGTTTTTGGCCGAACGACTGCAGGAAGAAAGCCGCCGCCTGCTCGACGCCGTCAAGTAGCGTCGATGCAGCCCGGCGGCTGCGCCCTTTCGCCGCGCCGCCGCCGAGGCGTCTAGATGCCCAGCACCTGCATCACCAGCAGCACGGCGGTGAGCACGGTAACGATGCCCACGGTGACCCAGATCAGCACGCGCGACGCGATGCGCGAACGATACGCGCCCATAACCCGCTTGTCCGCGGCGATGATGGCCATGAACACCAGCAGCACCGGCAGCACCAGGCCGTTCACGAACTGGGCGGTCAGCATCACGCCCATGAGGTCGATGTTCGGCACCAGCACCACCACGGCCGAGAACGCGATCACGAACGTGAAGATGCTCTTGAACAGCGGCGCCTCTTTCCACTTGAACGAAACGCCCGCCTCCCAGCCGAAGGCCTCGCAGATGACGAACGCCGTGGTCAACGGCAGCACGCAGGCCGCCAAGAACGACGCGGCGATCAGCCCGATGGCGAACAGCGCTTCGGCGTAGTGCCCGGCGAACGGCGCCAGCGCGCGCGCCGCGTCGGCGGCCGATTCGATCTCGATCCCCTGCGGGAACAGCACCGATCCCGTGGTCACGATGATGAACCAGGCCACGAGGCACGCGGCGATGGTGCCGGCGATCACGTCCACCTTCTGCGAGAACAGATCCTTCACCGACACGCCCTTTTCCACCACGTTGCTCTGGTTGAAGAACATCATCCACGGCGCGATGGTGGTGCCGATCATCGCGATGACCAGCGACACGAAGCTCTGGTCGTTCACGATGCGCGGCACGACGGTGCTGGTCAGAGCCTCTTCCCAGTTCGGTTCGGCCATGAACGCCGCCACGATGTAGGTGACGAACACCAGCGACAGGATGAGGAACACCTTCTCCACGCGCTTGTAGCTGCCGCCCACCACCAGAAGCCACACGGCCACGGCGGCCACGGGCACGGCCAGGTACTTCGACACGCCGAACATCTCCATGCCGCTGGCGATGCCGGCGAACTCGGAGAACGTGGTGGCCACGTTGCCGATGAGCAGCGCCAGCATGGCCAGCGCGGTCAGGCGGATGCCGAAACGCTCGCGGATGAGTGCGGCGAAGCCCTTGCCGGTGACGGCGCCCATGCGCGCGGCCGTCATCTCCACCACGATCAGCAGCACGCACATGATGGGGATGACCCACAGCGTGGCGAAGCCGAACTTCGCGCCCACGGTGGAGTAGGTGGAGATGCCGCCCGCGTCGTTGCCGGCCATGGCCGTGACGATGCCAGGGCCCAGCGCTGCTAGCAGCAGCCAGATCTTTTTTGGCTGCTTCTTCTCGGGAGCTTCGACGAGCTCGGTCGACTCGACCGCGTCGACGGCGACGCCGCGCACTTCGAGCTTCTCGTTCTTCATCATCATGGCGCTACCTCCCGGCGTAGCCGATGATCTGCAGCAGCACCAGCGTGTACAGCGCCAGGAACAGGATGGACGCCACGAGACCGCCCAGCACCTTGAGCAGGGTAGCCTTCGTCTTGTCGCCGCTCACGTCCTCTTCGATGGCGTCCCATGCGTCGTCGACCGTGACGATGCCCAGCAGCACGCCGTGCTCGTCCACCACGGGCATGGCGGGCAGCTCGTACTTGAAGATGTCGGCCGCCACGTCCTCCTCGGTCTCGTCCGGCGTCGCGGAGATCACGTCGTCGAACATCACGTCGCGCACGGGCCGCGCGTCGTCGGTGAGCACGAGGGTGCGCAAGCTCAGCACGCCCACGAACTCGTCGTAGTCGTTCAGCACGTACACGTAATGCACGGTGGGGTGGTCGTCGTCCAGCTCGCGCAGCACCTCGATGGTCTCGCCCACGGTGTTGTCGGCCTTCACGGCCACGAACTGCGTGGTCATCATGCCGCCGGCCGTGCCGTCCTTGTAGCCCAGCAGACGGCGGATCTCGGTGGCGTCCTCCACGCCCATGAGGCGCAGCAGCGTCTCGGCCTTCTCGTATGACAGGTCGCGCACGATGTCGGCCGCGTCGTCCGGGTCCATGTCGCCCAAAAGGCCGGCGGCGCGAGCGTCGTCGAGGTCTTCGATGAAGTCGGCCTGGTACTCGTCGTCCATCTCGGAGATGGCCTCGGTGGCCTGCGCATCGTCCAGGTGCTGGAACACGTTGGCGCGCTGCTGGGGGTCCAGCTGCTCCAGGATATCGGCCACGTCGGCAGGGTGCAGCTCGTCCAGGCGCTTGTGCGTGACGGACAGCTGCACTTCGGACAGGTCGCGATCGAGCAGGTCCATGTAGTTCCAGGCGATGATCTGCTCGTCGATCTTCTTGCCGAACACCTTCGCCACGGCCACCACGGCGCGCTCCAGCCAGGAGGCCAGTCCGCGCAGGATGCCGCGCACGCCCACTTCGGCGCCCAGCAGGCGCAGCTGCGAGCCCGAAACGGACAGCTTGAGGTCGTTGACGCGCACCACTTTCAGGCCTTGCGTATCCACGATCTGACGGTTCAGCAGGTCGCGCGCCAGCAGAACTTCGTCAGGTTGCAGATAGCTGAAGCGGATGTCGTGCGCCTCGGCGTTGAGGGTGATTCCGTCCTCGTCGAACGTGTCGACGTACTTGCGCCACGAGATCATGAACGGAACCTTGCCGGGCCCCTGGAAGGCCAGACTGGTGATGCGCGGGAACACTTCGCCGGTGGAGATAGCGAGGTCGGAAATGGTGCCGATCTTCTCGCCCTGGGTGTCCACGACGGGTTTCCCCATCATTTGAGAGAGGTAGAGCATGGTGGTATCCCTTACTGTCATGCCCATGGCTGTACACCTCATGATACCGTGTGCAAAGACGCGCGCGTCGCGCGCAATGCAAAATGTGTGTCAAGCCATGAGCCGCCGCAGTCGTTCCTTCGACTGCCGACGTAAGGGAAGACGAAGGAAGAACTACTTACTGTGAGGCTTCGATTTTCGAACCTTCAAGTACGTTCCTTTCCCTGACCAATAAAAAATCCGCACGTGCTGCTGCCAGTCGTTGCGGAATTAGAAGCTGAAATGGTGCGCCGTGAGGGATTCGAACCCCCGACGTACTGATTCGTAGTCAGTCCCTCTATCCAGCTGAGGTAACGGCGCACGTCGAAACAGCAAAAGTTATTATGCCGGTATTGCCCCATGCTGTCAACGACTTTTTCAGACTTTTTGGGAATAGTGCGCGAAATAGGTGTTTGAACTGCATAAATGGTTAGTTTGTCGAACGAACGCCGCATGTTCGTCGTGCACCGTATAAGGAGCTCGGCGCGCTTTCTGCGGAATCGGCCAGTCTTGAATTCTTCCGGGAACCGTAGGCGAAGCTGTTCCGCGACCAGCTGACTTGTCGGATCGCAGGCAGCGTCGTTTTTCGCAGCGGTTCTGCAAGTTTTTCGACTTTGTGGCAAGCTCGGATCGTTGCGATCAGGGGTTTCTTCCGCCTTAAGGAAAAGCCTGCGGAAAGCTTTCGAGCCTCTGGGTCAAAAGGCCTGGTGGGACGATCGGCCGCGAGAGTCATTCTGCCACAAAGTCGAAAAACTTGCAGAACCGCTGCGATTTGCTGCACAGCCTCTATTGGCAGGTCGTCTCTCCGTGTTCAACGGCATTCAGCCTCGTCGATGTTTCACGTGAAACATTCGCCCGCATTGCGGGGCGATTACAAGCGGGCATGCCCGGCCTCTTCGTGCATGCGCGTGGCTAGGATAGGGCGGAACGCGTCTTGAATCCAACGAAGAAAGCGAGGCTGTTATGACGAAGACTGCGAAATGGTCGATGATCGGCGTGCTTGCCGCTCTGGTGCTGGCGCTGTTCGCCGTTGCCGGCTGCTCAAGCGACAACGCGGGCAACAACGACAACGGAGGCGACAACGCCAACCCTGCCACCGAGAACAACGACAACGGCAGCGGGAACAACGGCGACAACGCCGACAACAACAACGCCGACAACAACAATGCCGACAACAACAATAACAACAACGGCAACAGCAATAGCAACAACGGCAACCAGATGGGCGACGGCAGCAGCATCGGCGAAGGCACCGTCCTCAAGGTTCCGAACGGCTGGGTCGCCTATTCCCAGAGCGACATGCTCGTGCTGCTGGACTCGAATGCCGACGTTCAGTACCAGTGGACGGCCGAGGTTAACGGCAACACCGTGCTGAAGGACACCGACGCCGACCTGCCGTCCTCCGGCTTCAACGATCAGAACTCCCAGGACGTCGTGGGCGCGGCCGGCATGCACGCGTTCGGGTTCCTGGCTGACGACCAGAACAACGGCGAGTCCACCATCACAATGAAACTGGCGAACACGTCGAATGCCAACGATGTGAAGACCACCATCGTAGTGAAGGCCACGGTGCAGAACGGCACGTTCACGGACGTGAGCGTGCAGGAGTAGCGCGCCCCCCGCTATACTGCGGGAAAGCGAAACCGCTCGGAAGGAGTGCGCGATGAAGGCTCGTCTGAAACTCGCGATAGCGGGAGCATGCATGGCGGCTTTCGTCGCGTTCGCCGTCGGATGCTCCGCTGCGCCGGGATCCGAGGTCCAGATCGCCGAAGGGTCGGCGGAGTTCAGCCAGAGCAACCTTGTGGTCAAGCTGGACGCGAACCCCACGACGGGGTACGAGTGGACCTTCCAGATCGACGGCTCGGCCGTGCAGCCCGACGGCGACGAGTTCGTCCCCGCGAGCGACGGCGCCCAGCCCAAGACGGGCGTAGGCGGCGTGCGCGAATTCAACTTCAAAGCCGACGGCTCGGGCGAGGCTACGCTTACGTTCACGTATGCGCGGTCGTGGGAGGCGTCGGACAGCGACAAGAGCGTCGTGCTGCATGCGACGGTTGAAAACGGCGCGTTCACGCAGGTTGAAGAGCAGGCGTAAACATCAAAGGGCGGGAACGGCCGAGCGCCGTTCCCGCCCTTTCTCGTGCGGAATGCTCTAAATGCTGAGGTCGCGTCGATCGAAGGCCGCAACCGCCACGGCGAACAGCGCCACCGCGCCAACGGCCAGCGCGATCGCGCCGCCGACGGCTGACGCGTCGCCCGCGGCCAGGCCGTAGTAGTCGAACAGCGTCAGCGGGTTGACGTTCTTCAGGAACTCGAACTTGTCGCCCACCTGCGATATCATCTGCATGAGGAAGAACAGGATGTTCAGACCGCCTCCCACCCACAGGGCTGCCGTCGCGTTCGAAAACAGACATGCGGACAGGAAGCACAACCCGGCCATCGCCAGCCACAGGGCCAGCAATCCCGCATTCACCTGCATCAGCGCCTGCATGTCCAGCTCGCCCGAGAACAGCGCTTCGGCGAAACCTGCTTCGAGCGCCGTGACCACTGCCATGAGCGCCACCAGAATGGTCACCATCACGCCCACCATGGTCAGCGCGATGCGCGTGCGGCTGTTCGGCGTAGCCAGCAGATACGCCATGGCGCCGCGATCGAGGTAGCGCACCATCAGCTTGTTCGCCACGATCAAGATGAGCACGAGGATGAAGATGGTCAGCAAGAACCCGTACAGGTAGTTCAGCATGAAGTCGATGAGGGTGGTGGCCTGCACCGACATGCCGAACGCCGCAAACATCTCGGGCATGCTCTGCATCATGGCATCCAGGCTTTCTCCCAGCTCCGGATCGTACATGCTGACGATCACGCCGATGTACATGGCCAGTACCGCCGCGATGATGAGGCTGACGAACAGGTTCGCGCGCAGCTCTTTGGCGAACAACGTCCTATTCATGAGAGCCTCCTTTCTCCACCTGGTTCGTCGTGCCGTACAGGTGCATGAACAGCTCTTCCAGCGTTTGCTCGCGCGCGGAGAGGTCCACGATGTCGTAGGCGGCCAAGTCTTTCACGAACGCGTCGGGGTTGCCGGCCACGGCTGCCTCCACGCTGGCCGCGCCCTGTTTCCGTACGTTGGGATGCGCCTGCGCGTAGCGGTCGCGCGCGGCCTCAGCGGCGAACGTCACCACGAACACGCGCTTGCGGCTCTTCCGCACGTCGTCCATGCGCTCGACGGCGGCCAGCCTGCCCGCACGGATGAATGCGACGCGGTCGCACGTGCGCTCCACCTCGTCGAACAGGTGCGACGAAAGCAGGATGGTGGCGCCGCGGCGCTTCTCCTCAAGCACGAGGTCGATGAAGCGGCTTTGCATGAGTGGGTCGAGGCCGCTGGTGGGCTCGTCCAGCAGGATGATGTCGGGCGAGGTCATGAACGCGCACACCAGGCCCACCTTCTGCTTCGTGCCCTTCGACATCTTGCGGATGCGCCGCGCGGGGTCCAGCTCGAAGTACTCGACCAGCTGGTTCATGCGCGTGCGGTCGCGCAGCTTCTTCATGCGCGCCATGAATTCCAGGAAGGCCGCGCCGGTCATCTCGTCCATGCAGGCGATCTCGCCCGGCAGGTAGCCCAGGCGCTCCTGGATGCGGCTGCGCTGGCTGAAGCAGTTCAGGCCGTCGATGCTCACGGTGCCCTCATCAGGCCGAATGAAGCCCATGAGGTTGCGCATGGTCACGGTTTTCCCGGCGCCGTTCGGCCCCAGGAAGCCGAACACCTCGCCGCGTTCCACGGAAAACGACACGTCGAATACGCCGCGGCCGTTGCCGTAGTCTTTCTTGAGCCCCTTGAGTTCGATCACGGGGTCGCTCATCGGTATTCCTCCTTAATGAGACAAGAGGACGGGGTTGCTATCTCATCGCCTCCGGTACTCTTCTTTGTACGAATAGGCTTTCAGCATGTCGCACCAGCGGTACATCTCGTCCATCATGGCGTCTAAATCGATGCGTTGATGCAGCGCTTGCTGTTGGTGCAGATAGCCGTCGGCCAGCCAAATCAGCATGTTGAGCACGTACTTCGGATCGATGTCGTCGCGGAACCGGTCAAACCGCACGTTCTTGAAGTACGTCGTGAACATAAAGTCGAGTTGTCGCTGCGTCCAGCTGTCCATCGTATCCTTTATGTCCTTGTGCTCCGGGTAGAAGGCCCGGATGGAGAACTCCAGCAGGTAGGGGAACTTGCTCAGCACCTTGGATTTGGTTTCCGCCGCGTAGACGAGCAGCTCGAAGAAGTCGTCGATCTCCCAATACCCATCGTCCAGCACCAGGTTGGACACCTTTTCCATCAGATGCTCCATGAGGTACAGGTACAGCTCCTTCTTGTTCTTGAAGTAGAAGAACAGAAGGCCCTTCGAGATGCCTGCCCTGCGCGCGATCGTCTCGGTCGAGGCGTTCTTGTAATCGTTCTTGCCGAACGTTTCCACGGCGGCGCTGACGATGGCCTCGCGCCGCTCTTCGGGAAGGCTCTCGAATTTCGAGCGTCGGTCGTCCACTGCCGCCTCCTTTCCTGCCGCCGTTGACCGGCCGGTCAACGGATCGAAGACCATGCTACCCCGTTGACTATTTTTTAGAAGGGGGCGCGAGGAAGATTTTTTGCCAGGTCGACCCCCCTCATATATTGTTCTTGCAAGTCGGAAGCGTCTTTTTGGCAAATAGTGTGCGAATTCGGAAGCCTGCACGTTCGCGATCGCCCCTGCGCTTTCGGCAAGCGCCAAAGGCGCAGCAAAAACCCCAGCTCGCGAAAACTGCCGGCTCTTTCCCGGTTTTTTCTTTTTCCGAATTCGACCAACTATTGCCACGGCTGCTGCCATGAACTGCCCGATCATGATAGAATCAGCCCCACTACAGAGCCAGTGCAGGCGCTCTCCATCGTTCGAGTAGCCCATTGCTGGAAGCGATGCCCTCGTCTTCCCCTACCACGTCTGCAAGATCCTCTCCGCCCAGGGCAAATAAGGGGGTCTTGTGCAGAAGATCGCACGCGCCTCGCAATCGCGCATTGTTTTTGGATACATCACGGCCTTGCAGATGCTGCGCATGGCCCAACCCTGCGAGCTAGCTTCGGTGAGGAGCGGAAAACCAAGCATCCCCGAGCGCGCTCCGCGCACCAAAGAGCTCAGCTTGGCGCTTGAGCGCATAGAAGGGGATCATCCGGGTCTGAGGTTCGAAAGGCCTAGTCACGTGCTGGTGAGCACGCCGAACGGTCGGGCGGGGGAGCTTTGCGTTCCTCATGTGTGCACGAGGGGCTTCTCGCGTTCCTCGTTCTTTCGATTGGGCGATGACGTGTTCTTCAGCAAACCCGAGCTTGCATTCATTCAAATGGCAACGCGGATCCGCAACGAGGTTTCGCTGCTTGAGTTGGGGTGGGAGTTGTGCGGGTCGTATCAGACGAGGCGTACTGGCGTTTCGGTTGGATACGATGTCGAGCCGCTGACAAGCGTTCGGGCTTTGCGCGACTACGTAGCGTGCAACAGCTCGCTCGGCGGTGCGCAGAAGGTCGCGCGCATCCTTCCATTTCTCGTGGACGGGTCCGCATCGTCGCGCGAGACGAAATTCGCGCTTGTCCTGGGATTCAGTCCTTTCCGCGGAGGTTACGGCATGGGCTTTCCCCGCATGAACTACGAGGTGATCGCAAGTCCGGCGGCGCGCGCGATTTCCGGGAAGAAAAGCTTTCGCTGCGATCTCTGCTGGCCAGAAGCGAGGCTCGACGTGGAGTATCAAAGCAAGGAGAATCACGAAGGCGAACTCAGCCGCATCCGGGATTCGAGAAGGGCTAACGCGTTGGCGGCCATGGGCTGGACAGTGCTCGGCGTCACCAATGACGAGCTGAACAGCCTTGCGGCTACCGATGCGGTGGCTGAAGCGATTCGTCGTCACCTCGGCAAGCGCCTGCGAACGAACGTCTCCGACTGGCATGCCCGCAAGCTGCGCCTGAGAAGGCGGCTCGGGCTGCCCGTGGGATACGAGGAGGCGATCTGATCGGGTGGCGAATTGCGATGCCGGCGGTGCGCTTCTGGTCGGGTGCGGCTGTGCAGCGAGCCACCTTGAGCTGAGTGCGGGGGTACGGCGGTGCAGCGAACCCCGGTGCTTTTGGCAAAAAGTGGCCGAATTCGGAAACCACAAAACGGATTGATCGAAGGCTGCGAAGCGCGGCGTTTTCAGTACCTTGTCGACCAGGCGTTTTACGACACGGTCGTCCCTGTCTTTCAAGACGGTTGCCTTCGCCTCCCTTGAGACTTCCGAATTCGATGGTATTTTGCCATCGAGGGCCCTTCCGGCGTGCAAGGACCGGCTCGGGATAGTGGTGGGAGGGGCGGCTCCCTCGACTCGGGACGGCTTTCTCGCTGAGGGCGGCTATCTGGGGCGGCGCGCTATCGCGCGTACACGGTGCGCTTGCGCGTAACCAGGCGGTCGACGAACTCGGTGGCGGGGTTGCGCAGGATGTCGCACGGCTCGGCGAACTGCACGGCGCGGCCGGCCTCCATCACCAGCACCTTGTCGCCCAGGTCGAGTGCCTCGTCGATGTCGTGCGTCACGAACAGCACGGTGATGCCCGTCTGCCGATGGATGCGCTTGATCTCGTCCTGCAGGCTGCCGCGGGTGATGGCGTCCACGGCGCTGAACGGCTCGTCGGCCAGCAGGATGTCGGGGCTGGCCGCCAACGCGCGGGCGATGCCGACGCGCTGCGCCTGTCCGCCCGACAGCTCGGCGGGATAGCGATCCATGATGTCGTGCGGCAGCCCGATGATGTCCATCCATTTCGCGACGGCCTCCTCGGTGCGACCCTCGTCGCCGCTGTTCAGCAGCGAGGGCACGTACGCGATGTTCTGCTCCACGGTGAGGTGGGGAAACAGCACGCTGCCTTGGATGGCGTAGCCGATGTTTCGGCGCAGTTCGATGGGGTCGACGCCGCTCGTGTCCTTCCCGTGCACCAGCACGCGTCCATCGTCGGGCATCGCCAGCGCGTTCACCATTTTCAACAGCGTGGTCTTGCCGCAGCCCGAGCTGCCGATGATGGTGACGAACGCGCCTTCGTCGATGTCGAGGTTCACGTCGTCCACGGCGACGGCATCGCCGAATCGCTTGCTGACGTGCTCGAACGCAACGGCGGGTACGGAGCCTTCTTCTGCTGGCGCCGCACGGGATCCTTCGACTTCGCGCTGCGCGCTCCGCTCAGGATGACAAATCGCGAAACCCTCGGAACGTCCCACCCTGTCATCCCGAGCGCAGGCGACGAAGTCGCCGGAGTCGCGACGCGAAGCTAGTCCTTTAGGGAAGGATTCCGCGCTGTGCGTCTGCGCGAATGCATGCTCCATGCTACATCAGCCCCCTCTCGGCCAGGAACGCGTCGGCCACCGCTTTCGGCTCCTGCCCTTGCGTCTCCACTTCGTTGTTCATGCGTGCCATGTTCGTATCGGTGATGGCGCCTTGCAGCTTCAGCAGCTCGTCGCGCAGCTCGGGATGCTTTTCCAGCGCGTCCTGGCGCACGACGTTGCCGCAGAGGTACGACGGATAGAAGTGCCGGTCGTCCTCCAGCACCACGAGGCGTTCGTCGGCCACCTGCCCGTCGGTGGTGGACACGACGATGGCGTCCACCTGGCCCTCGAACAGCGCCTGGTACTTCAAGCTGATGTCCATGTCCCGCGTGTTGCCGAAGTTCATGCCGTAGGCTTGCTGCAAGCCGGGGTAGCCGTCCTGCCGGTCGAAGAAGTCGGGCTCGGCGCCCAGCGTCAAGTCGCCCGCTGCGCCCGCCAGGTCGGAATATGTGCGCAGGTTGTAGCGCTCGGCGGCGTCGCGGCTCACGGCCAGGCCGAACGTGTTGTTGAAGCCGTACATGCCCACCCAGGTAAGGCCTAGCTGCGACTCGTACTCCTGCTGCATCGTGTCGAACATCGACTCGTCGTAGGTGTCGTCGTGCTTGAGCACGGCGTTCCATCCCGTTCCCGTGTACTCGGGGTAGAGGTCGAAGTCTCCCTTCTCCATGCCGGGCTCGATGTTCGACGTGCCGCCGCCCACGCCCTGCGTCAGCTCCACCTTGAGGTCGGTGTCGTGCTCGATCAGCGTGTTCAGCATCTCGCCGAGGATGTACTGCTCGGTCATGGGCTTCGTGGCGATGTTCACCACGTCCTCTCCACCGCCGCGGTTCGCGAACGCGAACGCCCCGCCCGCTATCAGCACCACGGCTGCGCCCGCGGCGACGGCCGGGGCCAGCTTGCGGCGTGAAGCCCGACGTGCGCCCGAGCGCTTCCACCGCCGTGCGCTCGAAGGCTCCAGGTGACGTCGCGTGGACTCCTCGGCCAGGCCCAGCAGCAGGTCCACCACGATGGCCAGCAGCGCGATCAGCACGCTGCCCGCCAGGGTCATGGCCAGGTTGTACGTCGTGATGCCGCGGAAGATGGCCACGCCCAAGCCGCCTGCGCCGATGAACGTGGCGATGCCGGCCAGCGCGATGGTCATGGTGGCCATGTTGCGGATGCCGCTCATGATGACGGGGGCGGCCAGCGGCAGCTCGATGCGGTACAGCAGCTGGCGGTCGGTGGAGCCCATGCCGCGCGCCGCTTCGATGATGGCGGGGTCGATGGTGGTGAGGCCGGTGTAGGTGTTGCGCACCATCGGCAGCAGCGCGTACACGGTGAGCGCCACGATGGCGGTAGGGTCGCCGATGCCCGTGATGGGGATGAGGAAGCCGAACAGCGCAATGGATGGGATGGTGTACACGAAATTGACCAGCGCAAGCACGGGCTTCGCCCCTCGCCTCCATGTGGCGATGGCGATTCCCAGCGACAGTCCGATGAGCGCCGCCAGTGCAATGGATATGAGCGAGATGCCGATATGCTGCAGAAGGAGCTCGAAAAACCAATCGCGTTTTTCAACGAGCAAGGCCAGGGTTTCGGTCAGAATCAAGAGGAATCCTCGCTTTCGCACGTGGTGACGGACGCTACGTCGAGGGTTGAGATGCGGACTGCATGGTTAAATCCTACAGACTTCGTCAACATTGTAATCAAGTGTCGGTGCTTGGGCGCGGCAAGGCGGTCGTGTTACCTAATCGCCACGAGACGGTGGATTCCCGGGTACTGCCTGTGGTTTTCGCCGGGTGACTGGCATGCATTGATTGCGCAGCGGGTCGCTGCGCTTTATCATAATAAAGAGAGACGTATTTTCCCATTCGCCATATCCACCAGAGACCGCGTGTTTCAAGGGCGGTCATCGCGTGCAGCATGGTATTTCGGAAGAGGGGCCGCGCTCGCGCGGCAGGAAGGATGCGCCATGGCAACTGAAAGCCAGATCGCTCTGTACGAGAACTTCAAGGCGATCAACACCATCGAAACCGCGAGCTACGACCAGTTCGACGTGAAGCGCGGCCTGCGCAACGCCGACGGCACGGGCGTCATCGCAGGTCTTACGAACATCGCCAACGTTCACGGCTACGTGGTCTCAGACGGCGAGAAGGTAGCCGACGAGGGTATGCTGCGCTATCGCGGCTACGACGTGTACGACCTGCTGGACACCAGCGTGGCCGATCGCCGCTTCAACTTCGAGGAGGTGGCGTACCTGCTGCTCATGGGCGAGCTGCCCACACAGGAGCAGCTCGACCGCTTCATCGCCGCGCTCGATGCCGAACGCGAACTGCCCGACGGCTTCACTGCCTCCATGATCATGCGCGACACCCCGCCCGACATCATGAACATGCTGCAGCGCACCATCCTGCTGCTGTACGCCTACGACGCGGACGCCGAGGATCGTTCGGCTCATCACGAGATCCACACCGCCATCTCGCTGATCTCGCGTCTGCCGCGCATCATGGTGCTGACCTACTACGCGAAGCAGGCTCGCTACAACAACGGCTCCATGATCATGCATCGCTTCATTCCCGGTCAGTCCACGGCCGAGACCATCCTGTCCATGCTGCGTCCCGATCGCCAGTTCACGGCTGAGGAAGCGCGCATGCTGGACATCATGCTGTGCCTGCATGCCGAGCATGGCGGCGGCAACAACTCCACGTTTGCCACGCGCGTGCTGACCTCGTCCGACACCGATCCGTACTCCACGTACGCCGGCGCTATCGGTTCGCTCAAGGGGTCGAAGCATGGTGGCGCGAACCATCAGGTGCTAGCTATGCAGCAGGAGATCAAGCAGAACGTAGCCGACTGGTCCGACGAGGGCCAGGTGGCCGATTACCTGGCGAAGATTGTCAACAAGGAGGCTTTCGACAAGACGGGTCTCGTGTACGGCATGGGGCATGCGGTGTACACGAAGTCCGACCCGCGCGCCATCATCTGCAAGCAGTTCGCCGAGAAGCTGGCCGTGGGCACGGAGTTCGAGGCCGAGTATCGTCTGCTGGAAAGCATCGAGCGCCTGGCGCCCGAGGTGATTCTGCGTGAAAAGGGCACCAGCAAGGACATGTGTGCGAACATCGACATGTATTCGGGCTTCGTGTACTCGATGATGGGCATTCCCGAGGATCTGTTCACGCCGCTGTTCGCGTGCGCGCGCATGTCCGGCTGGGCTGCGCACCGCTTCGAGGAGATCGTCTCCGGCAAGCGCATCATCCGTCCTGCGTACAAGTCCATTCGCAGCGGCAAGCGCGATTACGTTCCCATGAGCGAACGCTAGGGGCGGGGCGGCCGTCGGCTCGGGTCGCCTGTTCGCGCGGCGCCTGTGCGGCCGGGTGTCGGATCGTTCGACATTGCGCCGCGAACGAATGTTTCACGTGAAACATTCACGACCGAACGCACTCTAATGAACAACGTGCTCCTTTCCCTAGCGGGTGGGGAGCGCGTTTCTTTTTGCGAAAGATTCGCCCGCCTCGCTGCAGTGCCCGAGTTCTTCGCTGTCTCCTGAGATCGCTCCGCCACGAAGGCGCCCAAGCCCCTCGCTGCGTTTCGTCCGCTCCGCCACGAAAGGGCCTGGTCCCTTACCGTGCTCCGTCCGGTTCGCCGGCGCTCGCGGCTCATGGACGTTTTTTGCGCAGCCTTCTGCAGCAAAATCGAGTTTTTGGCAGTCTTTTCCTGGTTTCAGCGCAGTTTGAGGACGCTCGGCGCCGTGCCTGCCGGTAAAACGCCAGGTCGCGTGTTTCCCTTTATGGACGGAGAAGGGCTCAGTCTGCCAAACCGGCGATTTTGCTGCGCATGAGCTGCCCGATCATGCACGGCCGAAGCCGGCTCCATGCGCGCGAAGCGGCCGCCTCCCGAATGTTTCACGTGAAACATTCGCTCGTGAGCAGGGAGTTCAAGCCGGAAGGCAGGACCGAACAAAGAAAAGCGCCCGGAACCAGCTGGTTCCGGGCGCGCTGCGTTTCTGGCGGAGGCGGTAGGATTTGAACCCACGAAGCCTTGCGGCTTAACAGTTTTCAAGACTGCCGCCTTCAACCACTCGGCCACGCCTCCGCATGGGGTTTGCGCGTGTGCGCAACGTTTAGGATATCATGCAGTCAATCGCAATGCGACAAGAAATTGACCGCGCATCGCACGAAGCCGCATCGCTCGTCCGTGTCGGCTGCTCGTAAGCGTCCTTTGCGCTTTCGGCTCATTCCACGATGGTTGCGCTCTCGGGGCTTTCAGTTGCGGCGGCGGCTCCGGCTATCTTGCCGAAGACGAGTGCCTGAATGAGGCCGTTGCCGCTCATGTAGGCTGCACCTCCGCGTGAGGAGAATCCTTCGGTGCAGCCGCCAGCTGCATATAATCCCTTGATCAGGCTCTTGTCTGCGCGCAGCACGTGACCTGCTAGATCGGTTGCCATGCCGCCCTGCGTATGGCGAATCTCGCCTGTAACCTTCACTGCGTAATACGGGCCATCGAAGCTTTCCGGCAGATGGGATCGGTTGAATTTATCCTCGCCCTTTTCGATGGCGGCCTGATACTCTGTGATCGTCTTTTCCAGCGTCGCGGCGTCCGTCCCGATGGCGGCGGCCAGCTCGGCACTGGATGCACCTTTCATTACGATGCCCTCCGCTTCCCACTCAGCGTATTTCGCGCTCTTCGCTACCTGCGCGTCGGTGAAGCATAGGTAGGCGATGTTGTCGGATTGCGCTATGACATGAGGGGACAGTTCGGAATAGCCGGTGTATTCGTTGGCGAAGCGGTTGCCTTCTTGGTTCACCATGATGCCGCCGTTGTTCGCAATGCCTTGTTCAAGCGTTTTGCCGTTGTCTACTCCGTGAAACGCATGGCCTTGGTAAGCGCCCATGTTCTGGAGGTTCGCGCCCAGCTCTTGCGCCCAGAGGATGCCTTCGCCGGTAGCTCCTGGCGCCACCATTTTGAAAGCATCAACGGCCTCGGGGCAGTATTGCGCCAGCATGTCGGGGTTGTTGGCGAACCCGCTCGATGCAAGGACGGTGTTCTTTGCCAGGATGGCCAGCTCGTCCTTGCCCATTTTGCCGTAAGCGCCTACGACGTCGTCGCTATCGTCCGCGAGCACCAGTCCCTGCATTTCGCATGACAGCATCTGCGTGATTGCGTCGTTGGCGCTCATGCTTGCGACGAGCGCATCGGTCAGTCCCTTGCCGGCATCGGCGGTGGTATGCATGCGGTGCGCAGTCTGACCGTAATACAGCGCTTGGTCGATGGTCCACACCGCGCCGTGCTTCTCGGTCCACTCGACGATGTCTTTTGATTGTTCGGTCACGGTGCGCACTAGGTCGGGTCGAACGCTGTAGTTGTTCGGACGCATGATGTCCATAACGCATGCGTCCACGCTGTCGTTTTCGCCCATGTCCATTTGCTGCTGAGTGCCTACGGCGGGAATCTTGCCGCTTGAAAGCATGGTGGCTCCGCCCAGAACGCTTGTCTTCTCGCACAATGTCACTTGCGCGCCTTGCTCGGCAGCGCTGAGCGCGGCGCACAGGCCCGCTCCGCCTCCGCCGATGACCAGCACGTCGGTTTCGGTTTGCGTCATGCCGGCGATGTCGCTCTTGCGCTTAGCGAATTGATAGCTGCTACCTTGCGACGAGGTTTTTGCTGCGCCCCCGGTCTCGTTCTCGTTGGGCGAGCAAGCGGCGAGCGCGCCTCCCGAGGCAAGCACGACCGATCCCAACCCCAAGCCCTTCAAAAGGTCCCTGCGTGTCAGATTTCCCATGACAATCCCCTTCCTGTAACGGTGCGGGCATCCCGGCCCGCTCTTGGAGCACTATACGTTTGACCGTGCGGGTGCGAAAAGAAACTCTTATATGCCATGAAGCGTCAACTAGAAGTCGACGTATATCGGTAATACCAGGTCAAAAGGGTGTACGTCATGCGCATCGACTTATCTTGCGATGAGGAGCGCAACTTTGTAGGCTTCAAGCGCAGTCGTTTTGTCTATACTGAGAAAAGGGGGATCCGACCGCGTCGTCACTTGTCGGGAGCGGTCGAGGGGACGCGCGAAGGCCATAGGCGAGGGGAACAACCATGGCAAAGTTTCGTATGGATGTCGATCAGAAAAGGTATTTTTGCACGCTGTGCTCGGAGGGCAGCATCACTCGAGCCGCGCAGTCGCTTTACCTTTCGCGGCAAGGTTTGTCGAAGAGCATGAAGAGCCTCGAAAGCCAACTAGGCGCGCAGCTTTTCGTCCGTGGCAAGAAGGGCGTCGAGCTGACGGCGGCGGGCAGGATCCTTCTCCGTTATCTGCACGAAGAGGGTCGGCTGTGGGATGCGTGCGTTGCCGATATCCGTTCGGTTAGCCAAACGGATTCCGAGCTGGTGCGCGTGGGTTTGCTCAGCATGTACGTGGGGTACAGCCAGAAGCGAGGGTTGCTGGCGAGCTTCCAAGATGATCCGCGCGTAAAGATCGAAGTGGTCGACGGCGACCATGATGCATTCTGGAAAGCTATAGCGGAAGGGGAGCTGGAGCTTGCGTTTTCCATAAAGCCTCCTGATGATTTGGGATTGCCCTCAATAAAGCTATGCGACGACGGTTTGTCGGTCTTGCTGTCGGCCAGCGACCCGTTGTCGCGCAAGAGGTTCATCGACTTCGAGACTGATTTGAGGGGGAAGACGGTCATCCAGACGAGCCCTTGCAAAGGCAGGCTGTACGAGGCGACGTTTCGAAAATACGGCATCAACATGACGTTGCTTATGCATGACAAGAACCTTATGTTGGCTCAGGTTTCAATCAGCAAAGGCTGCTTTATTATTCAAACCGAGTACGCAAAAATGCTGGTCACCGATCAGGTTTGCATGAGACCGCTGATCAATGCGCCCATCGAGATGGACTCTATGCTGGTGTTCGCCCCTGCGCTACGCCCTATGGCGCGTGCGGTGGCGCGTCATCTGCTAGCGCCGTACGGCAAGGAAAGCGAACTCGATGCGTATTTTGGCATATAATAAGCGACATGACCGATGAAGACTACATGCGCATGGCAATCGAGGAAGCGCGCCGCGCCGAAGAACTGGACGAAGTCCCCATCGGGGCCGTTGTCGTATACGAGCCCATCGATCCTGGAACGCGCCGCCCCTTGGCCGAGCCGCAGGTGATCGCGCGCGCGTGCAACCTGCGCGAGACTACGCAGGATCCGGCGGGGCATGCCGAGTTCATCGCGCTCAAGCAGGCGGCCGAGCGTTTGGGCGTGTGGCGGTTAACCGGCTGCACGGTGTACGTGACGCTGGAGCCGTGTGTGATGTGCGCGGGCCTTATGCATCAAGCGCGCGTCGACCGCTGCGTGTACGGCGCGGCCGACCCGAAGGCGGGCGCTCTCGGCACGCTGTACGCGGTCAACGCAGACGAGCGCCTCAACCACACCTTCGAAGCTGTCTCTGGCGTTCTGGGCGATGAATGCGCCGAGCTGCTGCGCAGCTTCTTCGCGCGCAAGCGCAAGAAACGAATGGAATCGAAATGACGCAACCGAGCAAGAACGGCGAAAACGCCGTAGACATGCTGGCCGTGGCTCGCATCGCGCAGGGCGTGGACATCGCGGGCTTCGCCGGCCCCGATGCCGTCAAGCTGGTGGCACCGGCGAAAGTGAATCTGTTCCTCGACATCGGCGCGAAGCGCGCGGACGGCTATCACGAGGCCGTCAGCATCATGCATGCGCTCATGCTGCACGACGTTTTACGCATGAAGCTGGCGCCGGGACGCGGAGAAGGTCTATCCGTCGATCTCTCGTGCGTTGCGCGCGAAGGGCTCGCGATGCTCGATGTGCCCGTGGAGAGCAACATCGTGGCGAAGGCCGTGCGCTTGCTGGCTGAAAAATTGGGACGCACGGCTGACGAGACGGTGGTCGCCTGCCTCGAGAAGCACATCCCCGCCGAGGCCGGTTTGGGCGGCGGCTCCTCCGACGCCGCCGCGGCGCTGCTGGGCGCTGCGCACTTGTGGGGCGTGCCTGCCGACGATCCGCGTATCGAGGAAGCAGCACGAAGCCTGGGTGCCGACGTGGCGTTCTTCCTGCATGGCGGCTGCGCTTGCTTCACGGGCGTGGGCGATGCGTTCGACCATGCCCTTGCGCCCATGAACGGCAACGTCGTGCTCGTGAAGCCCGAGGGCGGCGTGTCCACGGCTGCCGCGTACCGCGCGTTCGACGAGCATCCCACGGCCATTTCCGAGGCCGATCGCGAAGCAGCCCTCGAAGCCCAGCGCGCCGCCGACGTGCCGCTGCGCAACAACCTCGTGCCCGTTTCCGAGCACCTGCTTCCGGCGCTCGTGGACATCCGCTTGTGGGCTAGCGAGCGCGCCGACGTGCAGCGCGTGCTCATGTCGGGCAGCGGGTCGGCCGTGTTCATGCAGTGCGCCACGTTCGCCGATGCAGGTCGCGTGGCCGCCGAGGCGCGCATGCGCGGCTGGTGGGCGCGTGCTACCATGTTTGGCTCGGCGCGTGCGGCCGTGGTGCCGAACCGCTGAAATTTCGGCAGCCCGATGCATTCGCGAAATCTAAGTGTTACGATTCGGTTTACCAATCGGTAGCGGATTTCCTGAATGGCATGCACGATGGTAGAATGCTAGCCACGTAACAGCAAAGGAGAGCTATGAGCATCCCATTGATCATCATCCTCGTCATCGTCGTCGTGCTGGTTGTGGCCGTGATCGGGCTATACAACAACCTCGTCAAGCTCCGCAACATGGTGGATAACGCCTGGGCGCAGATCGACGTGCAGTTGCAGCGCCGTCTCGACCTCATCCCGAACCTCGTCGAGACCGTCAAAGGCTATGCCGCCCACGAAAGCGGCACGCTCGAGGAGGTTACCAAGGCTCGCACCGCCGTCATGAACGCGCCTACGCCCGAAGGCAAGATGCAGGCCGACGGCTTCCTCACCGGTGCGCTGAAGAACCTGTTTGCCGTCGCGGAGGCCTACCCCGACCTCAAGGCGAACACGAACTTCCAGCAGCTTCAAGCAGAGCTGTCCAACACTGAAGACAAGATCAGCTACATGCGCCAAAGCTTCAACGACACCGTCATGAAGTACAACACTGCGATCCAGACGTTCCCTGCAGTGCTCATCGCGGGCATGATGGGCTTCAAGCAGCGCGATAGCTTCGACGCGACGGCGGGCGCGGAAGTCGCTCCCAAGGTGCAGTTCTAGCCAAGTTCAACGAGCGTCGCGTCTCTGCGCGGCGCTCGTCGAAAACTATTTTGCGTAGGGTTCGCTGCGCTATCTTGGCGCCTCGTGCTGGCGGCCGTGCGCGCTAGCTTCGCTGAGAGGCGTCTTGCCGCCGTGGATCCTGCGCCCGTCTATCGGAGCGGCTTCATGAAGAAGGTTTCATCGCGGAAGCACGATCGATTCGGTCGCGTGCTCGATTCCGACCCGGTCTATCTTATCGCGGCGCTTGCGCTCATGGCGCTGCTCGTGTCGTTCTACGCGGTTCTGTTGGTGAATATGAACGCCATCGATACGAAAACCGAGGATCTCAAGGAACATCCCTACGCGGTTACCGTTGCGGCAGGTCGAGCCGAAACGCTGCTCATGCAAGTGCGAACGCTGGACAACCGCTTAGCGTTCGCGCGCACGCCGGAGACCGTCGCAAGCGTTAAAACGGAGTTCGCCTCCATCGACGAAAACCTGCGCACAGCGTTCAGGGTGGTTGAACAGCGCCATCACGGCAATCCCGAGAAAGTAAAGGACCTGGTAAGCAACTACGAGGAGTTCAGCGAGTTGCAGGATCGGCTTATCGCCCTCAGCCTGAGCGATGCAGACGACGAGGCGGTTGCCGCTTTTCTGGCGAGTGAAATCGACCCGCGCATCGATCGGATGCTGGAAGACAACCAGGCCATCATATCCGCCGCCGCCCGTTCTTTCGACCAGTTGTACAAGGCGGTCGGCAAAACCCGCCAGGATACCATGTTCACGGCGTCGGTGCTTATGACGGCCGTGATGGTGGCGCTGGTGCTGTTCCTCGTGGTGATCAAGCGCAAGAACCGGCAAGAGCGCGAGCTGCAGGAAAGCCTGCGGTGCGCAATGGAGAAGGCGCAGGATGCCAGCGAAGCGAAGTCGCGCTTCCTGTCGAACGTGTCGCACGACATCCGGACGCCTCTCACGGCCATCATGGGACTCGTCGACATAGCCGTCGAGCATATCGATGAGCGCGATCGCGTGAAGGAATGCTTCGACAAAGTACAGCTGTCGTCGCATCACCTGCTCAATCTCGTGAACGACGTGCTGGATATGAGCAAAATCGAAAGCGGTCAAATCAACCTGTGCTGCAAGCCGTTCGACCTGCATGTCGTCGTGGAAACGCTCGGGTCCATCGTGCGTCCGCAAGCCGATTCGAAGCATCTGACGTTCTCGGTGTTGCGCGTCGACGTCGAAGAGGGGCTTGTGCTGGGTGACGAGATGCACGTGAACCAGGTGCTCATCAACCTGCTTGGCAACGCCGTCAAGTACACCGAGCCGAGCGGGACGGTAAGCCTTGCCGTCGAGGAGCTGAGGGGCGACGAGCGCGTGGAATATGCCGCCCAGCACGGTCTTTCGCTTGAGCCGACCAGCCATGACGGCTTCGATATGCGTATTCGCCTGATCCGCTTCATCGTGGAAGATGACGGCATAGGCATGTCGAAAGAGTTCATGTCGCGTTTGTTCGACCCGTTCGAGCGCGAGGAGGTGCCTACGCGCTTATCGGTGGAGGGGACTGGTCTGGGCTTGTCCATCGTTAAGAACCTCGCCGATCTCATGGGCGGTACCGTACAGGTGCAAAGCGAGCGAGGGCGCGGATCGCGTTTCACGTTGGTGCTGCCGTTCGAAGCTTGCGAAGGGGATGCGTGCAAACTGCAGTTGGAGGAGTCCATCGAGGCCGAGCGCTCGGATGCTGCGGTTTCGGCGGTGTCATGCTCCTGGCAGCATGTGCACGTGCTACTTGCGGAAGACAACGAGATCATCGGCGAGATAGCGGAGGAGATCATCGCTTCGACGGGCGCCACGGTCGAGCGCGCCTGGAACGGCCTGGATGTGCTCGATCTGCTTGAAGGCGCGCCCGAAGGGCGCTTCGACCTCGTGTTCATGGATATCCAGATGCCCGGCATGGACGGCCTCGAGGCGGCGCGACTCGTTGTCGAACGCTACCGGGAAGCAGGTCGCGCACGGCCGCCCATCATCGCCACCACGGCGAACGCCTACGAGGAGGATCGCCGCCGCGCGCTCGACGCCGGGATGGACGGATTCGCCGTGAAGCCCATCGGGAAAAGCGAGGTGTGCCACCTGTTTGCGACGTTCGTCGACGCTAAGATCGACGAATAGATGGCTCTTCTCGATGATATGAGAGCAACGCGCGCCGGTCTGGTATGATGCGGACAACGCTAGCTGCCGGATGCCCGTGCATCCCGACCTGGGAAAGGAGCACTTTCCGTGTTCGCTCGACTGTCGCGCATCGTCCCGATGCTTATCGTGTTGGCCGTGGTGGCGGCAATCGTATACATCGTGGCCGCATGGCGCTATTCCCCGAACCGAGCGAAAGAGCTGCTCATCAGAATATTCACGGCTATCACGGGTGCCGTGTCGGCGTTCTTCCTGCTGGTGTGCGCCTACGCGTGGCTCGAGCGCAACGGAGCCGTGTTCGATCTGTCGTTCAGCTTTTTGTTGACGGCGCTTATCGGGCTTGCGGTGACGCGGATATGCCGCGCGGTGTTTTTGCGCCACAACCCCGCGTACCGCATCAAGGCCGCGAAGACGACGACTCCGGGTTCCCGTGTCAGGCGTTGGCGGAAGAAATAGGAAAACCCTCTTACGAGGGTTTGAAATGCGGTGGCGGAGAGCTGGGGATTCGAACCCCAGACACCCTTTTGGGGTGTACTCGCTTAGCAGGCGAGCACCTTCGGCCTCTCGGTCAGCTCTCCGCGGTATAATAGGTGCGGTTTGCTATGATACCGTGACCACCTCCAAGTTGCAAGGAGCATGATCATGCAAAACATGAGCGGTTCGCAACTCCGCGAATCCTTCGCTTTTTCCCGACGAAACGCCGTGCTGTTTTGCGCGGCGCTCCTGGCGCTCGCATGCGCGCTTGTGGCACTGGCTCCCGGGCAGGCTCACGCGAAGTCGTACACTATGCCGAAGGTGGATATCCAGGCCCAGGTGGAAACCGACGGCGCGTTGCAAGTGACCGAGCAGCGCACGTTCGATTTCGACGGCGATTTCTCCGCGGTGTGGTGGACCTTCGACGGGCTTCCGCAGAACGCTTCCCTCAAGATCAACGGCGTGCGTATGGCGAACGTCGATGCCGATGGCACGGTGGTGGGCGACTGGACGACGTTGCCGAGCGAGGCGTTCGTGCTCGGCTGGCGCGAATCGGGCGGGCCTGGGAAAGATTCCTACTCGTTCGACGCGCCGAAGAACAGCGTGTACGTGTTCTTCAACGCCTCCGACGACCGTCGCATCATCGAGCTCGATTATACGGTGGTCAACGGGGCGCAGGCGTATTCCGACATAGGCGAGGTGTACTGGAAATACGTGGGCTCCCAATGGAAAGAGGCTTCCGACAACGTCACCATGACGTTGGCGCTGCCCGTACCGCAGGGTACCGAGGTCGTGCCGGGAGAGAACGTGCGCGCATGGGGTCATGGACCGCTCGACGGCAAGGTGACCGTGAACGCCGACGGAACCGTGACGTATGCCGTGCCGCATGTTGCGGCAGGTCAATTCGCCGAAGCGCGCGTGGCGTTTCCGGTGAAGTGGTTAACGAACCTGTCGCCCGAAAGCGCGGCGCTGCATCAAGGGGAAAACCGTTTGGACACGGTGCTGAAAGAAGAAAAGGACTGGAGCGACCAGGCGAACCGCACTCGCGTTCTTTCGTTGGCGTTCGTCATCGGCTGCGGTGTTGTCTGCGTGCTGCTGCTCGCCTGGGCGCTGCGCGCCTACTTCAAGTACGGACGCGAATACCAGCCCCGGTTTACCGACGAGTATTGGCGCGACGTGCCTGACCCCTCCATCCATCCGGCGGCTATCGGACGCCTGTGGCGCTGGGATCGCGAGAGCCAAGACGATTTCACGGCTACGCTCATGCATCTTGCGCATGTCGGCGCCATCCGCATCGACGCGGGCAGTTACGAGGAGCCAGGCGCGTTCGGGCGCATGAAGACCGTGGACGACTATTACATCACAAGGCTGCCTGCTGCCGACAACGTGACCGATCCCATCGATCGTCAGGCGTTGGATTTGCTTTTCGGCACGTTGGCCGGGGGCACCGACTCGCTGTGGTTCGGCACTATCAAGAAGTACGGCGAAGATCATCCGCAGGAGTTCGTCGACGCGATGCAGGGCTGGCAGGGCGCGCTTTCGGCGGCGACGAACCGCGAGGATTTCTTCGAGGCGAAAGGCAAGCGATACCAGGGCTACCTCATCGCGCTTGCCGTGGTGGTCGCTTTGTCCGGTGTCGCCATTTGGATACTCATGTCGAACTTCATCCCTCTGATATTCATGATTCCCACCGCCATCGCGTTGGGCGTGATCGGGAACTACATGCCGCGTCGCAGTGTGAAGGGCAACGAGCTGACGGCCAAGAGCAAGGCGCTGCGCAACTGGCTGACCGACTTCTCGTCTCTTGACGAGCGTCCGCCCACCGACGTGAAGGTATGGGGCGAGTTCATGGTGTACGCCTACCTGTTCGGCGTGGCCGACCAGGCCATCAAGCAGCTGCAAACCACCATGCCGCAGCTGTTCGAGTACGACGGATCTATGGGCATGACGTACATGCCTTGGTGGTTCTGGTACACGGGAGGCCATACGGCTGCCGGCTCAGCGATGCCTTCGGTTAGCGACATGCTGCAAACGTCGATGACGAACACGATGTCAACGGCTCAGGCGGCGCTTTCGGGCGCTAGCGGGAACTTCTCCAGCGGCGGTGGATTCGGCGGCGGCTTCTCAGGCGGCGGCGGAGGCGGCTTCGGCGGCGGAGGCGGCGCCCGGTAAACCAGGCAGGAACGAACGCGGCCCCGGCAAGGGGTCGCGTTTTTTGTGCGCGTATCCGCGAACGAGGTTCCACGTTGCCATCCGATGGGCGACTGGAGCGCGCCTTGCGTCCGGAGCGAAGGCGCGAAGCGCCGGAGCATGAACAAGCACGGGCTGGCCGTGTGCACCACCACTGTCATTTTTCGACTCCGGCCTGCGGCCTCCGCTCAGGACGACAGGGTCTGCTAGTCAGTATGAACATGACCTAAAACATCATGGACAAAAAGCATGACTTTTCGGTAGTTTTCCAAGGGAAAACCAGCAGAGTGGAAAAGGAGCCTGGAAGAAACCCCAGGTAAACGGAACGCCTCTTATCGCGCGCCAAAGCAAAACTACGGAAAAGTGCCTGTTTTTGTCCATGACTCTTTAAGTAATATATAGAAGCGCACGAAACCAGGGCGTACGGAAGAGAAACTCGGCCGGCTTTTCGGACGCAGGAAGCATCGGCTTTTGAGCGCCCTTCGCCGCGGCGTTCCTGCGAAACATCCCGGCTTTCGAGCTTCTTCCTGCCGGAATACTCTCCGATTGACGATACGCCAAGCCGCTGGTGTCGGCGCTGCTGTTCGCGGTGCACATCGTGTACGTGTCGAAGTTCTCGGGGACGAACGACGTGCTGGTGCTCACGGTGATGCAGTTCTTCATCGGCGGCGCGTGCGGCGTGGCGTGCGGCGCCTGCTTCGAGACGCTCTCTCCCGCGTGGGCCCTCACGCCCGAGTTCTTCTGGAACATGGCCTACCTGGTCATCTTCGCGTCGTGCGTGGCGCTGGTCATCCAGAACGTGGCGCTGGCGCATGTGCCGCCCGCGCAGGCGTCGCTGTTCCTCCGTCTGGAATCGGTGTTCGGCGTGCTGTTCAGCGTGCTTCTGTACGGCGAGCAGGTGGGGCTCAAGCTGATCGTGGGATTCGTGCTGATCTTCGGCGCCATCCTGGTCAGCGAGATGTTCCCCCTGAAACGCAAGGACGTTGCAACCAATCAACTGGAAGCGGTGCCGGTCGAGCTGCCATGATACAATTGCTCCCAATGTGTGCAGTAAGGGAGGAACCTCATGGCAGAAAAAGACAACATCGTGCTCATCGGCATGCCCGGCGCCGGCAAATCTACCCTCGGCATCGTGCTGGCGAAGATCTTGAACTACGACTTCATCGACGCCGACCTCGTCATCCAGAACAGCTGCGACAAGACGCTGCAGAAGCTCATCGACGCGTGCGGTCCCGAGGGCTTCATCCAGGTGGAGAACGAGATTCTGCGCGAGCTGAACGCGTCGAAGTCCATCATCGCCACGGGCGGCTCGGCCGTGTACTCCGACGAGGCCATGAAGCATCTCGCCGAGATCGGGACCATCGTGTATCTGAAGATCACGTACGACCAGCTGGTCAGCCGTCTGAGCGACCTGCAGGAGCGCGGCGTGGTGCTGAAGGGAGGCATCGGCATGAGCCTGCGCGAGCTGTACGACGAGCGTCTGCCGCTGTACGAGCAGTACGCCGAAGTCACCGTCGACGTGAACGACCTGTCCATCACCGCCGCCGCCCGCAAAGTGGCCGACGCCCTGAAGCAAGCGTAATCGAAAATGAAACAAAGGGAGTGAGACAAAGGAACGGAGATGCTGTCTCGTGTCGATCTCGTGTGAGACACCAACCCCGTCCCCAGTGTCTCACCCGGCGTCTCGTCCAAGCAAGAAAACGCCCCGCAGCTCGTTACAAGCTGCGGGGCGTTGTCGTTGCTGGCCGAAGCGCGATGCGGCTCTACAGGCCTTCTGTTTCGAAGCGCTTCTCAAGCGCCTCTTGATGGATGCTGTACTGCAGCGCCATCTCTTTTGCTACGCGTCCGCTCTTCACGAGATCGAACAAGCTCTGATCCATCGTGCGCATGCCCTCGGCACCGCCCGAGGCGATGGCGCTGTCCAGCTGATGCGTCTTCTCCTCGCGAATAAGGTTGCGGATTGCCGTGTTCGTGATCATGATCTCGAAGGCCGGCGCCGTGCCGCCGTCGACGGTGGGCACAAGCTGCTGCGACACGATTGCCTGCAGCACCATGGACAGCTGAATGCGGATCTGTCGCTGCTGCGAGGCGGGGAAGGCGTCGATGATGCGATCCACCGTGCCTGCGGCGCCCGTAGTGTGCAGCGTAGAGAACAGCAGCTGCGCCATCTCGGCCGCAGTCACCGCAGTGCCGATGGTGTCCTGATCGCGCATCTCGCCCAGCAGGATGACGTCAGGGCTCTCGCGCATGGCCGAGCGCAGAGCCTCGCTGTACGTTGCCACGTCGGTGGGCACTTCGCGCTGCGTGACGATGCAGGTGCCGTGCTTGTGCACGTACTCGATGGGGTCTTCCATCGTGATGATGTGGCCGGAACGTTCATGGTTCAAGCGGTCGATGATGCATGCCAGCGTCGTGGACTTGCCGGCGCCCGCCGGGCCGGTGACCAGCACGAGCCCCTTCTGGAACTTGGCCAGGCGCAGCACCTCGTCGGGGATGTGGAATTCCGCCGGATCGGGCAGGCCGAAGGGGATGACGCGGATGACCGCTCCGTACGAACCGCGCTGACGGAAGACGTTCGCGCGGAAGCGCCCGATGCCGGGCAGGGCGAACGAGAAGTCGTCGTCGTGATTGCCGTTCTGCATGAAGGTGTCCATGTTGCGGCCAGATGCCTCGTAGATGGCTCCGACGAAGGCCTCGGTGTCGGCCGGCTTGAACGGTGCCGAATCCAGTCGAACCTGGCGGCCGCTCACGCTGTACGCCAAAGGAAGTCCTGCGATAATGAAGACGTCGGATGCCTTCGCGTCCACCATCTCTTGCAAGAGCTGCTCCAGTTTCATCGTGCTTCTCCTATCGTGTTTGCGCGGCGCCCGACCAGAGCGTGGCACCCGGGCCGTCGTTCGTCCACTGCGTTGTCGCTTTCCATTGGCTGATCTCGTATGTTGCGTTCGCGGTGATGGTTAATTCCACGTCAAGCGTGCGCCCGCTGGAGGAGGCGAACGTCATGAGCACTCTCGACCCGTCGCGCTGCGCGTCGGCCGGCAGCGCCTCGTCCACGGCGGCAAGCGCTTCGTCCAGACCGCCTCCGGAGGCTCGCACGCTTTCCAGAGCCGCGTCGATGACGGCCACCGCGCTTTGAGCGGCTTGCTCGTTCTGGTAAGTATCGTTGGTGAACAGGGCCTGTTTCTCGGCGGCGGAATACGTCGCTTGCGCGGTGGTAGCCGAAAGCACGGCCATCACGGCCAGGCACAAGATGATGACCAACGTGAACAGGCTGATGGGGCCGATACGAACGCTGCCGTTGGTGCTGTTCATCGCTGCACCCCCTCGTTCGACACGTAGCGAGCCGTGTCTATCTGGTAGGTTGCTTCTCCGCCGCAAGATACGTAGATGTGGGCGGTGTAAAGCGTGCCACCCGGTTGGCTCTGGGCTTCCACGATGCGCGTCAAGTCGTACACGCTCTTGTCGAGGACGTCGATCGGCCCCTCGGGTTGTACCAGCTGGCCGTCGACGAGGACGTACTCTCCTCCCGTGTTGCCGCTGGTCGGATCGGCCGCGAACGCTTCGGCGTCGTTCGATGCGAGGATGATGGCGTTCGACAGGCGGTCGGCTTCGATGCTTCGTTCGTGCGCTCCGGCGATCACCTGCATGATCACGGCAAGCGACGCAATGAGAAACACCAGGAGCACAAGCGCCTCCACGATGAAAGCCGCGCCGTGCCAGGGTCGACGGTCGTGATCGTTGCCGCGGCGCAGGCGGGAAAGGTCGATGCCCATCAGGCACCTCCTCTTACGCTGCGCAGGGCAACCGAGGTGGAGCCTTGGTCGGTGTGCACGGTCAGCAGGCCGTCGGTGTAGGTGAAGTCGAAGGTGGAAGACCTCACGATCTCCCGAGCCTTCTCGGGCGTGAACGCCGTTCCGGCGCGCGTGTACTCTTCCACGATTGCCCCCTGGTAGGCGTACAAACGCGTCTCGTAGTCGCCGTTGCCCAGGTGTTCGGTCAGCACGAGCGCCAGCCCTTCGGGACCGTCGGCCACGCCTACGGCGTCGGTCCCGTCGGTGGCTCGGATGGAGTTCGCGATCAACGACAGCCCCAGTCGGGTATTGTCAGAGGAAGAGCGCACATCGTTCGCTGCGCGGTAGGCGCTCGTGCCCACCAGAAGCGCCAGCAGCAGGAACAGCGCGATGACGGCGAACAGCAGCGTGATGAACGCCCGTCCGCGCGCCTTTCCATCGCGGGCTTCGGAGCTGCGGTTGGACCCTGTCGCCTGGATCAGCGTTTGCACCATATCGCCCCTCATTTCGCCAACACCACGACGTTCGGCATGACGTTGTCGGCGAACACCTCGTACGTGATCGCGTAGTCGGAGCGATTCACGACCAACCCGTAGTTCTCCTCGAGATAGGCGAGCGACGAGGGGTATGCGCCCTCGATGGCGCAGCACTGCTTCGCGCTGTTCAAGATGGCGTTGCGCACCGACAGCTCGCCTTGCTCGCGCAGCGATGCTCCGATGGCGTTCGAGGAAAGCCAGACGAGCATGACGACCAGCACGATGGCGAGCAATCCGGCCATGCGCTTACGGGTGCGCCTCCTGATTTCCTGTTTGGTCAGCTCGTGGTACATGGGACTAGCCGATCGATCCCATGATGCCGATGAGCGGGAGCATGACCGCGATGAGCGTAGCCCCCACGCCCACGGTGAGGAACGCGGCCAGCGTGGGCTCGACGCTGTCGATAAGACCGTCGAGGCGCACGATAGAGTCGTCGAAGAACGTGTCAGACAGGCTTGCCAGCACGGTTTCCAAGCTGCCAGAGCGCGTGCCCACGACCAGCATGCGGGCGTAGATGGGCTCGAAGACGTTGTTGTCGAAGATGGCTTGCGCGAGGCTCTTGGCCTGGGCGGGATCCGTCATCTGCATCCGCACCGCTTCCAGCTGGGATTTCAAGTTCCCATGGTCCACCATGGCCACGGCCTTCTCCATAGCGGTATCGGTGTCCACGCCGGCAGCTACGAACGTGGCGAGCGCCGCGGTGAACCGACTAACGGCCATCTGGCGCATAGGTCCGCGCGTGAGGGGCGCCTTTTCGAACAGGCGCAGCAAGCGCTGGCGCCCTGCCGCCGAGCGGCCGGCCAGCACGCCCAGCACTACGAGCACGGTGCACAGCAGCGTAACGCCCAGAGCGATCCAGCCTATGATGATGGAAGCGTTCACGTATCCGAAGGAGCCGGCCGTCAAGTTGCCGGTGAGGCCATGGTACACATCCACGAACACGGGTAGAATCACGATGACGGTGAACAGCAGGATTGCCGACATGACGCACAGCAGCGCAGCCGGGTAGGCGATCGCGTTCTTTATCTTGGCGTACAGGCGATCTTCCTCGTCGTAGTATCTCGCCAAGCTCCACAGCACGTTCTCTAAGCGGCCCGCGTGCTCGCCTGCGCCCACCATGTCGACGACGTGGGAGGGGAGGCATCCTGAATCGTCCATAGCGAGCGCCAGGGGCTTGCCGACGATGAGTTCTTTGTATACGTCGTCGCACGCGCGTTTGAACGCGGCGTCTTCCATGTTCTCGCCCAGCAGAAAGACGGCTTCGTCCATCTGGATGCCGGCGGAGTGCATGACGGCGGCGCTTTCGCAGAAGGCGGAAACAGCGCTGCTCTCAAGCATCTTCGTGGCCATGTCCTACGCGCTCCTTTTGTCTCGTGCTGCTACGTGTATCGTCATAATCAGTACGTGTAGAGGTCGGTGTACGCGATTCCGTCTCCCACGTAGCTCGACCCGCTTCCGGCCGCGAACGTCGTATCGATACGCGTCCACGTGTTCTGCTTGATATCGATATGGGCATCGACCCATGTGCCGTCAATATACACCATGTTCCAAGCGTGGTATATATTATCGGGCGATACGTACCCGGTGATTATCTTGCAGGGGATCCCTTGGCTGCGCAGCATGGCGGCCGCCAACGATGCGTAGTCGAAGCAGATGCCCGCGCCGTCGGCGATGCACGAATCGGGGTTGGGAAGGTAGCCCGTCGCATCGGCAAGCCGAGCGGCTTTGTCCTCGTCGTATGCGATATTTTCAACGATCCAGTCGTAGATCCCGCGCACCACGTCGCCCTCGTTCTGGGCGTCGGCGGACAGGTCGTTCGCCAGCTGCGTGCTTTTGCTGGATGCGTCGTAGTCGCAGTAGACGCTCGGTCGGATGAACGGTTGGAATTCGTCAGCCAGCGTCACAGGCTGGTCGGCGAGCGAGTACAGCTCCGAATACCGTTGTCCGGTAGTGTTTTCCCAGACGGTGAACGTGTACGCGCCGCTGCCTTGAACGAGAGGGCACGAGATGGGCGTGCCGTCGCTGGGCAGATCGAAATAATACTGCGTTTCCGAACCTTCAAACGAAATTTGAAATTTGAGCCGGGTTGATGCAGTTGCCGAGACGGCCACGTAACCTTTCGCCAGGTTCGAAGCGTCGATGCTCACGCCGTTTTCGCCGCCGGCCGCCGCTTGGTCGAACGGGGAGAGCGCAAGCTCCGGCCGCTCGTAGGCCGGGCCGCTCGTCTGGCTCTGGCTGCCTGAGGGGTTCACGGTTTTGCCGACCGCGCCGTTTTCGCTGCATCCTCCCAGCGCGACGAGCGTCGTCGCCAGAACAGCTGCGCACGCGCTGCGGACAATCGCACGCAGCGCGCGGGCGCGCCGATGTTGCGGCGTGCAAGCTCCGTCGCGTTGTTTCCGTCCAGCGGCTGTGATGCCGAGCAGGTGCATGCGCCCTCTCTACGATTCATTGTCTCGGAGGGCATTATACCCCTCCTTGCGCACATACCGGATACTGTTGATTTTGGCACGAAAAAGCGATTCCCGCTACGTTAGATGCAGATGCTTGTTTCTTAAATGGCCAGATAAAATGCGGATTTGGTTAACGCGTTGCCCAATTGGTGTTTTAATGCGGTCGCTTCAAGAGCATTTAGGGGCGCAACGTGGTAGAATATAGATTGGGTTATAGGCTATACCCTTGTTCTGTATTACAGAACGTGGTATGTCGGGTCTGTCACCTACCATAAGATAGACGAGTTTTCAGCATATTCGACAACGTATGAGCTCATCGACAAGCGCAGTGCGTCTACGTGCTTGGATCGGGACTGCGAAGCGGTTCGCGACGAACAGCCGATCCTTCCGTAGCTGGCAAAAGTCTGGGTGATAGGTATGTTGGAGAAAATGCTAGATCTTAAAAACACGTTCGAAGGCAAGTTCCTTGCCGTCCTCATGTCTGTGGTGTTGGTCATGTCGATGACGAACATCCTGGCGTTCGCAGGCAACGAAGGTCAGAAGGACGGTTCGAAAACCGAGTCCGTTCCCACCGATCAGGTGGTCGGCGAGTCCGACAAGGAAGCGGTCGGCGAGGCCGTGCAGCATGGCGAGAGCGCTGCGGCCAAGGATGCCGATGCGTCCAAGACGACGCCTTCCCAGCCTCTTGTTTCGACGACGGTCGACGAAGCCGTGGTAACGTTCGAAACTCAGAACGCGTTCGTGTCCGTGAAGGATCAGCTGCTCTCCGGCACGATGCTGACCACCGAACTGCACAAAGAGCTGAGGTTTACAGCAAGCGCCGACACCGGCTTCGAGCTGGGAGCCATCACCGCGAAGAACGCCGCGAACGCCGACGTGCCCGTCACCACCCAGGACGGCGTGTCTAGCATCGCGGCCGAGTATGTCGACAGCACCTTGGTCGTGTCCGTTGTCGCCGCTGCGGTTGTCTCCGATGAGCCCGAAGTTGAAACCACGCCTATCACCAGCGATACCAAGATCGAGCCGGGCGAGGCGGACGAAAAGGGCGAACCCGAAGAGCCGAAATCGGAAGAGCCCGAGACCGATGAGCCTGAAGCCCCCGTTGCCGACGAAGACGTCGTCGAGGTCGAAGCCGACGTGAGCAACCCGGCGTTCGAGGGCTATGCCCAAGCCGGCAACGTGCTGGTGAAGGTAACCGCCGCCGAAGGCGTGCTGCCCGAAGGTGCGACCGTGCAGGCGACGCGGATCGAGCGTCAGGACGTTGTGGACGCCGTGGCCGAGAGAGTGGAGAGCCAGGGCAAGGTGCTCGAGGATGCGATCGCCATTGATGTGACGCTGCTCGACAAAGACGGCAACGAGATCCAGCCCAATGGCGCTCTGAACGTCTGCTTCTTCGACGCGAACGTCGAGGGCGAAGAGGTGGGCGTGTACCGCGTGTCCGACGATGCGTCTCAAGTCGAGACCATCGGCGCCCGCCAAGCCGACCCCGCCGTCCAAAGCTTCGACGTGGATCACTTTACTATTTATGTGGCCACGGGAAGCAATTATGCCAGTACAGGCATCAAGTTGGATTCTTCTTCAATAGAGGTAGGGGAAACGATTAAGGCTCTTGGAGAGCGGAAGTGGAACTCGAAAGGATACTCTTGGACTAGCTCTGACGCATCGGTGGCGAAAGTCGCTTTCTCAAAGGAGAATCGCGCAGACATCGTCGGTGTGAGTCCGGGTGTTGCCACGATTACCTATAGCTACAAGGTGGGCAATCGAACGTATACCGACACCGCCAAAGTGCACGTCGTTCCGTCGGTCGTCAAGCACACGGTATCGTGGTACGTCAATGGCGATGTTTCCAAAAGCACGAAGGTGCGAGACGGGGAGGTGCCCAGCTATGGAGGGACTCCTAATCGTGCAGGCGATTGGCAGTACAAGCAGTTTGTTGGTTGGGCCACAGCTCCCAACTCGAAAAATTATTTGACTGAGGGCGAGCTGCCTGCCGTAACCGAAGATGTGTCGTACTACGCTGTATTCACTTCTCAAGCCTATTTCTATTTCGTTCTTGAGGGGCGTTCGAACACCAGCACGGTTGCCAAGGACTATATGTATGCCGGTGAAGGAACCATGATCGTTCCCGATGGGTTTAATAGTGGCGACCGCTGGTATGACGGGTCAAATTTCAGCATTGCTGATTATATCGTCTCCACTCCTTCCGACGAGGCCATCCGAAATGGTATCAGGGCAGCTTACGCAGATTACTCTCCTGATTGGACGTATACCATAGACTGGACTACGCTGAGCGTTGCGGGTTCGTCGGTCGATTACCGGTATAACACCTTTGATTATGGCAAGTCGATGCATACCGACGGTGCGTTGAGCATCAATAAGGATACGACCATCGGCGTGACATACCTCACGCAAAAACCTGATGGAAGTGTGGTCACCAACTCCACCTCTCATGACAAAAATGTTGCGTTCGGGCTCAATAGCACAGTTAATACGGATGCCCCCTCTTTTGAGACCGATGGGTATACGTACAATTCTCGTGTCAACCATAATGGAGCCAGCTATGTCTTCGACGGCTGGTATCTCGATCAAAGCTATACCACTAAAGCTCCTGACAGCGTTTCCCCGTCATCGTCAGCCTCGTTCTATGCGCGTTATATCGCCAACACGAAGACATTGACGTACCAAGCCAACGGTGGCGCTTTTTCGGATGGTACTATCCAGGACAAAACGGCCGTTCAGCAAGTAGGCGCCCGTGTCTCCTTCATTTCGAATCCCTCGCGAGATGGGTATGTCTTTACGGGATGGAAAGATAAAGATACGGGAGATGTTTATTCTGCCGGTGTTTCCGGCATGACTATGCCGGATCGCGACGTTACGCTTGTCGCGCAATGGCAGGGCGTCATCCCCATCAAGCTTCTCGGCGATGAAGTGAAGAAAACCTACAGTGGAACGAAACAGAGCCATACTGGGTTTACTGTTTCCGGACTTGACATGGGTAGTTATACGGTTTTTGGCGTACAAGCGCTTGCACAGGGCACCGACGTGGGGACGTATAAGGGCACCATAGACTATTCTGGGATGCGCATTGTTGAGAAATCGTCTGGCTCCGACGTTACAAATCAATTCGAAGTGGTTGAAGCTAGCGAGCCTACTTTGATTGTAGAAAAAGCCCCGATTTCGATTGTTACGCCCAATGATTCTAAGCTCTATGATGGCGCTCCGCTGATTGCTACAGAAGGCGCTGAGCTTTCGGGTTTGGTCAATGATGAGACCGCCACCCTTATTGTTGCCGGAAGTCGTACCGATGCCGGAGTTTCCGATAATGCATATCGAATCGATTGGAGTGGCTCGGCTAAAGAGTCGAATTACTTCATTGATGAGGAGACTATCGGCGCGCTCGAGATCCTGCCGCGCCCCATCACCGTGACCGCCAAGGGCGGCGAGAAGCAGTACGACGGCAAGCCGCTGACCGCCGCCGACACCGGCTACGACATCGGCGGCGAGGGCCTGGTCGAGGGCCACGAGGCCGACGTGGCGCTCTCCGGCAGCCAGACCGCCCCGGGCGCCTCGCCCGCCACGGTCGAGTCCGTGGCCGTCAAGGACGGCGACGTCGACGTGGCCAACAACTACGACGTCGCCACCGCCGACGGCAGCCTCAAGGTGACCAACCGCGACGCCAAGTACGAGGTGACCCTCAAGGCCAACTCCTCGACCGGCAACGTCTACGACGGCACCGAGAAGTCCGCCAAGGGCGTCGTGACCGACCGCTTCGTCATCGACGACGTCGAGTACGCGGTCTCCGGCTACGAGACCCAGGACCCGGCCGAGGTCGCCGCGGGCGTCTACACCAACAACGTCTCCGGCGACTTCAAGGTCAAAGACCCCGCCGGCAACGACGTGACCAGCGAGTTCGCGGTCCACACCGAGGACGGCGAGCTCGAGATCCTGCCGCGCGAAGTTACGCTCGCGTCTGGAAGCGCCACCAAGATTTACGACGGAACGGCACTGGAACTTCCCGATGTGACAGTGGGCGGAGACGGTTTCGTCGGTACTGAGGCGAGCGTTCGGGCAACAGGTTCTATCACCGATATCGGTGGTCCGATCGATAACACCATTGTTGTCGAACCTGGCGAAGGGTTTATTGCCGCTAACTACAACGTTGTCTATACGGTTGGCAAGCTGACCGTTACTTCCGCCTCCATCGATCCGGATGATCCGAGCTATACGGGCATCCAGATCAACAATCCGTACGACGTGCAGTACAACGGACAAGAACAGAGGTGGATCCCTTCGGTGTTCGATAGGAACAACCATAAGCTTGTTACGGGTACCGATTACACGGTTTCCTACAGCCAGGACGTCAGGAACGTTGGCGTTGTGACCGTTACCATCACGGGCATCGGCAACTACATGGGTACGGTGGAGCGTGCGTATAACATCACCCCTGCACCTGCCGTTATCAGGGTGAACGATTCTTCGAAGGCTTACGGCGAGGCCGATCCGGGCTTTACGGGAGCGGTCGAGGGCCTGTTTGGCGATGATTTGCTGGGCGACATAGCTTACAGTCGTACGAACATCGATGAAGAGGTTGGCAATTACAGCGATGTGCTGACTGCGACGGTCGGCAACCTGAACGGCAACTACACCTACACCGTCGAGCCGGGCAACTTCTCTATCGTGCCTGCCGGTGGAAACGTCGTTACCATTGACGCGACAGGTTTGACCAAGACCTACGACGGGCAGCCTGTCTCGGTTGTCGCCGAGGCCAGCGTCGACGGCTCCGCGTTGCTATACTCTGTCGACGGTTCCACGTGGTCGGATGCCAATCCCGAGTTCACAAATGCCGGTACATATACGGTGTATGTAAAGGCGACGCATGATGGTTATGAGGAAAGCGCGCCCGTAAGTGCCACTGTTGTCATCAACCCTGCTCCCGTGACCATCGCTGTTGCCGATGCTTCCAAGGTTGCCGGCGCTGACGATCCTGCCTTCAGCGGCACGGTCGAAGGCCTTGTGGCCGAGGGGGATCTGGGCGATATCAACTACGTGCGTCCTGGTGGCGAGGAAGCCGCAGGCGTGTATGTTGGCGCCCTGACGGCGCTCTACACGCAGAACGGGAACTACAGGGTCGCCGTGCTCAACGGCACCTTCACCATCACAGCTGCTCCCGTGACGCCGCCGACCCCGCCGACACCTCCGACCTCGCCGACTCCGACGCCGCTGCCCACGCCGGGCACCGTTCCGCCGGACAGCCCGATAGCGCCCGTCGTCACGCCGATCGTCGATGCGCTGCAGGGTGCGGCCGAGGCGGTCATCGGCGACAACGAGACGCCGCTGGCTGAGCCTCGCGAAACCGAGATCGGCGACAACGATACGCCGCTTGCGAGCCATGACCATGCGTCCTGCTGGGTGCATTGGTACATCATCCTCGGCATCATCGTGACGGCCTTGTACGGAGCTTGCGTGGCGCTGCGTCGCGGGTTGTTCTCGCGCAAGCTGAAGAAGTACGAAGACGGATTGACCGGGGGCGGCGACCCCGCTCCCGGCGCTCCCTCGATCGGCGACGACGCTTCGGCGCCGATAGCGCCGAAGGGCGCTCCTGCGGGTGCGACGTTGGCTGCCGGATTGGGCGAATAGGGGTTTCATCATGAAGAAAAGCAACGTGATAGTATTCGTCCTGCTGGCCTTGGCCTCAGCGTTCTTCCTGTGGCTCTGGTACTTCCTGGGGCTCAACCGGGTGGACGAGCCGCTCGATCTGGTTTTGTCCATCGTGTGGTGGCTGGTCATCGTGGTGGCCATCGCCGTCATCGTGAAGATGGAGCGCACGCGTCGTCAGCGGGTTCGCACCGTGTACGTGGGCGACTGTGCCACGTTCAACAGCGAGCAGGGCTTGGCGACTATCGAAGGCTCTCAGCCGGTGTCCGAGGTGATCGCGGGAATCCTGCAGAGCTTGAAGTACGATTTCTCGCGTGCGGATTTTCCCGATAAGGATCGCTTCGTCGTGAAGTATTTCGTACGCACGAAGCAGTTCGAGGCCGAGGAGAAGCAGGGTTCCGATACGGTCGTAGACTCTGAGCAGGCGTCTGCCGGAGCGGCGAAGCCGCAGATCCAGCAGAAAACGTGGACGGGAGAGGTGTTCATCGTGGAGACGAAGGAAGAGCGTCCCTTCGGCTCGCCCGAAGAATTGGCCCGCATCCTGGCCTCGCTCGAGCAAGCAGCGTAAAGAAGCGGCCCCGGTGACGGGGCCGCTTTCGTCGTTGCAGCTTGTGCTCCACGCCGCTTCTGCGCTGTGCTCTGCGGATGCAGCGATTCGGGACGCGCTCTGGTGCGCTAGCTCTGCCGCGCTTCCACGAACGTTTTGATCACGGAGACCGCTCCCAGCGCGTCCAGGTTGCCGGAGTTGATGCACAAGTCGTAGTTGCGCGCTTGCCCCCAGTTCTCGTCGGTGAAGTAGCGATAGTAGCTGGCGCGGTTCTTGTCCACGCGTGCGATGCGGCTGCGTGCGTCGCACTCGGACAGGTTGTTGCGCCGCATGACGCGCGCGACGCGCGCTTCCATGGGCGCGCTGACGAACAAGCTGACCAGACCCGGGTGGCCTTCCAATACGTAGTCGGCGCAGCGCCCGACGATGACGCACGGCCCCTCGTTGGCGATGGACCTGAGGATGTCCACCTCGGTTTTGTAGATGCGCGAGGCTACCGGGTGCTCGATGTCGGTGCCGCAGAAGAAGCTGTTGGGGTTCAGCAGCAGCGGCCGCATGGGCTTTTCGTCGAAGTCTTCCACCATGTCGCCGCTGAGGCCGCTCTCCTCCGCGATGCGCTTGAGCAGGAGCTTATCGTAGTACGCGATGCCCAGCTCGCTGGCAAGGCGCTCGCCGATCTCGCGGCCGCCGCTTCCATACTCCCTGCTGATGGCGAAAACGAGATGCTGGTCCATGCTGGCCCCTTCCGTGTTCCTGCGAACTCGACGCGATTTCGTTGAGGATATTGTACCTGAAAAAAGGCCGCGCCCGGAGAGAGGGCGCGGCCAGGGAGGGAAGGACCCGAGCGCGATGCGCAAGGTCGCAGGGGTTGGTACGCTATGCCGAGAACGCTGCGGCGTTCTTGCCGGCGATGCGTCCGAACGTGTAGATGTCGGACATCGAGCAGGAGCCCAGGCGGTTCGTGCCCATCTTGTGGCCGGCCACCTCGCCGGCGGCGTACAGGCCGGGAATGGGGGCGTCGGCGTCGTCGAGGACCTGCGCGTCGGTGTTGATATGCAGACCGCCCATGGTGTAGTGCACGGCCGGCTTGTAGGCCATCAGGTAGTAGGGACCGCCCTCGATGGCGTTGAAGTCGCCGCGGAAGTTGAAGTCGGGGTCGTTGCCGTCCTTGCAGTACTGGTTCCACTTCTCCACGGTCTTCGCCAGTTCGGCGGCGTCCACGCCGAAAGGCTCGCACACGGCTTCAAGCGTGTCGCCCTTTACGATGACCTTGCGCGCCTCAAGGTTCTCGTACTCGTCCTCGTGCGTGACCAGCAAACCGGTCTCGTCGGCGTTCGCCTGGTTGAACAGCATGTACGCCTTGCCGTCGGTCTGCTCGACGATGGCGTTGGACAGCACGTCGCGACGGTCCAGCTCCTCGACGAAGCGATCGCCTTCCTTGTTCACCATGATGGCACGGCTTTCGAGGCGCACGTCTCCCACGTACAAGAGCGAACCGGTTTCGGGGTCGCACACGGGGTACGTCTGGATGTACTGCATGTCGATGAGGTTCGCGCCCGCAGCCTCGCCCATGGTGATGCCGTCGCCCGTGGCTCCCACCGAGTCGGTGGACAGGATGGAGTCGTCCATGGCCGGGTTGTACTTCACGCGCATGTCGATGTTCGAGCCGAAGCCGCCGCTTGCCAGCACCACGGCCTTGCACGCGATGGTGGACTCCTTGCCGGTCACCGTGTTCTTCACCTTCACGCCGGTGATGGCGTCGCCGCTTTTCACCAATTCGACGGCGGGGGAGTTCTTTGCCAGCGTCAACGTGTCGATCTCTCCGGCGCGCTTCGTCAGCTTCGTGGTCATCTCGCTGCCGCTGTGCGTGATGGGGATGATGGAGCGCTTCGTGTTGTGGCCGCCGAACTGCATGAGGTCGTGCTTCCACGAGATGCCGCCTTCGAAGGTGAGCCACTGCGAGCTGTCCAGCGCGCCTTCCGCGATGATCTGCACGAGGGCAGGATCGCCTGCGTTGTCGCCGCCTTCCAGCATGTCCTTCGCCAGCGCGTCGGGGCTGTCGGCGATGCCTTCCTGCACCTGGATCCAGTTGCCCGGCGCGGCCATCTCGCCGCCTGACAGCGCGGTGTCGCCGCCGAACACTCCCATCTTCTCCAGCAGCACGACGCTCTTGCCTGCGTTCGCCGCCGTGATGGCCGCCGCGAAGCCGGCACCGCCGCCGCCCACCACCACGACATCGGCCGATGCGGGAAGCTCGGTCTGCGCGGGCGTTGCCTTGTCGCGCTTCCTCCAATCGCTCGACTTCTGGCCGGCCTGGTCGAGCGCGTCGCTTACGGCGCCGATGAATGCCATGCTGGAAAGCGTGGCTCCCGACACGGTGTCCACGTTCAGCGTCTGGTTGTCCACGATCAACTGCGTGAGCTCTTCCATGGCCACGTCGCCCATGCCCGGCGTCTCGCGCGAGTTGAGGACGGTGATGCGGTCCAGGTTGCCGTCGGTGACCATGACCTCCACGTCGAACTGCCCGTGCTTGCCCATGCCCGATCCGATGCCGGCGGAGCTGCCCGATCCTGCGCCGTTCGAGCCTTTTGCATTCGACGAGCCGCTGGGCGCGCATCCCGCCAATGCGAGCGTGCCGCCCAAAGCGGCCACGGCGCCGCCGGTGATGAACTGCCTACGAGAAAAACGTTCCATGATGCTTCCTCCCTTACGTTGCCGACGTCGCGCACCGACGTCGGGTATCCCAGGCGCTTACTCCCTGATCAAGCGCTGTTCCCAGACTATCGTTCTGCGGTCGAGCGACAATTGTCCGTCGGGGTTAAATGCATAACCCGCGGTATAACCCTCTTGCAAGCTGGACTTTCTTGGGTATTATGGGAGGGCGATTGAGGGGAGAAGCGTGACCGAGAAGGCGCAACAAGGGTTCGTCGATCGATGGAAAGCCGTGCTGCTTCGGGTGGCGGCTATTCCCTTCGTGTTTTTCGGCGTGGGGTTCTACCGCGCTTGGCTTGCAACGTTCTTTCGCTACGATGCGTTTCCAACCATATCGGTGTTCGATTACTTTTTGTTCGAAGGGGCGATCGGTATCGTCTCGTTGGCGTTGGCCTTCGCGGCGCGCCGTGTGACGCCGCTGTGGGCGAACCGCAAAGCGGTGCTGGCCACGGGCGCGTGCATGGTGGGCGGATCGGCCCTCATCGTGTTGGCATGCTTCGCGGTACCGTCCCCGGCGTTGAAGGTTGCGGGGCTGCTTGCGGCGGGCGGTGGCCTGGGGTCGCTCATCCTCATGTGGGCCGAGTTCTACGGCTCGCTCAACCCCATGCGGGTGGCGCTGTACCACGCCATGGCCATCTTCGTGGGCGAAGTGGTGAAGTGGCTGTTCATGGGCATGTCGGTGCCGTATCTCGCGTTTTTCTCCATCGTGTTGCCCATCGTGTGCCTGGCGTGCGTGCGTTCGAGCATGACGCGTCTGCCGGAGCGTGATCTGCCTCCTGCCATGAAAGAAGGCGACCCGAAGACCATCCCGTGGAAGCCTATCCTGCTGATGGCGGTATGCACGTTCGCGGGCGGCTTCGGGGCCCTGCCGACGCAGCTGCTGGTGCCGGGCAACGTGCTGGGCGCGATGTTCGTCACGGCGCTCGTGTTTTTCGGCGTGCTGTCCGCATCGCGCTGGTTCAACTTCGACACCATCTACCAGCTGGCTTTTCCGCTGTTCATCGTCGGATTCCTGTTCGTTATGCCCACCTTCGGGTCGAACGCGCAAATCATGGCGCTGTGCTACGACGCGGGCTACACCATGCTTTCCATGTACATCATGATCGTCATGAGCAACATCACGTACCGGTTCGGCGTGAACGCGGTATGGATCAACGGCATCGAGCGAGGCATCCGCTACGTGGTCGAGCTGGTAGGGTGGCTCGCGTTCGCCGGCGCGTCGGCGAACCTGGGCGAGGAGGCCACGTCTATCCTGTACGGCGGCGTGGCAGTTGCCGTGGTGCTGACGTTCGTCGTGATCTTCTTCACCGAGCGCGGGCTGTCGGCGAAATGGGGCGTGGTGCTGAAGGACGACCCGATGGGCAGCGCATCGGCTGAGGGGCGGATGGCCATTCGCGTGTCCGACCTGTCGCGCGCGTACAATCTCAGCCCGCGGGAGGAAGAGGTGCTGCAGCTTATCGCCCAGGGCGACACGGTGGCCGAGATCGAAGAGGTTCTGTACGTGTCGCAGGGCACGGTGAAGGCGCACATCAACCATATTTACCGCAAGTTCAACATCCACAGCAAAAGCGAGCTGTTCGAACTGCTCAACGATGTGGAGAAGCCTGTGCGCAAGGGTCGCCGGTCTTCTTCGTCCGCTTGGGAGGACGAAGAACGGCAAGCAGGATAGGGGCGGAACCGGTTGCGCATGCAAGAACGGCTCCTCGGCGAGGGTTTGCCGAGGAGCCGTTCTCTGCTGTTGCGCGCTTGACGCGCGGAGTAGGTTAGTTGGCCGCGCCCAGGCGGTCGTCCAGCGGGTCGATGGGCGGGATGTCCCAGTTGTCGCCGGGCAGGTGCGGCGCCATCTCGTCTTCGTTGCCGGCAGCGGCCAGGCGGGCGAAGTAGTCCTTCGTCTCCTTCACCACCACGTCGGACAGCGCGATGAGGGCGATCATGTTCGGCAGCGCCATCAGGCCGTTGAAGATGTCGGCGATGGTCCACACGGCGGCCACGGTCATGTAGGGGCCGATGAACACGGCGGCGATGTACAGCCAGCGGTACGTCTTCACGGCTTTCATCGAGCCGTTGCTGAAGTACTCAAGGCAGCGCTCGCCGTAGTAGTCCCAGCCCAGGATAGTGGTGAAGCCGAACAGCACCAGACATGCCATCAGCACGAATGATACCACTTCGCCGGGGATGAAGGGTAGTCCTGCCTGGAACGCGGCGGTGGTGACGGCCGCGCCTTCGAGTCCGGGGATCTGGTACGCGCCCGTCATGACCAGCGCCAGGCCGGTCATCGAGCACACCACGATGGTGTCAAGGAACGTGCCGGTCATGGACACGAGACCCTGGCGCACCGGCTCCTTCGTCTGAGCGGCGGCAGCGGCGATGGGCGCGGAGCCCAGGCCGGCCTCGTTCGAGAAGATGCCGCGCGCGATGCCCTTCTGCATGGCGATGATGATGGCGCCCAGCATGCCGCCCGCAGCCGCCTGCAGGCCGAACGCGCTTTCGAAGATGGTGACGAACGCGCCGGGGATCTTGTCGAGGTTCGTGACGATGAGCAGCACCGAGAGACCCACGTACAGAACCACCATCGCGGGGATCACGCGCTCGGACACCTTCGCGATGCGCTTCAAGCCGCCGATGACCACAAGGCCCACCAGCACGGCCAGCACGATGGAGCCGATGACGGTGAAGATGGAGTAGTCCATGCCAAGGATGCTCACCGTGGCGTTCTTCTCGGGGTCGAAGAACCCGGTGATGGCGCTGGAGATAGAGTTGACCTGCGTGAACGTTCCGATGCCGAACAGGCCCACGCACATGCCGAAGAACGCGAACAGCTTCGCCAGCCAGCGCCACTTCATGCCCATGCCGCGCTCGATGTAGTAGAACGGGCCGCCCAGCACGTGGCCGGTCTTCTTGTCGACGCTGCGGTACTTCACGGCAAGCAGGCCTTCGGAGAATTTCGTCGCCATGCCGAACAGCGCTGCCAGCCACATCCAGAACATCGCGCCGGGGCCGCCGGCGACGATGGCCGTGGCCACGCCGACGATGTTGCCGGTGCCGATGGTGGCTGACAGGGCCGTGCACAGCGCGCCGAAGCTGGTGACTTCGCCTTCGCCGCCGGTTTCGTTCTTGATCATATAGCGCAGCGCGCGCGGCAGCTGCCGGAACTGCACGCCCCGCAGGCGCACGGTGAGCAAAATGCCGCCGAACAAGATCAGCACCATAAGCGGCACGCCCCAGATGAAGTCGTCTATAGCGACGAGCCCATCGTTGATCATACTAAAAAAGCCTTCCACCACGATCCTCCTTCAACCAACTTCGTTCGGGCAACTTCTGCGAAACCCGTGTACGACGTGGCTGTTCTGGAGGATGCGAAGGAAAGCATAGGATCATGCTCGCGCGACAAGCTAGGTAGCTTTGCTCTGTCCTTTTGCCTGAGAGTTTCAGCGGCATCGCGCTTGCGGCGATGCGCCTTGCCCCTTCGGCACCCGATCCGACGATCGGGATTCTCCAGAGGCCCCTTCCGCGCCCTGTCTCGCAAGATCCAGGACGTATCAACGGGGTGACGCTATGAAATTGTGCAGCTGATTGTAACAAGGAATGCATCCGTTGGTAACCCGTTATTTGACTTTTTCGTGCTAAAGGGATTGTTGCGGGACGGTGTCGATGCCGCTACGAGCGGAACACCGTTCGCATGCCTCAGCTGCGGACGGCGACGGTCTCCTTACTGTTGCTGCTATTGCAACATTTTCACACGAGGAGGTCTTCTATGGCTCCCCAGCCAACTGTTCCTACCTGTCCGGTTTCGCGCGCGGGTCGCTTGCGCGCGTTCTTCGTTCTGATAGGGCTGGTCGCCCTCTGTCTTCTGGCGTTCCGCTCGCCGGCGTTCGCCGAGGAAGCCCAGCCCGATCCGTCCGACGACGCGCCTACGCCGCGCGCGGCGATGGACGTGACCGACAAGGTGTCCGTCGACGGCGTCAAGCTGCAGAAGAAATCGGGCGACAGCTGGTTGGACATTCCCGCCGGCACCACGCTGACCAGCGGCGCGTACGTGCGCATCTATATCGACTGGAGCATTCCCGATATGACGGACGTGCATGCGGGCGACACGTTCACGTTCACCGTCAACGGGGATGATCACTTCCTGGCCAGCGATTTCGGCCCGGTGAACCTCGTCGATCCCACGACCCAGAAGGTGATCGGCTCGTACGTGGTCAACGGCAACCGCGATGCGAACGGCAGCATGATCCCCGGTCAGGACATCACTATCGTGACCACGCTTTCCGACGATGGGGCGCAGTTCCCCTCGCTGCACAATGGCTTCTTCTCGCTTGAGGGCTACGTGACGGGCCAAGGCAACGATATCGTGTTCACGGTTAACGGCCAAGCGCTTCCGTCTATCGGCGTCGAACCGCCTACGACGGGCCCGCTGCCCGATACGCCGCTGATGAAGTACGGCTCGCAGGTAGCCGGCCAGAACCAGATCGTGTGGAGCATCGGCGTGAACCTGGACAATATCGTGGACGCGTACGCGAATTATGCCGTGGGCGGTTCCGACCCGTCGCCGCAGCAGCGCAACCTGTTGCTGACCGACGACTTGCAGGGCGGCCAGGCCATCACGTCGGGCGGCGTGACGGTGTACATGCCCGTGGTGGCCACCACCGACGCGGGCGAGGCGCAGACCGAGCAGTACGCGGCCTTTCCCATCACCGACCTGTTCGCGCTGACCGACAAGTCGGCGGCCGACGGCATGACGCAGGACGAGTTCGCGAGCAGCGTGCGCATGGCCGCCGTGCCCACCATCGGCGTGTGGGAGAACCGCGTGGTGTGCATCGGGTTCGGTGACGTGCCCACGGGCGATGGGTCGAGCCCGCTCAACATCAAGAACATCCTGGATGGCCAGGGCGAGGCGGGGCTTTCCTGGCTGCTGGAGGAAAAGGGCGCCACACCTGCTCAGAAAGCCATCATCATGAAGTACTTCAGCGGGTCGGGGCCGAACAAGGGCGACTTCACGTCGTTCATCGTAGAGCTGCGCAGCGACGCGTCCGAAACCGGGCAGTACGAAAACAACGCCACGCTTACCTACGGCGACAGCGGGTCGGAAGCGGCGCCCGGAAGCGCGCATTTCACCGTGATCTCGGGCGGCGTGGAGGTGAAGGACGGCAAGGCCGTTCTGAAGAAGGTGGACGCGGGCAATCCGGACGCCACGCTGCCGGGCGCCGTGTTCAGGTTGGAGAAGATGCAGCCTGACAACACCTGGGCGACGGTTGCGGGTTCCGAGCAGCTGACTACGGATGGAAGCGGGCTGATCACGGTGACGGGGTTGCTGTTGGGCCAGTACCGTTTCGTGGAGATGGTGCCGCCCGTCGGGTATGAGATGACGAGCGAGTCGGTGGAATTCGCCATCACGTCGACCACGCTGAACCATACCGCGAACGTTACGGCCGAGAACAGAAGGGCCCCCGTGCTGGGCAAGGTCGTGCTGACGAAGGTGGACGCGGACGACGAATCTGTGAAGCTCCCGGGCGCCGTGTTCAAGCTGGAAGAGCAGGCGGCGGACGGGTCGTGGGTCGAAGTGCCGGGATACGAGTCGCTTGTCACCGATGGCAGCGGCTTGATCGAGGTGGAACGTCTCGCGATGGGGGCGTACCGCTTCGTGGAGGTTTCGGCTCCCGAGGGCTACGAGTTGGAGACGGCGCCGGTGGAGTTCACGCTGGCCAAGGACGCGCCCGGGTTGGAGGTGGCCGTGACGGCTACGAATACCAAGAGCCCGGTGTTCGGGAAGGCGGTGCTGAAGAAGGTTGACGCCGAGGCTCCCGATGCCGTGCTGCCGGGCGCGACGTTCAAGCTGGAGCAGCGCCTCGCCGACGATTCCTGGGAGATCGTGCCGGACCGCGATGCGCTTGTCACCGACGCCGGCGGCCTGATCGAGGTAGCCGATCTGCCGATGGGCGCGTACCGCTTCGTGGAGCTTTCGGCTCCCGAGGGCTACGAGCTGGGGACGGTGCCGGTGGAGTTCACGCTGGTCGAGGACGCGCCCGGGTTGGAGGTAGCCGTGACGGCTACGAACGTGAAGACTCCTGTGCTGGGCGGCGCGCTGCTCACGAAGGTGGATGCCGACGATGCGACGACGGTGCTTGCCGGAGCGGTGTTCAAGTTGGAGCAGCATCTGTCCGACGGGACGTGGGCCGTGGTCGACGGCTTCGACGCGCTTGCCACGAACGACGAGGGAATCATCGAGGTGCATGGTTTGCCGGTGGGAAGCTACCGCTTCGTAGAGACGGCCGCCCCCGAGGGCTACGTGTTGGATGAGGCGCCGGTTGAGTTCGGAGTGGAAGTGGGCCAGCCGGAGCAGGTCGAACTCACTATGGAGAACGCTCCGGTGCCGCCCGACCCGGTTGACCCGGTGGATCCCAACGATCCCACCGACCCGACCGACCCGGCGAAACCCGTCGACCCTGCCGCGCCGGGCACTCCGTCGACCTCGCAACCGTCGACTCCGAATGCCCCGGACAAGACGTCCTCTGCATCGTCGATCGCCCGCACTGGCGACGCTGTTCCGCTCGCCGTTCTGGGCGCGCTGGGCTCGGTTGCGATAGGCGCGCTCGCCACGGCGCTTTTGGTTGCGCGGCGGCGCGCGGGTCGTCGCTAGCCGTTGTTGGAGTAGTTGTCGGCGTTCTCCTTGAGCTTCGCCAGCACCGCGACGAACGTGTCGAGATCCGCCTGGTCGATGCCCTCGATCAGGCGGTCGGCAGCTTCGACGGTAACCGGCTGGGCGGTTACGACCAGCTCGTGCGCCTTCTCCGTCACCGAGATCGCATGCGCGCGGCGGTCGGACTTGTGCTGGTTGCGCACCACGAGACCCTTGCGCTCGAGCGTGTCGAGGTAGCGGGTGATGGTGGCCTGCTCCTTGCGCGTGCGTTCCGCCAGTTGCTTCTGCGAGAGTTCGCCCGCGCTGTCCAGCTGGTTGATGAGGTTCCATTGGCCCGGCGTGATCTCGTAGGGCTTGAGCGCGGTTTCCAGCGACTTGGCGATGGCGCGCTGTGCGTCGTACACGAGGAATCCGATGAGGCTGTTATGCTGGTTGATCATGCTTGACCTGCTTCTGGCATGCCGCGCGAAGGTGGGGAGGGGCGTGCGGGCGGTCCGCACGCTGCGCTGGCCACGCTGAACGGCGATAGGGACTATAAAGTACCTGCTCAATTAATCACAATTGACCGGAACCCGTCAACTTCTTTGCGTCTCGCGCGTCCAAAAACCACGCCGCCGGTATCTAAGACCGCACTCGCGCTGCCTCTGCTGATGCTGCTCGCGTCTGCATGTCGTTGACGCCGTCATTGACGCCTGCGACTGACGGCGATGGTTGAGCGCAAGCAATCTCGCACGCCGCAGAGCCGTTTCTGCACAAAAAGCCGCGACGTGCGACACCTTGTCGGTTGCCGTATTTCGCGCAGTTTTGGTTGCTTTGAAAAACGCCTGATCGATATTGTAGCGATCTGAGGAGTATTGAAGGCTTCGTCGGCAGGACGGTTGGAAAGCTCTTTTCGAGGCTTCCAGGCGTCGCACGTCGCGGCTTTTTGTGCAGAAACGGCCGGATCGTGTGCATCGGCGTCGTCCCGTGCAGCGCCCCCGGTCCCGGTTCGGTGTGCATAGGGTTCTTGGCAGGTGCAGCAGGTAGAAAACGGCGTGCGTCTTTCTCTCCTGTCGCCTCTCGCAGCATGTTTCACGCGAAACATGCGTACGTTTTTACCTGTTCGCCACGTATAACTCTCGTGGTCGCGACTATTCTTTATAAAGATAGCTTAAAGTCGTTGCACTAATAATATCAGGTAATATAATTAGCACTGCAATTAAAGGGGAACGAGAACGGGGAACTTGCAGTCCGGGGCGCTTTGAAGGGGGATTCTTCGACGCGCGCACCCCTCCGCATCTCCGACCCCTCCATGCAGAGTGAGGCAAAAGGAGGAGAGATGTCACTAAAGATGAGCCGCCGAGGCTTCGTGAAGGCTTCGGCCGTCGCGACCGCTTCGACGCTGCTGCTCGGCGCGTCGGCCACCGCCGCCGCGGCCGACGAGGCAGCGGCCACCAGCACCTCGTCCGACGACGTGAAGATCATCCCGAGCGCGTGCCGCCAGTGCTACGGCCGCTGCGCGTTGTTCGGGCACGTCAAGGACGGGCGCCTCGTGAAGATCGAGGGCAACCCCGACCTGTTCAGCGAAGGCACGCTGTGCGGGCGCTGCTTCGCCATCCCGCAGGAGCTGTACAACCCGCTGCGCGTGCGCTACCCGCAGAAGCGCGTGGGCGAGAAGGGTTCCGGTCAGTGGAAGCGCATCACGTGGGAAGAGGCCTACGAGGAAGCGCGCGACCGCTTCACCAAGATCGGCGAGGAGCACGGTTGGCACACCATCGCGCACCAGTACGGCACGGGCCGCGACATGCTGCAGTTCCAGGCCATCAACAAGCTGTGGCTTGAGCTGGGCTCTACGGCCACGTTCGGCGTGGGCAACCTGTGCTGGGTGGGTTCGTACTTCTCCAGCCAGCGTTTGTACGGCGACGAGACGCAGTACACCGGCTGGGACGGCAACAACACCGACTGCATCCTCATCTGGTGCCGCCAGGAGCGCAGCCGCGGCTACTACGACTGGCTCACCGTCAAGCGCGCGCAGGAGCGCGGCGCGAAGGTCATCTGCGTCGACCCCCGCTTCACCTGCACGGCTTCCAAAGCCGACATCTGGCTGCCCATCCGCCCCGGCTCCGACATGGCGCTGGTGCTGGCCTTCATCAACGAGATCGTCCACTCTGACAAGTGCGCAACCGAATTCGCGCGCATGTACACGAACGCCCCGTTCTTCATCGACGAGAAGGACGCCGACGGCAACGGCACGGGCTACCAACTGCGCGAGTCGTACCTCAAGGAAGACGGCAACGAGGAGCTGTACGCCGCGTGGGACGAGAACAGCGACCAGCTGATCTTCTGGTCCGGCGACTGGCAGAACGCGAAGGGCGTGGGCGGCCCGAAGGCCTTCCAGTGGCTCGACGCCGAGGGCAACATCGTGGCCGACGCGAAGCCCGCGCTGTCCGGCAGCCACGAGATCAACGGCAAGACGTACCGCACCAGCTGGGACATCCTGGTGGAGCACGTCACCCCGTGGACCATCCAGCGCGCCGCCGAGTTCTGCGAGCTTCCCGAGGGCAAGATCAAGGAAGCCATCGACGCCTACATCGACGCCAGCCCGCACGCGTGCTTCACGCGCGGCCAGAAGGTGGAGTTCTCCATCAACACGTCCGGCATCTCGCAGGCGTTCACCATCATGATGGCGCTGGCCGGCAACTTCGACTCGAAGGGCGGCCAGAACATCGGCCGCGAGCCCGCCACCGGCTACGACTCCTTCATGTTCGACGTCGTGCCGAACCAGAAGGGCCGCATGGGGCAGCGCCGCAAGGAAACGGCCATGAACATCAAGAAGCTTTCCGTGTGCCAGAACACCGGCTACCAGGACATCCTCGTGGCCGACGACGCCACCGGCGAGTTGAAGACCACGAAGCAGAACTCCGGTGGCCAGGTCATCTACGGCCAACAGGGCGGCTTCGGCGCAGCCACGACGAAGGCCATGGCGAAGGGCGATCCGTTCCAGATCTACGGTTACTGGCAGCAGACGTCCGAGCCCATCCTCTCCATCGAGGGCGGCCACGAGATCGTCGAAGGCTTCAAGAACCTGGACTTCTTCGTGAACGTGGACCTGTACATGACGCCGTCGGGCGAGCTGGCCGACATCATCCTGCCGGCCGCGCATCCCAACGAAGTGGACCGCGTCGAGTGGGCGCACTCCGGCCACGGCTATCCGACCAGTCACACGTACCTTATCCGCCAGCCGTTCCACGAGCCGCTGGGCGAGTGCCGCGACGACATGGACATCTGCTTCGAGTTCGCGAAGTACATGGATGTGGATATGTACTGGAAGGACAAGTACGAGTTCTTCGACTACATGGTGAAGGGCCCCGAGACGCTTCCGCCCGATCTGAGCTGCGCGAGCTTCGAGGAGTTCCGCGAGCGCATCAGCGTGACCGGTGTGGAGATGGCCACCGTGAAGAACGCGCCGAAGTACGAGACGGGCTTCATGCGCAAGACGAGCGACTTCCGCCCCGGCTTCAACACCATGTACCGCGGCAACAAGATGGGCTCGGTCTACCGCTTCCCCGGCGCGCAAACGCCGGACGGCAAGGTGATCCCGCCGCATCCGCAGTCCGACAACGGCAAGATGGAGCTGTGGAGCGAAGACCTGCTGCTGTACGGAAACGGCGCTCTGCCCATGTACATCGAGCCGCCCATCACGAAGATCTCGCGCCCCGATCTGCTGGACGAGTACCCGTACACGCTGATCACGGGCGGCCGCAGCCACGCGTTCTTCCACACCGAGTACCGCAACAGTCCGTGGATGCGCGAGGTGCACATGTTCCCGACGATGGACATCAACCCCGCCACCGCCGCCGAGCACGGCATCGAGCAGGACGACTGGGTGTACATCGAGACGTACGTCGACCGCATCAAGCAGCGCGCGAACCTCACCGAGGCCATCAAGCCGGGCATGATCCACGTCGAGCACGACTGGTGGTTCCCCGAGCGCGAGGCCACCGACGACCTGCACGGCGCGTTCGACAGCAACTGCAACGTGCTGTTCGAGAACAACGGCCCGTACGATCCCGCGGTGGGCACCGACAACTACGGCGGCCTGTGCAAGGTGTACAAGGCCGACGACGGCGCGCCGAAGAACATCTGCATGAACTCGGAAGACCTCAAGATATTCCTGCCGCTGACCGCCGACCAGCTGGCCGCCGACGACCAGCAGAACGGCGTCACGCAGGTGACGAAGGGGGGTGCGAAGTAACATGACCCGCAACATTATCGACATCGACCTGGACAGCTGCATCGGCTGCCACTCCTGCGCCGTCGTGTGCAAGCAGGAGAACAACGTGGGGCTGGGCACGTTCTACAACAAGGTGCTGACGGTGGGCTCTTCGGGAACCTATCCCGACCTGGAGATGTACTACCTGCCCGTGTCGTGCCAGCATTGCGACAACCCGGAATGCGTCAGCGTGTGCCCCACCGGTGCCAGCTACAAGCGCGACGACGGCGTGGTGCTGGTGGATCACAGCAAGTGCATCGGCTGCCAGTACTGCGTCATGGCCTGCCCCTACGGCGTGCGCGCGTACGACACCGGCAAGGACAAGGGCGTTATCGAAAAGTGCACGATGTGCGCGCACCTCATCGACAAGGGCGAGAAGCCGGCGTGCGTGAAGCACTGCCCGGGCCAGGCCCGCAAGTTCGGCGACCTGGACGACCCCCAGTCCGATGTGTCGAAGCTGCGCGCCGCAAAGAAGACGTACAAGCTGAAGGACGTGGGGAACCATCCGGGCGTGGACTACGCCATGGACAAGTGCGCCTGGAAGGGAGATGAGTAACCATGGAAATCCAGTGGCCACTTCTGATTTTCAGCGTGCTGTTGGGTGTCACCTCGGGCTCGTTCGTGTTCCTGGCCGTGGGCGAGCTGCGCGGCAAGTTCCGCGAAGTGCGGTTCTCGGGCGCGCTGATCGCGCTCATCTGCCTGGCCGTGGGCGGCTGCGTGTCGGTGCTGCACATGGGGCACCCGGAGCGCGCGACGCATTTGCTGGGCAACCTGGGATCCGGGCTGTCGAAGGAGCTGTTCGTCGTCGCCATCATGGGCATCATCGCGTTGGTGTACCTGGTGCTGGCGAAGAAGGACTACCCTGGCGTGTCGAAGGTGTTCGGCGTGCTGGGAGGCATCGTGGGCCTGGTGCTGCCGTTCGTGGCGGGGTCGTCGTACCTGATCGCGGCTCGTCCTGCGTGGGATAGCATCGCGCTTCCCCTGATGTTCTTGGGCGCCGGCCTGGCTTTGGGCATGACGCTGATGGCCGGCCTTGTGCTGCTGCGCGGCAAGGCCGCCGAAGAGGGCGGCTTCGCGCTGAAGCTGGCGCTGGCGGGCGTCGTCATCATGGCGGTGACCACGGTGGCGTACGTGGTGTGGATCGCCATCGCTCCGTACCAGGCGCCGACGCGTTCCATCGATCGTCTGATCTCGGGCGATTTGGCCGTGATGTTCTGGGCGGGCGTCGTGGTGATCGGCATCGTGGTCCCGGTTGCGCTGGCCGTGCTGGCCTGTGTGCAGGCGACGAAGGGAGCGGGCGGCACCGGTTCGGTCGCGCCGAAGCAGCTGGCCATGTACCTGTTCGGAGCGTGCGCCTGCACCGCCATCGGCGCTGTGGTGATCCGCATCATCATGTACGCCGTGGGCACCAGCGTGGAGCAGTTCATCTACCACTGATACGGTTGGGGGCGCGCGGCCTGGTGCGGCGCGTCCCCCTCATCCACCTTCCCCCGTGCCTGAACGCTGCAACCCCCCCCCGCAGCGTTCAGGTGCGAAGGACGGCCGACGAGATCAGACATCAAAACCCAAGGAGGGTAATCATGATCGAAACCATGCCTGCTGAGCTCGCTGAGAACCTTATCGACTTCTGCGAGAACCGCGACCGCGTGTACGCGCTGCTGTCGCGCTGCTACGAGACCGAGATCGACGCCGCGTTCGCCGAGGCGCTGGCGGGGGAGGCCGCGCTGGCCTCCGACGACGCCGGCCTGGCCGCCGGGTTCGCCGCGCTCCAGGCCGACCTCGCCGACTGCGACGAGGATGCGCTCGAGCAGCTGGCGGTCGTCTTCGACCGCGCGTTCTTCGGCATGGGCCCGCGCACCGCTCAGAAGGCCTTCCCGTACGAGTCGGTGTATACGAGCGAGGGCGGCCTCATGATGCAGGAGGCCTACGCGGAGGTGCTGCACGTGTACCGCGGCGCGGGCTTCGCGAAGAACCCCGGCTTCAAGGAGCCGGAGGACCACCTGGCCGTGGAGCTGGCCTTCATGGCGCTTCTGTGCGGGCGCGCCGTGGAGGCGCTGCGCGCGGGAGACGAGGCGGGGGCCGAGCGCCAGCTGCGCGCCCAGAGGGAGTTCCTGAGCGACCACCTGCTGAACTGGATCGACCGTTTCACGGCCGACGTGCGCAAGGCTGCCGAAGACGGCTTCTACTTCGACTTGGCGACGTTCACCGAAGGCTTCCTGACCGCCGACGCGGCCGAGCTTGCCGAAGTGCTGGGGTAGCAGCATGCGATCGTGGCACAAATTTTCGGTTTGGGCATGGTGGAAGGCAAGTGGGAAACGGCGAACAGGCATTATGTAAATGCATGGTTTGCTATTCGCCAAAAGGTAGAAGAAACTCGCGCCCAAACCGTGTATTTGTGCCAGATTAGGCCGACCTGACCGACGGCTGAAGCGTTTCACGTGAAACATCGAGTTTGTTGTTGAGGGGATGATGAGTGTGGAGACGATTTCCCGACGCGGGTTCCTCGCCGCGGGGGCCGTGGGCGCGGCGATGGTGGGCGTCGGCGGGTTCGGCGCGGTGTCGCGCCAGGCCGACGCCGCGTTCGTGCGCCCGCCGGGCGCGGAGTCGAACGCGCAGCTGGTGGCGGCGTGCGACCGCTGCGGGCGCTGCCTGCAGGCGTGTCCCTACGGCATCGTGACGCCGGTTCCGCTGGCCGAGAACCTGGTGGCCTACGGCACGCCGACGCTCGCCTTCGATCACGGGTGCTGCGACTTCTGCATGCAGTGCGTTGACGCGTGCCCCACCGGCGCGCTCGCCTACGGCGGCCCGCGCGAGCGCGACCTGGGCGTTGCCGTGGTGGTGAAGGACGCGTGCGTGGCCTGGGACTGGGCCGGCTGCACCGTGTGTAAGGACGAGTGCCCGGTGGAGGGCGCCATCACGCTGGACGACCACGACCGGCCGGTCGTGCATCCCGAGTACTGCGACGGCTGCGGCAAGTGCGAGCAGGTGTGCCCCTCGGCCTCGCTGCGCGCCTACGATGCGAGCGTCGAGGACAAGGGCATTGTTGTGGTGTCGCGCTCGAGCGAGGCGGCGCAGGCGACGGGCGCCGTGTCCAGCGAGGAGCTGGCGTCCAAGCGCACGGTGGCCGTGGCGCAGGCGAACGCGGCGAGCCCCCACACCAAGGGCGTCCACCCCGACGGCCCCGACGCGACGCGAGAGGCGGGAGCCTGACATGAAGACGCGCATCAAAACCATCCGCATCCTCGTGGCGACCGCCGTGCTGGCGCTGGCCGTCGTCGCGGCGCATCTCGGCGGCAATGCCGCCATCGGCACCCTGTGCGCGCTGTGCCCCGTGGGCTTCGCGCAGATCGCCGTCGCCTCGGGCAGCGTGCCGTGGGGCCTCGTGCCCGGCGTGCTGGCCGTGCTGGTCATCGTGTTCTTGCTGGGTCGGGCGTTCTGCTCGTGGCTCTGCCCTTCGCAGCTTCTGAAGAACGTGTTCGGCGGCCACACCCCGCGCGGCATCCTCGGCCGCAGCGGCGAGGCGGTGCCCGTCTCCCGCGGCGGGTCGGAGGCGAACGGCCCGTCCGAGCCTCCCGCATCGGTTGGAAAATCCTCCGGCTCCGGCTGCTCCACCTGCTCGTCCTGTGGTACTTCCAGCCTCAAGACCCAAGGACTCGTCCTGGTCGTGCTGCTGGTTGTGTCTTTCGCCGTGGGGTTCCCGGTGTTCTGCCTGCTGTGCCCCATCGGCCTCGTGTTCGGCACGCTGTGGACCCTCAACCGCGTGTTCGTGTTACTGCAGCCGGGCTGGGAGCTGGTCGTCTTCCCGCTCATGTTGCTGGCGGAGTTGTTCCTGTTCAAGCGTTGGTGCTCGTCCATCTGCCCGCTCGGCTTCTTCTTCGGGCTCATGGGCAAGCTGCGCGCGAAGCTCGGCTTCGGCGCCCGCCCTCAGGCCGACTGCGCCACCTGCATCTCGAAGGAGGGCTGCCGAACCTGTTCCACCGTGTGCCCCGAGGGCATCGACGTGGCGGATCCCGGCAAGGCGACGCTGGAGGCCTGCACCTTCTGCCTCGACTGCGTGGAGAACTGCCCCACGAAGTCCATCAAGGTCGAGGCGGGGGCAGGGAAGCCGATGCCCGTCTCTTTCGACGAGCTTTCCGACGTTGAGGAGGCCGAGCCGCCCGTCAGATAGCGCACGAGTCCGATCTCGTTTCCGTCTTGGCAAGTCGGGCTTCCGCTATCATGAGTGCGAGCCATGATAGCGGGGTCGAAGGGACGGCGTATGAAGTTCACCATAGTGGCGGTGGGAAAGCTGAAGGAAAAGTTCTGGACGGCTGCGTGCGCTGAGTACCTGAAGCGCATGCAGCCGTACGGTAAGACCGAGGTGCGCGAGATCGCCGACGTCGATCCTGCGCGCGCGGGCGGCGTGGATGCAGCGCGCGACCGCGAGGGCGCCGCCATCTTGGCCGCGCTCGGGCCCTCGGCGCATGTGGTGCTGCTGGCCATCGACGGCAAGCAGCGTTCGAGCGAGAGCTTCTCGCAGCGCATCGACACGCTCAAGCTGAACGGCGCGAGCGATATCGCGTTCGTCATCGGCGGCTCCGACGGCGTGAGCGCCGCGGTGCGTCAGCGTGCCGACGAGACGCTGTCGTTCGGCCCTATCACGCTGCCGCACAACCTGGCTCGTGTGGTGCTGCTGGAACAGCTCTACCGCGCCCAGAAAATTTCACGCGGCGAGCCATACCATAAATGAGACAAAGGGACGGGTTAATGTCTCGTCGTCGCGAGAGCGCCCGTCCCCTTTGTCCCCCGAATGAGACATCAACCCCATTCCTTTGCCTCATTTTGCCTCATGAGTGCGAAGAGCGCGGTGGCCAGCGCTGCCGTTGCCAGGTCGGCAAGCTCGAGCGCATTCGCGCGGTCGCCGGTAGGCGCGAGCTTGCTTGGGCTGTCGGGCTGGTCGTCGGCTGGTTGCGGGAGCGGTTGCGGTTGAATGCCGGGATCGGCGGGGTCATCGCCTGGGTTTGCAGGAGTTTTGTCAAGTTGCGTCGTTACCACGTATCGGGCGCGCTTGGATTCGTCGACCTCGCCGCCTTCGGTTGCGCCGCCGGATTCCGTTGCGACGGGCGACCCCTTCGGCCCGTTTGCCGCTGCAACGCTCATTCCCACGTCGAGCCAGCGTCCGTCGTCGAGCCATGTGCCCAAGCCGGTGGATGCTGTAGTAAGCACGGAGAGCGGTTGCAGGTTCACATCGCAGAACAAAACGTCGCTGCGGGAGATGGGCGGTTTCGTCATGTCGATGCGCCGCGACAGCGCCACGGTGCCGTGGCGAGCGACCCGAAGTTGCATGTATACGTCGGATCCGTCCACCTCGATAGGAGATCGCGCCCGTTCCGCTCCCGTGCTGTCGAACTCGATCAGCAGGTTCGTCAGCTTCGCGGGATCCAAGTAGTCCGAAGAAAGCAGCGCGTAGAAGCCTTCCTTCGCGCGCTCGACGGCCAGCAGCATGCGGCTGGCGCGCAGAGGCAGCGTGGCCGCGGCGCGCTCGGGCGTGCACAGCTCGCCATTGTCGGCGGCATGCTCGAGAAGGGTTGCGCCATCGCGCAGCGCCGCGACGATGGCGTCGGCGGGCAGGATGCGCGCTTCCTCCGTCAAAGCGCCTGCGTCGTCCATGAACCCGAAGGCGAACGCGTCGGCGTCGACGGGAACCACGGTTTCGGCCTGGGTCCATCCGTAGCGCGCTTCCACGGTTCCGTCTTCAAGCGGGGTGAGCGCGGCGATCGTTCGGCCGCCGCCTGGATAGAAAGACGCCGCTAATACGGTGGACCCGCTGCCTGCAAGCGAGAGGGAAGCGGCTTGGTCGAAGGGATAGGACGCGATAACGGTTCCGCGCTGGAGATCGATCCAGTATCCCGCGCTTTCGCCTCCCGCTGCAGGCATGAGCACGAACGCGGTCTCGTTCGATAGCGGCACGACGCGAAACGAAGGGCGGTAGTCCAAGACGGCAGGAACGGGAACGCCCTCGACCGTGCGCGAGGATACGCGTGCGACATCGGCGGGGTCGATGGCGTGCAGCTTGAGCTGGCCGTCGGCTATCTGGAAGAACCGTTTGCTTCCGTCGGGGCAGGCGAACACGTTGCTGAGCACCGTGGAATCTTCGGTGTACTCGGTGCCCAGGTAGCCGCCCGCGCAGTCGACGGGGGTGAGCAGCGGGCTTGCTTTCAGCTCGAGGCGCACTTCGGGAGAATATGCAGTCGTGCCGCCTGTTTGAGCCAAGACGAACATGCCGGCAGGGAACACGATCTCGCACGTTGACGAGGGCCCGATATCGCCGGCATCGAGAAAGTACGGAAGGCTGACCGTGGTGCCGTCCGTCTCGATGTTCAGCAGGGCGTGGGGCTGGCCGTCCACGATGAGCTGCGTTGCCGCGGGCAGCGGCGTGGCGAGGGCGGGCTTCGTGGACGCTTCGAACGACAGCGTCCCCGTGTTCGAGACGCTGTCGAACAGGGGCGTAAGCGTGAAATCGTCGGGCGGTTCCGGCTTGCCGGCGTTCGAGTACGAGATGTTCAGCGTGCCGCCATCCGCACGGCTTTCGGTGACGGCGATGGTCAGGCCGGTGAATCCGACGTTGGCGTTTTCGAAAAAGTTGGTTGAAGGGTAACCTCGGGGAGACACCTCGTCGCCTGCGTACAGCATGCAGCCGTATTCTCTCGAGCCGATTGCGGCTGGGACGAGGTCGGTGCTTTCCGCGTGCGGTTCGTTCATATCAGGGTCGACCAGCTCGATCAGCTGGTTGTGCACGGTTCCGTACGTGTTCGAATGAACGAAATACGGTCCGCCCGATCCTAGGTCGGCCTGAACTCTGAAGAGGCGAAATCCCGACGGAAGCTCGGCGGGTTGGCCATCTTGCTCGTAGCGAACGCTTTGGTTGCCGGCGAAGCGGTCGTACTGCAGCAGGTAGTAGGACGAGAACATGCTTGCGTCTTGGTTCGCCACCACGACGATACCGCCGGTTTCATCGATGTCGTTCGAAGCGAACGCTTCTAAAGCTGCTTCTACGGACGAGCTGCCGTCGGCGGTTGCGTCCACGTGTTGCACCACCTTGCCGTCGCGTTTGACGTCGATGCCCGTCTCGTTCGCGAAGATGCGGGTGATCTTGCTGTCGGGCAGCCAGCCCAGCATCCATTTCGAGAATCCATTGTGATCGCCCTGGTTCTGCATCATGATGTCAAAGGTGAGGATTCCCGTGCGGTCGGTGGAGCCTCCTTGCTGGCTGGCGTACTGGTAGTAGTCGGGCAGGCCCAGCACGTGACCCGTTTCGTGGATGATGGTCTGCGCGGCCCACGGCTGGTCGCACGGATTCGACAGCGCCACGGCGTTCCATAGGCGCACTGTGCCGTCAGCGTACACGGCGTCGGGGACGTCGAGCACCTGCTCGTTGCTCCACCAGACGCTGCCCCAGCCGGTGTCGCCGCCGGCGAAGTGCAGGTAGACGGCATCGATGCGCCCGTCGCCGTTCGCGTCGAATCGCGCGAGATCGATGCCGGATGCCTCGAGGTGGTCGAGCGCCTCCTTGTACAGTTGCCCGATGTTCGCCGTGTAGAAATCGCGCTCGTGCTGGGCCGCGTAGTCGAACGCTTCGCCGGTGACGGTAAGCGCGCCGTACGACGCGCGGAGGTAGTAGTCGTGCAGGTTCTCGTAGGGAAAGCCGCCGGCGCTCGGCAGCGCGGCCTCGCCGACGGCGCGCGGGCCTATGAGCGTCTGAAGCGCTTCCAGCGTATCTCCTTCCGCGAAGGGGCGGTCGGGGAACGACACGCGCAGCGCCACCACGTGTGCGTTGCCGATAGCGGCCATGCCGCCGTCGTCGCCGGGAACCGCGTTCGGGGCGATGCCGTTTTGTGCCTGCTCGCGCGCGAGGGCCTGTTGGACGAGGCCGGGGGAGGGCTCGTCGTTGCCGAGGCTTTCCTGGAAGGCTTCTCGTTCGTCCAGCGTGCCGTCTGCGGCATAGGCGGCGCGTTGCTCGACGGTGGCGATGCAGGGCGAGTGCGCCGCGTCCTGCGCATGAGCCGACGCGGGCGCGAGCGCACCTGCGAAGGCCGCTGCTAGAAGCGCGGTCAGCAAAAACGCGGCCCAGCGCGCGGCCTTTGAACGAGCGAAGCATTGCATGCGGTTCCCTTCGTCTTCCGGTGTGATGGAACCATACTACCCGCTGCCGCCCCGCTCGACACGTGCTTTTTGAGAATGAGGCAAAGGGGCGGGGTTAACGTCTCGTTTGGGGATATGGGGGACGGGCGCTCTCGCGACGACGAGACGCCAACCCCTCCCCTTTGCCTCATTCCGCCCGTCATCCGTGTTGGTGATCTGCGCGGTATAATGACCGAGTCGTTGGCGAATCGGGAAAGGAACTATATGCGCTTCGTCTCGTGGAACGTGAACGGCTTGCGCGCCGTGCTGAAAAAAGGCTTCGAAGACATCGTGTGCGAGCTGGACGCCGACATCGTTGCCTTGCAGGAAACGAAGCTGCAAGAGGGCCAGGCCACGCTCGACCTGCCGCAGTACCGCGAGTACTGGAGCTATGCCGAGAAGAAGGGTTACTCCGGCACGGCCATATTCTGCAAAGAGCAGCCGCTGCAGGCGCTGCACGGCCTGGGCTTCCCGCACCTGGATACCGAGGGGCGCATCGTGGCGCTGGAGTTCCCGAAATTCTGGTTCGTGGACGTGTACACGCCGAACGCGCAGAACGAGCTGGCGCGCATCGACCATCGCATGGAGTGGGACGACGCGTTCCGCGACTTCTGCAAGGGGCTCGAAGAAGGCGTGCTGCCCGCCGGCGTGCCGGTGGAGCGGCCGGCGTTGGGCGAGGGGCACGTGGCCATTTCCGAGCTGCCGCTGACGCAGCCGGGCGAGACGGCCGACCCGAAGCCCGTCGTCATGTGCGGCGACTTCAACGTGGCTCACCAGGAGATCGACCTCAAGAACCCGGGTCCGAACCGCGGCAAGGCCGGTTTCTCGGACGAGGAGCGCGGCAAGTTCACCGACTTGCTGGAGGTCGGGTTCGTCGACTCGTTCCGCCACCTGCATCCTGACGTGACGGGCGCGTACTCGTGGTGGAGCTACCGCTTCAAAGCGCGCCAGACGAACGCGGGGTGGCGCATCGACTACTTCCTGGTCAGCGACGAGTTGGCTCCGAAGATCCAAAGCGCCTGCATCTACGACGAAGTCTACGGCAGCGACCACTGCCCCGTGGGGATAGAGCTGGAGCTGTAGGATCGCTTGCAGCTCGAATGCTCCGTCTGGGGCGTTCGAGCTGCGGCCGGTGACGCCGAAAATGCTTCCGTATGGTAAAAGCGGGGGAGTTTGGTAATCCTATGAAAACCGTGGGATATCTCTCGGCTCTTCTTCACCTGGGGATATGCAGGATGCTGCGTTCGGTCCTTGGAAATTCGGGTCGGAAGGCAGGCGGGAGATTGCCAAACCGCCCCGTTTCTGCCGCCGAGCTTCGATTTCTCCGTCATCCTCCGCCCCGCCCCCGCTCCCCCCGCCCCCCGCTCCCCGTTTTCCACTTTCCAAGAAGCTGACTGTCCGAAGGATCCTTGTCTCTCGAGGCGGCGGGGAGCTTGCCGATCTTGACGTCGCGAATGACGGGGCGCGCGGCAAGCGGTTCTGCAACGGCGTTCGCGGACACCGCGTCATCTAGAGTCCCTGTGGCGTGTGCCTCAGCGGAAAGAGCGCTCATGGTATGATGCTTCTCGTTGTATGACGGCAGAAAGACGGTTATGGATAGAGCGAAAATCGAAGAGGGCGTGCGGCTGATCCTCGAAGGCGTGGGCGAGGATCCCGGCCGCGAGGGCCTGGTCAAAACTCCCGAGCGCGTGGCGAAGATGTACGAAGAGGTGTTCGCGGGCCTCACCGAGGATCCGGCGCAGCATTTCGAAACCACGTTCGACGAGCACCACGAGGAAATGGTTCTCGTGCGCGACATCCCCTTCTATTCCATGTGCGAACATCATCTCGCGCCGTTTTTCGGCGTGGCGCACGTGGCGTACATCCCGGCATCCGATGGACGCATCTGCGGATTGTCGAAGCTCGCGCGCCTGGTGGATGCGTTCGCGAAGCGCCCGCAAGTGCAGGAACGTCTGACCTCGCAAATCGCCGACACGCTGATCGAGCAGCTGCACCCGCAGGGCGTGATCGTGGTTTTGGAGGCCGAGCACATGTGCATGAGCATGCGCGGTGTGAAGAAGCCCGGCACGACCACCACCACCAGCGCCGTGCGCGGAGCCTTCGAGAAAAGCCAGGCGACGCGCGCCGAGGCGCTGTCGCTCATCTTCGCGCGACGGAACTAGGGCGCGCCCCGAAAGGGCCATCGCGAATGTTTCACATGAAACATTCGTTCGCAATCAGGTAGCGCAGCAGGCAAGGAAAGGAACCAGCCAATGAAGTGTGTAGTCTCCGTTCTGGGCAAGGACCGCAGCGGCATCGTCGCGGAGGTTGCCACCGCGCTTGCCGCGTGCGGCGCGAACATCGACGACATCAGCCAGACCATTCTGGACGACATCTTCTCGATGACCATGCTGACCACGCTCAATCCCGAGGTCGCCGACTTCAACACGGTGCAGGAGAAGCTGGAAGCTGTGGGCGAATCCCTGGGTGTCCAAATCATCGTCCAGCGCGAAGACGTCTTCCAGATGATGTATAAGATCTAACGTCCTAAAAGGGGCAATTCCCATCCGGGGCGTTTTCGTGGGCATCGGCTAGGGCTCTATAGCGAAAGGCGGCCTTTGGATGTTAGGGATGGAGCGAGGCAGGCGGTTCTACCGGCTGTTCGACGCTACGGATGTCCTAAAAGGGAACAGGCCCCTTTTAGGACATTTTCGTGGAGGTCAAGCGGTGAACAGGTCGATTATCTCCTGCTTGGAGTGTACGCCCAGCTTCGCGTAGATGTTCTTGATATGTCCTCGCACGGTGTTGGGAGACAGGTACAGAGCCTCGCCGATATAGGTGGAGCTCCTGCCGCGAGCCAGCAGCAGGAGGATTTCCGATTCGCGGTCCGTCAGGCCATGCCGAACCGTCACTTCGGTGCCTTTGGCGTCGAATGCGTCTTCGCCTCGGACGGGCTCGCCGGACGCGGCCGGCCGTTGCTCGCGTTCCGAGCGCTTCCTGATGCGCAGCATGAATAGCAGGACGATGGAAAGCAGGTACAACGCGATGCAGAACACCAGCATCGTCTTGAACGACGGGTTGAGATCGAGCCCCGCGATAACCGTGCCGCCTACGATTCCCGACACCGATGCAAGCCTGATCAACAGCACCGACGCACCCATGAACGCATACGGGTTCAAATCGCTTTCGTGCGCTTCGCGAATGATGAGGTACATCACGCTGGTGGAGATCAGGCTGTGACCGGCGACGAACGCCGCGCCCACGAAGTAGCTGTACTGGAAGTTCGCGAACGGCCAAATGATCAGCACGCCGGTGAGCAGGGGGAAAAGCGCGCGATAAGCGCGGGAAGCGCTGAACGTCTTCGGAAAGCCGTATGCCATGACGAAGAACGCCATCGAGGCTGCGGCGATGCCCATCGCCGATGCCAAAGACGAGCCGTCGAAGTCGTAGTGCTGCACCACCATGAATCCGTTGATGATGCCCACGACGCATCCGAGCACCAGCAGCGACAGCAGGCCTTCCCCGATGGACACGAATCCCCGAAGGTACGGTCGCAGGGAGGTTCGATCCCTCTTCTGCTCCGCGCCCGCCGTCACCTCGTCGCCTCCCTTCGTCTTGCCGCTGGCAAGCGCGTTGCCTGCAATTCCTTTCGCGCGTCGATAGAGCAGTGCGCTCGCCACAAGCGTCGCCACGACGCAGGGAAGCATGACCAGCGAAGGGCTGTTCTGCAAGGCCAAGGTGACCGCGGCGGCCAGCAGCATCGACGAGGCCAGCGTCTTCATGCTGGTGGTGAGCTCCATTTGCGTCATGATTTCTACCCAAGCCAACGTGAGCATGACCGTGGCGGTTCCCTGCGCGAAAGCAAGCGCCATCAGCGAGACTGCTGGATCGACGGACGAGAGAGCGCCGCTGTACGACAACACCGCGGTGGCCGCCAGCACCAACGAGGGCGCGACCACTGGCATGGATAGCCTGGGCAGCCGACCAAGCAGGGCCAGCGCGACGATGACCGCCTCCGTGAGGACGACGAAAGCAGCCGACGCGATGCTGAAGTCCAATCCCGCTATGAGGACGGTGGTCGTTTCCGACGTCAGCATGGCCGTGGAGTATAGGGACGACTGGGCGACTTTGAACGAGGCGAATCCAAGCGCGCAGCGCGCGACGAGCAGACGGCGCTTGTCGAAGCGCGAAACATCCATCGGCCGACCCCTCCCCTCGATACGTCGCCGAATCTGCGCTCATTGTCCGATAGTATCGTCTCTCTGCCAACCCCTGTTCGTGCAAAAAAGCCCTGCTGGAGGCAATTCAACCCAAAATGAGGGAGGGGTCGAGTCGCCGATTCGACCCAGAATGGGAGATGCGTCGCGCCTGTTCTCCGGCCTATGCTGAGCGGGTCGTCAAGTAGGGCGGGAAGAGTTCCGACGACAAGGATAGCAATCGAAACTGAACGGTCGCCAGGGGAGGGCATTGTGCCCGCAGGAGCGGCGGTTCGGCCCGAGCAACAGGAGGGATGTCATGAACGAAGGAATTTCACGGCGCAACTTCATCGGCGGTGCGGCGCTGGGCGGCGCAGCGCTCGCATTGGGCGCGCTTGCGGGCTGCGCTCCGCAAGGCGACAAGCCCACAGGTTCCGAGGGTGCTTGGGATGCTGAGGTCGACCTGCTGGTGTGCGGCTGCGGCGGCGCCGGCATGGCGTGCGCGGTCGAAGCCAAGGACAATGGCGTGGAGAACGTGCTGATCATCGAAAAGGGTGACCAGATCGGCGGCACTACGGCTATGTCCCAGGGCATGATTGCCGGTTGGGATACCCAGCTGCAGAAGTCGCAGGGCGTCGAGCTCACCTACGACGCGATGTATGCGAACCTGATGAACAACGCGTCGTATCATCTTGACCCGGCGCTCACCAAGATCACGGTGGAGAACAGCGGCAAGACCATCGACTGGCTGATCGACCGCGTGGGCGTCAAGTTCACGGATCAGATCGACATCTACTACGGCCCCCTGCAAATGATGCATAACGTCGACGGCGCGGGCGGCGGTTTCGTCACGGCTTTCACCGCCTGCCTGGACCAGCTGGGCGTGGAGATCCAGAAGGGCACGAAGCTGGTGGAGGTCCTGCTGGACGCCGAGGGCAAGACGGAAGGCGCGGTGGTCGAGGCGAAGGGAAAGACGCAGCGTATCAAGGCGCGCGCTGTCATGATCGCCACCGGCGGCTACGCCCACAACGCCGAGCTGGCGGCGCGCTTCGATCCCGAGAAGGCGGGTACGTTCGGCATCGGGCACCCGAATTGCGAGGGCGAGGGCCTGGTGGCCGCTTCGAACGCAGGCGCGCTCCTGTCGCACACCAACGACATGATGTGCGTGGTGAAGGACTACACCATCATGAGCGAGCATGACGGCACTTCGGCCAGCGCGAACCTCAACGGCTTTACCAATCTTCCCAACATGATACTGGTGGGCGCCGACGGCAAGCGCTTCGTCGACGAGGGTAAAAAGGGGTTCATGAGCCAAGATCTGAACGGCCCCATTTTCGACAAGATCCATCGCGACGGCATGGGCTACGTATGGGAGATCTCCGACGAGGCCACGGTGGCGGCAGCCGGCGGCAAAGTGAAGCGCGGCGAAGGACTCGAATACATCAAGGGTGCCGATGCGACTGAGCTCGCGGCCAACATGGGCGTGGATGCCGCAGCGCTTGCCGAGACCATCGAGGCCTACAACGCTGCGGTGGACTCGGGCGTGGACCGCGAGATCGGCGGCTTCCCCACGGCCAAGCTGGAGGCTCCTTTCCTGGCCGTGCCCGTCGTGCCGTGCGAGATCATCACGTACGGCGGCGTGGCTCGCACCGAGCAGGGCGAGGTCATCCGTGCTGATGGCGAAGTGATGCCGGGCCTGTTCGTGGGCGGCGAGGCTAGCTGCAACTCCGCCTACATGGGATTCACGCTTTCCAACTGCTTCACGTGGGGTCGCATCGGCGCCCAGAGCGCGGCGGCGTACCTGAAAGCCTAGACCCTTTCCTCCTTCATCCCCTCCCTGATGCGGGTGCAGCGCAAGCGCGTTGCACCCGCATTTTTTTCGCGTGCGCAGCGTTGCCTCGCTTTCGGCCGAAACCTGCCAGAAACGGCAAGCCTTTTCGCACGGGCGCCGTCGAACGCACGCAGCAAAGCGCGTCGACCCGATCCAGCGGGACCCGGACGACGCGCTTGGGGAGGAGGGGTGCGTACAGGTTAGTTGAGCTTGCCAGAACCTAGATCCTTGCCCAAAACGTAGGGCAGCGTAATGCAGGTGGCTCCGTAGTTCATGCCTTCCATCGCGAACGTGTAGGTGCCGGAGTAGAAGTTGCCGATCATGCATCCGGCGTTGAACAGGCCTTCGATCGGCTGGTCGTTCTCGTCGAGCACCCGAAGATCGCTGTCGGTGCGCAGGCCGCCCAAAGAAGTCAGGAAGCCGGGAGAGAAGGATGCGCCGTAGAAGGGACCGTCGTCTGCTCCAATGGAGATGAGCTTGTCGGCGGTCTTGTAGAAATCAGTGTCCACGCCTGCTTCGCACATCTTGTTGTAGCGCTCGACGGTGTCGATAGTCGCCGCCGGCAAGCCGAGCTTCGAGATGACCTCTTCGCGCGTGTCTGCCTTGACGATGCCGAAGCCGTCGGCATCCGTATCCCAACGTTCGATAACCTCTTCCGTCGTGAAGTATTCGCCGTGAGGGTAGTTGATGGCGCCCCAGGGCCCACCTGCTTCGGCGCGATTAGCGCCCCAGATGCAATAGGCGGTCTTCTCGGGCAAATGCATGATGGTCGCGCAGGCGAGGCCTCCCAACGCGTCCTCGTTCATGAAGCGCTGTCCCATGTTGTCCACCATGAGGCCGGTGTGGCTCGTGTAAGGTTGGTCGCCGGGAAGGTTGGGGCGGCCGAGCATGATGTTGTTGGGCTCCTTTTGCCAGGCGCCGCCCACCCAAAGCTCCATTTTGTGGCCGTCTCCGGGCATGAGCCCGCCCATCCAAATGCCCTGATCGTAGTTGATATCGGTTGTGAAATCGCACAGCTCGACGGCCTGGGGGCAATAGCGCTCCATCATGTCCTTGTCATGGGAGAAGTCGCCGGTTGCCATGATGACGGCTTTGGTGCCGACGTATTTGGTGTAGGCGCCGTCGGCATCGGACGCGATGATCGCGTCCACGCGACCTTCCGTGCCGTTGGCAAAGCCGCCGCGAACCAGCTGCTCGCCTTTGACGTTCCAGCGCACGTCTACTCCCAGGTCTTCGGCCACGTACCTCCCCATCTCCGCAGCGATATGCCCTTCGCCGTTTCCGATGGATCCTTTCAGCTCGCTGTCGTCAACGTAGAACGCGTGAGCTGCGGGCGGGGTGAACATCGGGTCGCCTTCTTTGTATTCCGGACCCGACTCGATGGTGGTCTTGATGCCGGCCTTGGCCGCGATGTCGATGATCCAGTTGATGGCCTCCTCGGAGTTGTTGTAGAACTTGTACCACAGAGCCGGTTTGAAGTTGCCGCCGTTGGCGAGGTACTCCTTGCGGTAGAACCACGTGGGATCCATGCGGGGGATGCCCATCTCTTCCATGACCTTCGAATACACGCCGTTGTTGGATCCGCCGCGGCTCACAGGAGCCTTCGACGCGCTGATGAGCGTCACCTTCAATCCGTTTTCAGCGCATGATGCAGCTGCGACCAGACCGCTCATGCCGCCTCCCACCACCACGACATCGGTTTCAACCGTTTCGGTGACGAGGTCGTCGCCGATAGGATCGGGCGCGATCTCGAAGCTCCACCGCTGTTCGGCGTTGTTCGCGCCCGTCGTTTGGGCGGAGTCGGACTTGCTTTCGGATGTTCCTGCTGCGGGCGAGCATGCGGCCAGCGCGCCTCCCGCAATGAGGCCTGCAGCGCTCAATGCCGCCCCTTTGACGAAGCTGCGACGGTTCAGATTTCCCTCCATGATGAACTCCCTTTCCTAGCTTATCTCACCAAGGCGCTGCTTGCCTTGCGGGCGCTGTTTGCGCCTTGGACTGATCGCAGCCTAATCGATCAGGGAAAACAAGGCCTCACCCAGCCTAGGTGGTTTTTCGTCCAGAAGGTCGGACATCGCGAGCGTCCGCTAAGGAGGTCGAGGGGTGCGGTACAATGGGCGCGCGGACAGCTGGCGCGGAAGTTCGAGCGCATGCTGTTCGCGCGCGGAGGGGAGGTGCGGATCCATGAGATTCATTCTGAAAAACATGAAGCGAGAGCAGGTGCTGGCCGCGCTCGCCTATGGGTTCTTCCTGGCGTGCACCTCGGTGACGCTGTGGGGAGGGTATGTGCGGTTTCTGACCGGGCAGGTGGATCCGGGCTCTTTCATGCTCGAGTATTTCGTGCGAAGCGCGACCCTGCCTCTCTCGCTTGCGGTTTCCGGCTTGGCCGCCTTCTATTGGCCGAAGGCTCGGCTGTGGCGTTCTCCGATACTGGCGCTGGGGCTTTTTCTTGCGGGTTCGCTGCTGGTTGCCTTGCAGCATGGCGGCGTGGTTTCGTCCGAGTGGTCGCTTGTCGTGGTGGGCGCGTGCTTCGGATGGGGAAGCGGGATCATGTTCGGCGCCTTGCAGGAAATCGTGGCTGCGCAAAAGGTGTTCACGGCCGGTATCGTCGTGTTTGCCGCCGCTGGGATTTCGGCGTTGCTGTTTTTCGCTGTTGAGGTTTTGCCCGCCGATGCAGTACCGTGGATGTCGCTGTTCGTGTTCGTCAGCGCGGCGGTGGCGCTAACCTGTGCTGCATGGAAATGCGCTCCGAAGGTGCATCCCATGTTCGACACGGTTCCCGATCAGCGACGCGATCGGTGCCGCGAAGCGGTTTCCGAGTTGTGGCGCCCTTTGCTCTGCGTCGCGTTCTCCGCGTTCATTGTGGGTATCGTGCGCGTCGGTTCGGCTTCGGGTGGCGGGTCGATAGGGCAAACGAATGAAAGCAACATGATCGGGCTGCTTGCCGCTTCGGTCGCGCTGCTGGCAACTTGGAGGTTCTTGTACGAGCGCGTTACGCTCATGCGTTTGTATCAGATTCTGTTTCCGCTTACGGCGACGGCGTTTCTGCTGTTACCGCTTCTTGAGGGAACGTTTCGCCAGGTGGTGTACTCCCTCGTGTTCCTGGTGTTTTCGGTCACGTCTTCGCTCATGGTAGTGTCGTGCGCTCGGACGGCGCGCAACCAATCGCTCACTCCCGTGCTCGTGTACGGCACCTTCGCCAGCATCGTGTATGCAAGCTCGCTGGCGGGTTCCGTCGTGGGCTTGTTCGTGGGCGCGGGTCGAGGCGTTGGGCTGGCGGAGCTGTCCGTGGTGGCATTGGTGGCGGTGTACGCGCTGTCGGTAGCGATGGTGGCGCCGCATGGGAGGAAGGCGGGTAGCGTGAAAGCCGCTTCGGGAGAGAAGCTGGCTCCTGTAGTCGGAGCTGTAGGCGATTCCGTGACTGCAGGCTGCGCGGTTGCTGTCGAGCGTTACGGTCTGTCGCGTCGCGAGGCCGAGGTTCTCGACCTCCTTGCCCGTGGCCGCGATGTGCCGTATGTGGCCGAAGAGCTGGTCATATCGAAGAACACCGTGCGGACCCACACGAAGAGCATTTTCGCGAAAATGGGGGTTCATTCGCGCCAGGAGCTTATCGACCTGGTGGAGTCCATCGAAGCGTGAGCACGTTCCTGCCGAACGCGAACTTTGCATCGCGAAAGGTTCTGCGCGCCCCATTAGCCATATGTCCTGCAGTGCAGAGGAATGCTTCACGTGAAACATTCTTGCATTGGATTTCCCCTGTCGAAAATACTAGTTTTTAATATAGTATTTTATGCAAATTGCAAATCGTATAAAATACTATACAAGAATATAGTATTAACGATAGCACGGAGGCGACGATGTTCAACTTGACGGTCGAAGATGCTTCCAAGCGCCTTGGCGTGGGGCGCGCACGCGTCAACCAGCTCATCCGCAGCGGCATGCTGGCTGCCGAGAAAGTGGGCGGGATATGGCTCATCGACGAGCAGAGCGTGGAAGCGCGTCGCAACGCCGCTCCGAAGGCGGGGCGTCCTCCTGCAAGTTCCAGCAAAGGGGATGTGGGGCGCTACGTGCTGATGAATCGCACGCACGAGGTGCTTTCGTTTCGCTACGATGAGGCGGCCGGTGCGTTCGTCGACGCAGGGGACATCGTCGATCCTGCGCGAGCCCCGCTGGGCATGATCTCCCCCCGAGGTCGAAAAGTCTCGAAAGACGCGCTGTCGTTCTGGTGGAAGCATCGCTGCATCCCCGGAACTAGAGAAGGCATCGACGCGAAGCTGGCCGAGCTGGGCGTCGATTCACCTGCGAGGATTCCCTTCAAGAGCCTTGGGCTGTCTTTGTCGGATCAGTATTGGATTCGTCCCGAAAACTGTGAGATCGCCTGGGAGGACGTGAACTATTTCGACAACGATTTCTGCGAGATGCGAAGCGGCAGAGGCTGGCTCGACGGGGTGGGGCTCGACTCCCCGGACAACACCTCGGAAGGCGAACTCCCGAAAAAATGGGTATGCGACGGCGCGAAGCGCTTGCTGGTGAAGGGCGGATCGGTTCTCAACCAGGAGCCGTTCAACGAGGCGGCAGCGAGCGCTCTATACTCACGGCTGCTTGCCCCGGACGAGTATGTGAAATATCGCTTGGAGAGCCGGGCGGGCGGTGCCGTCTGCATCTGCGAGAATTTCGTCGGCTCCACCGAAGAGTACATCCCGGCCTACTATGTTCGCCAGACTATGCGTCAGCCGAACCATCGCAACGATTACCAACACTACCTGGAATGCTGTTCGGCGCTTGATGCGGAGCGCGTCGAGATCGCGTTGTCCAAGATGATCGTGTGCGACGACATCTTGGGAAACTCCGATCGGCATTGGCGAAACTTCGGGCTTGTGCGAGACGTGGAAACGCTGCGCTACCGCATCGCGCCGCTGTTCGATACGGGTGGCAGCCTCTGGTGCTCGTCGACGCTCGAAAGCCTGCGAGCGCACGATTTCTCGTTCACGACCAAGCCGTTCTACGAAGACGCCAACCGTCAGCTTCGGTTGGTGAACGACTACTCGTGGTTCGATCCGGCTGCGCTCGAAGGGTTTGCAGACGAGCTTTCGGCCATCCTTTCGGACAATCCCGCGTTGGTCGAGCGCGTGGACTATATCTGCTGCGCCGTCCAAAAGCGCATCGATCGCATTGTAAGGATGCTGTAGTCGGGTCCGTGAGGGGTGTTTCACGTGAAGCATTTGTACGACAGCCTCTTTCCGGCGCATCTTCGCTCCAAAAACACGCCTCAGCGCCGGGAGCGTGTTTTCCGAGCGAAGATGCTACTCCGAACCGCCAAAATTGTACCTTTAATGAGAATTAATATCAATTAGTATTTTATTTCGAAACGGATTGCCGTATCGTAGCCCCCATCAAACAGAACGCCGCCAATGCGGCTAAAGGGAAAGGCTCGATACCATGGCCGACCGAATCGACACCACAAGGCTCACGAACGAGGTGGGCAACCCCGTCGCCGACAACAACCATACGCTGACCGCGGGCGAGCGCGGCCCCATGATGCTCCAGGACAACTGGATGATCGAGAAGCTGGCGCACTTCGACCGCGAGGTCATCCCCGAGCGACGCATGCACGCGAAGGGCTCCGGCGCGTACGGCACCTTCAAGGTGACCGGCGATATCAGCAAGTACACGAAGGCGAAGGTGTTACAGCCGGGCGCCGAGACCGAGGTGTTCGTCCGCTTCTCCACCGTGGCGGGCGAGCGCGGCGCGGCCGACGCCGAGCGAGACATCCGCGGCTTCGCCATGAAGTTCTACACGCCCGACGGCAACTGGGATCTCGTGGGCAACAACACGCCCGTGTTCTTCCTGCGCGATCCCAAGAAGTTCATCGACCTCAACCACGTGGTGAAGCGCGATCCGCACACCAACATGCACTCGGCGCAGAGCAACTGGGACTTCTGGTCCAGCTTGCCCGAGGCGCTGCACCAGGTGACCATCGTCATGTCCGACCGCGGCATCCCGGCCAGCTACCGGCACATGCACGGCTTCGGCAGCCACACGTTCAGCCTGATCAACGAGGACAACGAGCGCGTGTGGGTGAAGTTCCACCTCAAGACCAACCAGGGCATCAAGAACCTCACCGACGCCGAGGCCGGCCAGATCATCGCGGGCGACCGCGAGAGCCACCAGCGCGACCTGTTCAACGCCATCGAGCGCGGCGAGTTCCCCAGCTGGCGCTTCTGCGTCCAGATCATGGACGAGGCCACGGCGAAGAACTACAAGGAGAACCCGTTCGACATCACGAAGACGTGGAGCCAGAAGGAGTTCCCGCTGATCGAGGTGGGCACGCTGGAGCTGAACCGCAACCCCGAGAACTACTTCGCCGAGGTGGAGCAGGCCGCGTTCGCGCCGACGCACCTCGTGCCGGGCATCGGGCTGTCGCCCGACAAGCTGCTGCAGGGCCGCCTGTTCGCGTACGGCGACGCGCAGCGCTACCGCCTGGGCGTGAACCACAACCACATCCCGGTGAACCGGCCGCGCTGCCCCTACGCCGAGTTCCATCGCGACGGCATGATGCGCACCGACGGCAACTTCGGCGGTACCATCGGCTACGAGCCGAACAGCTACGGGCAGTGGCAGCAACAGGCCGACGCGGCCGAGCCGCCGCTGGACCTGTTCGGACCGATGGACGCGTGGGATCCCGCCGACGACCCCACCGACGACACGTTCTACCAGCCGGGCGACCTGTATCGTCTGATGGGCGAGGATCAGCGCGCTGCCCTCATCGACAACACGGCGCGCAACATGGACGGCGTGACCGAGAACATCCGCCTGCGCCATGCGGCGCACTGCTACAAGGCCGATCCCGAGTACGGCGATCGTTTGGCCGCAGCGCTGGTCGTGGACGTTGAGCGCGTGCACGAACTGGCCGCGATGACTCACGAAGAGCGCATGGCCGCCACCGGCCAGCAGGTTCCCGCCCGCAAGATCGGCGGCGAGGTGCGCGCCTAGCGCTACGCGCCTGAAAGGCGCCCGCCATGTTTCGGGCGCCACCTAACCAAGCTATTCCGTTGACGGTCGCTTCTGCTCCTCCCTCTTGCAGAAGCGACCCGTTTTGTTTTCCGGCTTATTGGAGAAGTTATTAGGCGCAAAAGCTCAAAAATAGCTTTAAGTAAACATTAATGATTTGATAAAAGCTATTAATTGCTTTTATATGCTATTCTTCAAGGAAAAACAAAGCGAATCAAAACGGAGGCGTCCAATGGATATCCCTTCAAAAGAAAGCCTCACGGTTGAATTCAAAAGCGACACAACGGGAAACGCCTCGAAACACGGGGTTGATGAAAGTTTGCTTGTTGAAGCAGTGGTTGCGATGTTCAATTCCGAAGGAGGGGTCCTGTATCTCGGAGTCGAAGATGACGGAACTCCTACCGGACTGAACCGAAAGCATGCCGACCCAGTCGGTCTGGCGGCTTTGCTTGCCAACAAAACGATGCCTCCCATCAGGGTCGAGTCTGAGCTCAATACGATGTCTGGCGTCGAAGTCCTCAGGATCGTCGTTCCGAAGGGCACTGTCGTGGGCGCTACCTCGGATGGGCGTATTTTGAAAAGGGTCGTGAGGGTTGATGGTTCTCCCGAGAACATTCCAATGTACCCTTTTGAAATAGCAACGCGACTTGGCAACCTTGGCAAGCTCGATTTTTCAAACGAAGCAGTTTCAGATGCAAGCGTGGAGGATTTCGATCCTGTAGAAGTAAGCCGTCTTCGCCGGCTCATCGGAAGCCTGCCCGATTCCGACAGAACGCTGTTGGATTTGGACGATGCAGAACTGTTCAAGGCTCTTGGCCTCGTTCGATCCTTCGGAGACCGCATGTATCCCACCGTTGCAGGCCTTCTTATGGTGGGCAAGGAGGACGCCCTTTCTCGTCATGTGCCGACGGCAAAAAGCAGCTTTCAAGTTTTGGAGGACACCGAAGTGAGGTTGAACGTCGAGACGGCGCTTCCTCTCCTCGCCGTTTTCGAGAAATTCGAACAGTACTTCTCTGCGCAGAATGCTTCACGGGAGGTCGACCGAGGTCTTTTCCGCTTGTCTATCTCTGATTACGATGCACGTGCATTTCGCGAGGCTCTGGTGAACGCCTTTGCCCACCGCGATTATACTATTCTGCGGCCGACCCGCGTGCTTATGGACTCCGAGGGGATGACCATTTCGAATCCTGGAGGTTTTGTCGAAGGCATCACGTACGAGAACCTTCTTACGGTGCCCCCTCATGGACGAAATCCCCTGCTGGCCGAAGCGCTAAAGCGCGTTGGGCTCGCGGAAAAAACGGGCCGCGGTGTGGATCGTATATACGAAGGTTCCCTGCGGTTTGGCCGGCCGCTTCCCGATTATTCTGCTTCTACCGTGAATGACGTCGTCCTCTTCACGCCTCGTGCTCCTTTCGATGCGGCGTTCACAACGATGATATTTGACGAGGAGCGTCAATCGGGGCGTCCGTTCACGGTGTTTGCCTTGATGGTGCTCTCGGTCATTCGCGATGAGCGCAAGGTGAATTTCGGGGCTTTGCGAGAAGCGACCCATATCGATCAGGGGCGATTGCACCGAGTGCTTGGAGAGCTTGTGGAGCGAGGGTTGATCGAGTCGCACGGTACAGGGCGAGCTACCACCTATCTTCTCTCGGCGCGCGTTTACAGAGAAACGGGTCATGCGCTCGGGTACGTGAGGCAAAAAGGAATCGATGATGTTCGCCATCCGGAACTGGTCATGGAGTTGGCTCGCGTTCAGGGCTCTCTGATGCGCTCCGATGTGGCGGAGTTACTTCGCGTCTCGCCCTCGAAAGCTGGATCGATCATCAAAGAAATGACTGCGTCGGGAAAGCTGCGACTTGAGGGGCATGGGCGAGGAGCGCGCTATTACCCTGCCGACCCTGATGGGGAACGTCGAGAATCTGCAATCTAAACGAATGGAAGCCATCCTGCATCAGCTGCGTCACAAACGCCGTTCCTTGCATTGCGCTCCACGCACTCGGTATACGCTCGTCCTTTCAAGCGAAAGGAGCGTCTCATGCGCGAGATATCCGGTTTGGCAAAATTCGGCTACTTCTGCGTCGGCCTCTTCGGCGGCCTGTTCGGCGTGTTGGCCGCATGGTTCATGGGCAAGGATGGTTGGGGTTGGAGCGAGGGCGGCAAGCTGTTTGCCTGGTTCGGCTGCCTGTTCTGGCTCATCGTGTGGGTTGTCATGGTCGTGACGGGAGGCATCGCGGCGTTTCTGGGCATGCTGTTTTAACGCGTTCCCGACAATTCGGTCGCTTCGATCGTGTTACCCTTTGACGGATCAAATAGCCGAACGGAGGGAACGCCATGGATGGACGGGCGAAGCGGGGCGAAAGCCTTGCAGGAAAGACGATCGCGTTGGCTGCAGTGCTGGTGACGCTGCTGGCAGCCGGCACATTGTTGAGCGCATGCGCGCAACAACGTGCGACGAGCCAGTTCGCCGTGGCGCAGCCTGCTATTCCTCAGAAGGCGTCTGAGAACAATCCCGAAGCATGGCTGGACGCGCTCGAGCAGAACCCGATCGATCAATCCTTCGTAGACTCGCTTGCAGCGTTCGCCTACCGCAGCACCGCTTCGGTGTTGGGCGACGGCGCGGACGGTGCCAAGGCGAACCGCATGTATTCTCCGCTCAGTTTGTACTACGCCCTGGCGCTTGCGAACGAAGGCGCTGCTGGTCAGACACGCGACGAGATCGCCTCGGTGTTGGGTGCGCCCAGCACCGTCGACGTGCCCCAGCAGTGCGGCAACCTGTTCCGCGTGCTGGCAACCGATCCTTTCTCCACGGTCGATCTGGCGAATTCCATATGGATGGCGAAGGACGCCTCCTTCGAGCAATCGTTCATCGACACGGCGATCGGCCAGTTCTACGCCACGCCGTTTTCGGTGGAGTTCGGCACTGACGCTGCCGACCAGGCCATGGCCGCATGGATTTCCGAGAATACGGGCGGCACCATCGACCCCCAGGTGAAAACCGAGAGCGACCTTCTGCTGTCCATCATCAACGCGGTGTACTTCAAAGGCGGTTGGATGGATACGTTCGATGCGGCGAACACCGCGCCCGCCGTGTTTCACGCCGCATCGGGCGACGTCGAAACCCAGTTCATGACGCAGCGTATCGACTCGCTGCAAGGCTTTCGCCAGACCGACGACTTCCTGCGCGCACGTCTGGCGTTCACGGGCGGCACGATGATGACGTTCGTGCTGCCGGCCGAAGGCGTGTCGGTGGACGACCTGCTTGCCGATGAGCAGCGCTTGGCCCAGGCTTTTGCCGTTGACGCGAACGAGGACGAGTACGGCTTCATAACCTACGTGGTGCCCAAGGTCGCCTTCGATACCGAACTTGATCTGATTCCGGCTCTCGAGCGCTTGGGTATGAAGACGCCGTTTAGCGACAAGGCGGATTTCTCGAACCTTACGGCCACCCCGGCCTTCATCTCGATGGTGAAGCAGGAAAGCCATATCTCCTGGGATGAGGAGGGCGCCGAAGCCAGTGCGTACACGGATATGGGAATCAGCGCCACATCGGCGATGATCCCCGAAGGCGAGGAAGTGGAGCTGCGCCTCGACCGCCCGTTCCTGTTCCAGATCACGTCGTCGCAGGGCATCCCGCTGTTCATGGGCGTATGCGGCAACCCAGCTGCGTAGCCTGACAGGTTGCCGTGCAGTCGTCCATCGGCTGCACGGCGCCTGGCAGAGCGCCCGTCCCGTCCCGTCCCGTCCCGTCCCGTCCCGTCCCGTCCCGTCCCGTCCCGTCCCGTCCCGTCCCGTCCCGTCCCGGTGGGATCCTTCGATGCCGATGTTTCACGTGAAACACTCGTTCGGTTTACTATTCGAAACATGCTTTGCCCGCAACGCCGCCTCAGCGGCGCACTGCGTGCGGCGCTTCTTGCGAGCCGGCTCGTGTGCAGTGACCCGTTAAGCGCCCTTGCGGAAGCGGCGGGGGAAAGCGCGTTCTTTGCTTGATAGCTGCTTTCGGTAGTCTGTCGGTGGAGACGGCCTCGCTGATTCTTCAAGCGCGGTCGAAAGAAGAACCCCGATCGTCCCAGCAAGGGGACGAACCGGGCCCAAAATAGAATCCGAACCGCCAAAGCGGGTTCGAGAGCCGTGGGGAGTAAGCAGTTCCCTGCGGCTCGCCTGCTATTGTAGACAAAACGCCGTTGCCCGCAAGGCGCTCCCGGCTTTCGCGCACCCGGGCCGATGCCGTTGCGTCTCGTCTGCGTCAGCCGTCGGGCGTGTCGCAGCTGCCGTACTGCCGCTGCGGGACGACGTTGCCCCGCTCGTGCTTGAGCCGCGATGCAAAACGAGCTCCTGAAACGCAAGGTTTCAGGAGCTCGTTCATCTGCGAAGTGGTGCCCGAGGCGGGATTTGAACCCGCACGTCTAGGACAACGGTTTTTGAGACCGCCGCGTCTGCCATTCCGCCACTCGGGCGCAGGATGACAGTATACCGGAAGTCCACGAAAGCTTCGAGCAAAAATATCGTCGAGTCTTACCGGTTGAGCGAATCGTGGCGGCGGCGAAGCTTTGTCTGCGCGATCATCGCCGCAACGGCGGCGGCTATCGCCAGCGCGAGGGCAGCGGGTGCCGCCGCGCTGTCGCCGGTGGAGGCGAGCGCCTTGCCGGGCAGCGGTTCGACCTGCGTGTCGCCGGAGGGCTCTTCGCCGCCAGGGCTGCCGGACGGGGGCACGTTCCCGTCGTCGCCGGGAATGGCTGCCTTTTGCTCGAACACGGCGAACGGCGACAGCTCATCGACGGTCATGCTCGCGAGACCTCCTTCCACCGCAGCCTTCGTCGCTTCGAGCGAGCCGTCGGCTTTCCGGTGGACCATCCAGACGCTCTTCCCCTCGTAGCGCTTGTCGACCGAGAACGACACGGAGAGCTTGCCCTCGTGCGCGGCCTTCTCGCTGGTCGCCGCGTCCACCACCGACGCGTCCGCGCTGACGATGAGCGCGCCCAGCTGGTCGGACGCCTTTGCCATTTCGGCCTTCTGCTCATCGGTCAGGGCCGAGAGCGCCAAGGAGAGCTCGGCGCCTGCGGGGAACGATCCCGACACTTCCACGCGCGATCCGGCGATCTCACCGACGTGCGAGCTCTCCTCGTAGCCGCCGCCCGGCTCGTCCGGCTCGGGCAGGTCCACCGTCACGCTCATGACGTCGCCCACGGTGTCGCCCACCGAAAGGACGATACCGGAGTCCACGCGCTCGTCGGGTGTGTCGCAGCCGTTGTACTGCAGCAGCGGGACGACGTTGCCCTCCATGCCGAACGTCTCGCAGGCGCTGGTGTTGAAGAACGGGCGAGTGTAAAGCGCCTGGCCGTCCCGGTACTCCGTATTCTCCGGATAGACGGGCATGACGCCCGGACGGTGGTCGACCGTGTTCACGGTGTTGCTCAAAAGGGGATCGTCGGTCATGCTGCGCGCGTCCGCGATTCCCCGGTCGATATGCCAGATGACGATGCCGCCCGTTTCGTTGTAGTATTGCGGCTTTTCTTTATTGTGGTCGACCCGGTACCCGGATGTCAGCCCTAGGTCGAAGCTCTCGTACTGGCGGTTCTCCACCAGGTAGTATTCGCCCTCGGTGCTGGTGGGGACGCGCAGGCATTGGTAGCCCTTGCCGCTCCAGAACGTGGACGCGTCGTGCGTGCCGTCGGCGGCTACCTCGACGGGCTCTATGTAGCCGAGCCGTTCCAAACAGTAGGGGTCGAGGCTGACGGGGACGAAGACGGTATCGCCGCTATCGGTGATGTATCTGCCCCATGATCCGCCTGCCATCAAGCTGAGTTCGCTCACGTCGTAGGCCAACCAGGGGAATTGATCGACGGTCGCTTCGGGGTCGTTTGCCGTGTAGTTGATGTCGTACAGGTCGGGCAGTCCCAGATAGTGTCCCAGTTCGTGCGCGACGGTGCTCGTGGGCATGGGCTGGGCGGGGATCATGTCGTTCATAAGGGTTTCCCCTATGGAGATGTAGTCGTTGACCTCGATTTTGCTGCCCGTTTCGGGGTTGACGATTTCTTCGGGTTCGAAGTTGTCTCTGTCCATGCTGGACAGCTCCCATCGGCAGGCCCAGGTTGACGGTGTGCCTCCGGCCCCTGAGGCTTCGTAGCCCGCCACGATGAACAGCAGCCCCGCCTCGGTCGGTTCGAGCACGCCGTTGCGGTTCGTATCGTAGGTCGCGAAGTCGATGTACTGGGAGGCTTCGTTGAGCGCGTCGACGTACGCGTCGCGCTGGTCCTTGGCCGCGTCGCTCAGGTATTCGACTGATTCCCAGTTGCCGTGGTCGCGCTTGAGCGTCACGTGGATCACGCCGTCGCCCGCCTTGTCGTGCAGGTTGGTGTTGCCGCCCGTGCCGTACGCGCTGGTCTCCTCGGTCGCCGGCGTCCAGGAGAACTTGCCGTTCGACATGGTTGCGTAGTAGCTGGTGATGCTGTTCTCGCCGCTGTAGAGCAGCTTGTTCCAATCGTAGCCGTCGCGGTAGCGCTGATCGGCGGCGTTCCAGCTCGCGACGACGTTGCCGTCGTCGTCCTTCTGCACGACCTCGGCGCCGGGGTCCTCCGGGTTCTCGAACCCGATGACGATGGTGATCAGCGGAAGCGACGTCTCGGTCTGCGCCGCCGACCGCGCGCCGAGGGCGTTGGCACCGGACGCGGCCTGGGCGGCCTCGATGTCGGAGAGCGTCACCGCCTCGCCGACGCCCCGGTCTCGGGGAACGTAGGCGCCTCCGCCCAGCGCGGAGTAGGCCATCTTGCCGGTATCGTTTGCCAGCACCGAGGGCGTCAGAGCGTTCGCCGGTGCGGCCTCGTCGGCGCGCGGCCCGAGCGCGAGGCCGAAGCCCTCGCTCGTCACGTAGTACCACGTCTGGTCGGCGGGGCTCTTCTGCACGAGGCGCCCCTCGGCCGTCCGAACGTAGTGGAAGAACTCGTCGCCGCGCTGCCCGGCCTGGAAGGTGGCGCCGTCGGGCTGGACGTAGCCCTGCTCGATCTCCAAGGCCGGACCGGCGTAGGCCGCGCTGGGCGCGAGGCACAGCGCGAGGGCCAGCATGAGGAAGGCGAGAAGCGGGGCGCGCTTTGCGCGGCGGGCCGTCTCGCGGGTCTTGTGCTGCATAGTTCCCTCTCTTCAATGGGGATTTCTACGTTTCGCATTAATAATGTCAGAATACCATAGCGTATTTCCATTCGACGGCCGCGCCCGCGAAGGGGCTTGGCGCTCGTTGCGCGTTTTCGCGCGTTCGTGCCTCCGGGTTTCCAACGCGCTTTTGCCGGGTCGTTTCCCTGATACAATCAAAAGCAATCGCGTTCGTTTTCGCAAAGGATGGAGTGCCATGAAACGCTTCCTTTCGATCCTTCTCGCCGCGGCCCTTTCGCTTATGGCCGTGCCCGCGTCCGCGCTCGCGGACGAGGTTTCCGAGACCGCGGGTTCCGACAACCCGACGGTCGGATCGGGAGAGGAGGCGCGTTCGCTCGACGAGTTGCTACAGGCGGGCGACTACGTTCCGGGTCGCGTGCTGGCGCACGTGAACGACGACTTCGCTCCGGTGAGCGCCTATTCTTCCAACGGGGGAGGCTGGTCGGCCAGCAACCTGTACACCTTCGACCCCCAGCCCGAAGCCGGGGCCGAAGCCGATGTGCCGCTCGCTCGCTCGATGCCAACGCCCGAGCAGGTGATCCTCATCGAGTCCGGAACGCAGTCCACCGAGGATCTGCTGCGCGATCTGGCCGATACGCCGGGCGTGCTGGCGGCCCAGCCCGACTACGTGCGTTATATCGACGACCTGGAGACCCAGGCGAAGCCGGTCGAAGAGCCGGCTGCCGCCCTGTCCGCGGATACCGCCCCTACGGACGACCCGTTGATCGGCCTCCAATGGCACCTCGCCCCCACGGACGAGATCGCCGGCGCCGCCAACGTCGAAACCCTGTGGGGTGACGAGGGCATTCCCGGCAGGCCGTGGCAAGGGAAGGAAGAAGTGGTGGTGGCCGTGGTCGACACGGGCGTGGATTGCACCAATCCCGACTTGAAGGACGTCATGTGGGAGAATCCGGGTAACATCGGCCTGGAGGGCGAGCATGGCTACGACTACGGCATGGGCGACGACGACCCGATGGACAATGACGGCCACGGCACGCATGTGGCCGGCATCATCGCGGCCTCCGTCAACAACGGCGAAGGCGTTGCCGGCGTGGCTCCGAACGCGAAGATCATGGCGCTGCGCGTCGCCAATGAAAGCGGCGGCTTTCTCACGTCTGCTGTGCTCGGGGCGTACTCGTATATGAAGAAGGCGGCGCAGGCCAGGGTGAACTTGGTCGCGGCGAACAATTCGTGGATGGGCGCGGGTGAGAGTCCTCTGCTGACCGAGGTGATGGACGATCTGTACCGATCGAACGGCGTGCTGTCTGTCTGCGCATCGGGAAACTATGCCGCCGACCTCGACCAATCGCTGAACCTTCCGGCCGGCGCCCCCACCGACGGGGCCATTGCCGTGAACGCCGTCGATCGAGAGGGCAGGCTGGCTTCCTTCTCCGATTACGGCGCCGCGGCCACCGATCTGGCGGCTCCGGGCACGGACATCCTGTCCACGGCTCCTCAGGGCCAGGGGATAGTTGATGGGGACGATCCGGAGCTGACGGTGGCGTTCGACGATTTCGAATCCGAGGACAGGATGTTCTCGTTCCAGGCGTCCGGCGATGCGGAGCCTTCGGTTTCGCGGGCGGAGGTCCCGCAGGTTGTGGGCGACGCCCCAAGCCAGGGCGTGCTTATGTCCATCAAGCAGGCGAAGGCGGGGCAGAAGGCGTCCGTCGTGTTCACGGCGAAAAAGGGCGCGGTCAAGCAGGGCCTCGCGGCGGCGGACAAGACCGTCGACGACCTGCAGTGCCTGGCCTTCGATGCCGGCGTCGCGGACTCCAAGGAGAGCGATATGGGCCGTTTGCTGCGCGTCAGCGTGCACGGCATCGACGGCAGCTGGATCGACCTGACGCCTGAAAGCTTCGGCACTGGCGGCGCCATCCCGCTTTCGCTCAGGGTTCCCATTCCAAAAGACAAGCGGGACGAAATCAACTGGGACGAGTTCTCTTTCAAATTGGAGCGCACGTTCACTTCGTTCGACGACGGGATGGACCTGGACTTCTTTTTCGACAACGTGGCGCTTGTCAGCGACGTCGCGCCGTACGTCTACATGGATGGAACGTCCATGGCGGCTCCGGTGGTGACGGGCTCGTGCGCCCTGCTCGCGGGGCTGTTCCCTAACGACGGCGCCGAGCAACTGCGAGCGCGCATCCTGGGAGGCGTCAAGCGGGCGGACGCTCTGGCCGGGACGTGCACGTCCGACGGGCAGCTGGACGTCGTCCGCGCGGCAACCGACCCGTACCCGGTGGTGGACGCGCTGGAGCCCGCGGCCGACGGCACGCTCGAGGCGACGGTGCGCGGCAGCTGGTTCGGCGAGGATCGCGGCCGCGTCACGCTCGACGGCGCCGACCTCGAGGTGAAGTCGTGGGGCGCGAACGAGGTGCGCGTCGTCCTGCCCCCGTCTCTGGAGTCCAAGCAGCGCTACGTCCAGGTGGAGCGCGCCGACGGCGACACCGGCCGCCGCAAGGTGGCCGTCGGCTCCGAGGAGGGCTTCGACTTCTTCGAGAGCCTGCCGGCCCCCGACTTCAAAAGCCTGGGCCTTCCCGAGCCTACGCTGTACAATGCGTGGTCGATGGCGGCGGCTGCTGGCCGCGTGTACGCGGTGCCCCACTTCGAGTCGTCCGATGGCAGGGAAAGGAGCGCTTTGCTGGCATACGACCCCGCCTCGGCATCGTGGTCGGTGCAGCATCTTGTCACGGATACGCTTGATGCCGTTTTCCGCCTGACCTCGAGCGGGGGCGTTCTGTATGCGCTCACTTCGGATCAGGTGCTGTATTCGTTCGATCCGTCTACCGGCACGTTGGGGGATCCTGTGGACTGCCGCGACTCCTTGACCGCGTGCGGGTTCGGCGGGTTTGATTTCATGGGCGTTACCCTTGCAAGCGACGGCCGCTCTCTTTGGGTGTTCGCCGGCCTTGACGCCAGCGGCGCGTCGTCGCCGCTTGTCGCTCGCGTCGACATGGCGACGGGCGACGCGACCGCGCTGCCCGATTTGGGCGAGGGGCGCTTTACTCCCTTCGCCGACATGGTGAACGGGGTGTTGACGGTTGCCGCCGGCAACGTGAATTGGATAGAATCCCGGATTGTCAATTCGGTTGCGGCGTTCGAGGGCGACGAGTGGAACTATGCTCCTTTCCCGCAGGATATCGTGTTGAACCAGTATGGTGCGGTGGCCGGAGGCGTTCTGCCGGCAGGATCCACCATCGCCGGATCGACGGCTTCTCACGAGCGCATCATCTTGTCGGGCGCGGTCGAGGCTGGCAACCAAGGCAGCGACACGTTCGTGTACGATCCGAAAGCCGGCACGTGGCTGGCCGTTCCCACGCGCCTGTCGGCATCGAAGGTGTCGCTTGCCAGCGGCGCCGTGCTGGGCGACGCCCTGTACGTGGCGGGCATGGACTCGCTCACGAAAGAAATGGTCTTCAAGCGCTTGAAGTTCGAACTCGCGCCCGACGAGGAGGGCGGCGGTGGCACCCCCGACAAGCCGACCACCGATCCCGGCGAGGAGCAGCCGAAGCCGCTTCCCGACGCGCCCGACGCGCCGGCCTCGCCGCAGGAGGCGTTGAAGCCGTCCGCCGAGGCGGCGAAGCCGAAGCCGCTGACGGCCACCGGCGATCCCCTCGCGCCGCGCACGGCCGCCCTTGCCCTGGCCGCGGTCTCGGCTCTGGCCGTAGCGGGCCTGGTCGTCGCCGTCAGGCGCTCGCGCTCGAGGCGTTAGAGTTAGATTCTGGGCGCGCGGCGGGCTTGAAGCCGCCGCGCGCCGGCGTCCGCGCTGTCTCCGTTGATTTTTCGACGTTCGGTCAACATATGGAACTGCATCTGGCGCAGGTATCCCGCAAGGATCATAATAGGCTCAATTGCCGCCGGGGCGAGGCATGCGAACGGCTTTCCCGTCCCGGCGTGGTCGCACGCGTATCAAGAGTCGGGAGGCACCTATGGAGCACGAAGAACTGACCAGGAAGATCGACGCGTATCTCGAGGAAAATTGGGAGACGATGGTCGAAGACATCGAGACGCTCGTCCGCATCCCCAGCTTCGAGGAATCGGACAAGGCGACCGAAGGCGCTCCGTTCGGCCCCGGCCCGAAGGAGGCGCTGGAAGCCGCGCTTGAAATGGCCTCCGACATGGGATTCAAGACGCACGATGCCGAGGGCTACATCGGGTTCGCCGACTTCCCCGGCAAGAGCGACACGCAGCTGGGCATCATCGGCCACATGGACGTGGTTCCCGCCGGTCCCGGCTGGAACTTCGAGCCGTACGCGGTCACGCGCAAGGAAGGCTACCTCGTCGGTCGCGGCACGCTCGACGACAAGGGCCCCAGCGTGGTGGCGCTGCACGCCATGAAGTTCTGGAAGGACTTGCAGGACGCCGGCGAGGCTCCTCAGTTCCCCTACACCGTCCGCTTCCTGTTCGGCGCGAACGAAGAATCCGGCATGGCCGACGTGGCCTACTACCACAAGCATTACGACGATCCGGCGTTCCTGTTCACGCCCGATGCCGAGTTCCCCGTGTGCTACGGCGAGAAGGGTGGCTACGACGGCGAGCTGATCAGCAAGCCCATCGCCGACCGCATCGTGCTGGAGTTTACGGGCGGCGCGGCCACGAACGCGGTGCCCGGCATCGCCGAGGCCGTGGTGAAGGCCGACGCTGCCGACCTGCCGAATACTGATCGCATTACCGTTGCGGCCGACGGCGAAGGCCGCGTGAAGATCACTGCGGCCGGCAAAGGAGCGCACGCCTCCATGCCCGAAGGAGGCGTGAACGCCATCGGCCTCATCGTGGACTACCTGCTGGAGCACGACCTGTGCACCGCCGACGAGCGCGCGTTCTTCGAGCTCGACCAGAAGCTGCTCGATCATACCGACGGCAGCGGCATCGGCATCAAGAGCTCCGACGAGTACTTCGGCCCGCTCACCGTCATCGGCGGCACCATCAAAATCGAGGACGACCGCTTTGTGCAGACGCTCGACAGTCGGTTCCCCACGTCCATCACGGCCGACGAGATCACCGAGCGCCTGCGCCAGCTGGCGAGCGAGATCGGCGGCTCGTTTGAGAACACGCTGCTTATGGAGCCGTTCCTCGTAAAGCCCGACAGCCCGGTGATCCAGGCGCTGCTGAACGCGTACAACGAGGCCACCGGCGAGGACGCGAAGCCGTTCACCATGGGCGGCGGCACGTACGCGCGCGAGTTCAAGAGCGGTGCCAGCTTCGGTCCCGAAAAGCCGTGGGTCAAGGATCCCGAATGGGTTGGCATGATGCACGGTCCGGACGAGGGCGTCAGCGAGGATCTGCTGAAGCAGTCCTTCAAGATCTACGCGCTCACGCTGGACAAGCTCATGCAGCTCGACCTGCAATAGCGAAGGGTGTGTCAAGGGGGCGAGTGATTTGACACGCTCCGCCCCGGTCGTCATCCTGAGCGCAGCGCGAAGCGCGGAGTCGAAGGATCCCGTGAGGCGCTAGCCGGAAGCCCCCCCGGCTAGCGCCGACAAAACGCTTCCGGCTGCGCGCTCATCATCGTCGTCGAAAGGCTTTTCCCATGTCCCAACTGGATACTGTCCCCACCGATTTCGCCCCTGCTATCGGCATTGCTCCGGCCGAAGGCCTCGAGAGCGAAGAAGGCGGCCGCATCGTGCTGGAGGGTCTGCCCAACACGCGCGACGTGGGAGGCCTGCCCACGGACGACGGGCGCTACGTGAAGCATGCGCGCCTGCTGCGCTCGGGTGCGCTCGACCATGCCACCGCCCGCGACCTCGAAGTGCTGCTTGACGACTACCAGGTGCGCACGGTTATCGACTTGCGCACCGAAGAAGAGCGCAAGGAGCATCCCGACCCACAGGACGGCCTGATGGGCGTTCGGTTCGCGGATGCGCCGGTGCTGAGCGCTTCCACATTCGGCGTCACGCGCGAGGGCGGCATGATGCAGGCGCTCAAAATGCTGCGCACCGTGCAGAAGAACCCTGCCAGCATCATGGAGGAAGTGTACGAGCGCATGATGTTGGACGAGCAGAGCCAGCGCGGCTTCGCGCAGTTCTTCGACGACGTGCTGGCTACCGAGGATGGCTCCGTGCTTTGGCACTGCACCATCGGCAAGGATCGCGCCGGTTTGGCCGCCGCGCTCTTGCTGCACGCGTTGGGCGTAAAGCGCGAGGCCGTCGAGCAGGATTATCTGGCCACGAACAAATACGTCCAATCCGAAACGCAGAACATCATGGACGCGCTTTCCTCGTTCGGCCTGGGCGACAAGCTGGATAAGAGCATTCACGTGATCAACTCCGCCGATCCGCGCTTCCTGCACGCCGCGCTCGATGCCGTGGAGAAGCAGTACGGCAGCTTCGACGCTTACGTGCGCGACCAGCTGAGCGTCACCGACGAAAAGCGCGAGGTCCTGCGCGCTCGCTACCTCACGGACGATCCCCGCGGGTAACGGCGGATTTACCGATGGTCAGCGGTGGTTGATGTTCTTTCGTCGGTTTGCTTGCTCCTATCTTTCGGCTTTTGGCCGGTTTCGGTGATCCATGATTTATAATGGTCGAAAGCAAACGTACGGAGGGTAGGAGGCTTAGGTGTTGAAAGCGATGATCGTCGATGACGAGGCTCCTGCGCGTTCAGAGCTGAAGTTCCTGCTTGACGAGCTGGGGCAGACGGAGGTTGTCGCCGAAGCTGCCAGCGTGCGCGAGGCTATCGAGAAGTTGAAGGAATATCCGTGCGACGTGATGTTCCTCGACGTGAACATGCCCGAAGCCACGGGCTTGCAGCTGGCTGAGGCGCTGCAGCACCTCAAGTTCCCGCCTGCGGTGGTGTTCGTGACGGCGTACAGCGAGTTCGCCCTCGATGCGTTCAAGGTGAACGCCATCGATTACCTGGTGAAGCCGGTCGAAACCGAGCGCCTGTCGCAAGCTATCTCGCGCGTGCGCGAGCACGTGTCGCTGCACGTGCAGGCTCAGAAGTCCGAGCGCATTCCCGTCGAAAAGGGCGGCAAGAAAATCCTCATCGGCATCGACAAGATCCGCTTCGTCATGGCGCGCGACGACTACGCGTACCTGCAAACGGATACGGATCGTTACTTCTCCACGGTCAGCTTGGCTCAGCTGGAGAAGCGCCTCGACGGTCACGGTTTCTTCCGCGTGCACCGCGGCTATCTGGTGAATCTCTCGATGGTGGAGGAGATCGAATCGGTGTCGGGCGGTACGCTGCTGCTCACGCTGAACGCCGTGGACGAGAAAATTCCCGTGTCCCGTCGCCGAGTTTCCGCTTTGAAGAAGGCGCTGGGGCTGTAAGGCGCGTCCGCATAACGAACCTCGAAGGGCCGGCGAATCGTCGGCCCTTTTCTTTTTGGCACGAGCGCCATCAGGAAAGCGGCTTTTCCCTCCTGCGTCTCCGCGTGAGTGACTCCGTCATCCCGAGCGGCGCTGCCCCCTTGTCATCCTGAGCGAGCGAAGCGAGTCGAAGGATCCCGTGCGGCGTCGGCCGTAAAATCATCTGCAGTAATCGCACGGATCTTCGGTTCCGGCATCTTCTGCCTGTGTTCAAGACGGCAGTCCCAGCGATGTTTCATGTGAAACATTTGTTCGCTTGTCGCATGGCATTACGACAAGTGTTTCACGTGAAACACTTGTTCGTTCAAATCACGGACAGTCGCGAAGTTCGCAAGCGGCAGACGGGGACGCATCGGCGCCAGACAGGTGCGAGGTTCGCGCGCGGCGGGCGGCGCGAGGTTCGCGGGCGGCGGACAGGCGTGAAGGTGGGAAATCGCTCCAATCGCATGCGAGAATGCGAAAAGCGCCCGAGAGACGAACCCTCGGGCGCTTCCGACAGAGAAATGTGGGGTAATGGCCTAGTAGGCGGTGAAAGACGACTTCGGAGCCAGGCAGATGGGGCAGGCGGTGAAGTTCTCGCCCTTGTGGATGTAGCCGCAGATGGGGCACAGGTAGTACTTGCCGTCGAACGGGGTGTCGATGGTGGTGTACGCATCCATATACAGCTTCGCATGATACGCCTCGGCAAGCTTGGCGCGCGTGAACACCTGCACGGCCTTGTTGTTGCCCTCTTCCTGGGCCTTCTTGATGAAGGAGGGATACATGTCCGAGGTCTCGTAGATCTCGCCGTTGGCGCCGGAGATCAGGTTGATGTCGCTCTCGTGCTCCTCGACCGCGGGCGGCTCGGGCTTCTCGGTTGCGGGGTCGATTTCCTTGGCCAGGTCGTACTCGAGGCCGATGTGGATTTTCTCGGCGTCCGCGGTGCACTGAAACAGGCGGGCCAGCACGTCGAAGCCCTCGTTCTTGGCGACCTTCGAGAACGCCTCATACTTGGTGGTGGCGCCCGTCTCGCCCGCGATGGCCGTCATAAGGTTTTCGTAGGTGGTGCCGACGGTGGTCTTGCTGTCGTAGATGATGTTGAAATTGCTCGCCGTCGAGGCATCGGGCATGGATGTGGGTTCCAGCACCTCGGCCATATACTCGCTGTTCGTCCCGCTGCCGGTTCCGGCGCCGTCGGCGGACGGATCGGTCGTGGTTTCGGCCTTCGGCTCGCTCGGGGCGGCGCAGGCGCCCAGCAGGCCCATCGCGGAAATGGACACGGCGCTGACGGCGGCACCCTTCAACAGGTTCCTTCTAGAAATATCGGACATGGTTCCTCCCTCGGCTTCCCGATGAGCTCCTCTCCAGCCCATCTGATAATCGATACTATATATCAATTAATATAAATGATCAATAGTAAATACTACGGACATGCTTAGGATTCGCACGCCGTTTTTCGTTCTCGGGCGCGCTCCCACACGCTTTGTCCACAACTCCGTCACAAGCGCAAACACGATGGTCAGCCTCGTCACCGTTTGCTAGAATGGAGCGAATTACGCTGAAAGAAGGTTGTATGCTATCCGGTGATGTAGAAAAACTGTATCCTTCCGCGAAAGCCCTCGTGAAGGACTGCGTTGCCAGCCGTATCCATGCCAAGGATGCGAGCCTGTACGACTTCTCGGAGGAAGCGCGCGCGTGCTCCGAGCAATACATGGGATGGACGGACCTTGCGAGCAATTCGCCGTACTCCCTGCGCGACATCCAGAATTTCGCCGACTCGATCATCGCCCAAGGGCTGAAGACGGTCGTGCTCATCGGCCAGGGCGGTTCCACGCAGGCGCCCATGACCATCACGAAATACAACAAGCCCGATTCGTCGAAGATCACGTTCAAGACGCTGGACTCCGACTCGCCCGTGCGCGTGCGCGCCATTTTGGCCGAAGCGAAGCCCGAGACCACGCTGTTCGTGATCTCGTCGAAGAGCGGCGGCACCATCGAGCCGCGCCTGGCCCTGCGTGCCGTGCGCGACGCCGTGGCCGACCGCATCAGCGAAGAGGAGCTGGTGCAGCACCTCGTGGCCATCACCGACCCCGGCTCCATGCTTGAGCGCCAGGCGCGCGAAGAAGGGTGGGCCGCGGTGTTCTCCGGCCAGCCCACCGTGGGCGGGCGCTTCTCCGCGCTGTCCGTGTTCGGCCTGCTGCCGGCGGCGCTCGTGGGCATCGACCTGGAAGAGTTCATGGCGCACGCCATCGACGCCGAGCGCCAGTGCAGCGAGGACGCCATCGACAACCCGGCCATCGGCCTGGCATCGTTTTTGTACGACAACTACCTGCAGGGACGCAACAAGTTCACGTTCCTCACGCAGAAGCGCGGCCGCGTTCTGGGTCTGTGGATCGAGCAGCTGGTGGCCGAGAGCCTGGGCAAGGACGGCCAGGGCATTCTGCCCAACATCGAGGTGGACTCCCTGCTGCTCAAGAAAGACCCGGGCGATCGCAGCGCCATCGTGTACCTCACGCGCAACGACCTGTGGGACGAGCGCCGCAACTTCGAGATGAGCCTGTCCTACATCGACCCGGCCATCCCGCGCGCCAACTACAAGATCGACTCCGTCGAAGAGCTGGCCGAGCACTTCGTGATGTGGGAATACGCCATCGCGATGTGCGGCTACCTCATGAAGATCTGCCCCTTCGACCAGCCCGACGTGGCGTCGGCGAAGGCCGTGGTGCTCGACATCCTCAAGGAGGGCCAGCCCGAGCCCGACTTCGTGCAGGATTTCATCGACGAGGTGCACATGGGCGAGGTGGAAGTGCGCCTGTCCCCGTGCTTCAAGGACTGCACCGACGTCCGCAGCGCGCTGCGTGCGCTGCTGGGCAGCATTCAACCGGGCGATTTCTTCGCGCTCAACGCGTTCTTGCCGTTCACGGGCGAGGGTCGACGCGAGGCGCTGGAAACCATCCGTCACGGCGTGGCTGAGAAGCGCGGCGTGGTATCCTGCTTGGAAGTGGGTCCGCGCTACCTGCACTCCACGGGCCAGCTGCACAAGGGCGGCCCGAACTGCGGCGTGTTCCTCATCCTGTCGGCCGACGAGCTGAAGGACATCCCGCTGAAGCAGGAGGCTGAAAGCCTGGGCTCGCTGGCGAAGGCGCAGGCGTCGGGCGACCTCGTTACGCTGGCCGAGCGCGGGCGGCGCGTGGTGCATCTGCACCTGCCCGACAACTCGGGCGTTACGCTGCGACAGCTGGCTGAAGTGATTTCCGACATCCTGGAAACCATGACGGTGCCGACGGCTTAGCGGGCGGCCGCGCGACACGATAGCGTTACACCCCGAGGGCGGCCGTCGAGCCGCCCTCGTAGATTGAAGGCCACAGCACAACGCGGAGGCGATCATATGAAGGAAGCGCTGGACATTCAAGTCAAAGGCATCGTGCAGGGCGTGGGCTTTCGCCCCTTCGTCTACCGTTTGGCGAAGAAATACCTGATCGACGGATGGGTGCTGAACGCCACCGACGGCGTGTTCATCCATGCCGAGGGCGAGACGAAGCTGCTCGACGAGTTCGTCATCGAGCTGTCCGAGAACCCTCCGGCCGCCTCGCGCGTGGAGGAAGTGACGCTGAAGGAAGTGCCGCTGGAGGACTTCGACTCGTTCGAGATCCGCTTCTCCGACGCAGGCGCCGTGGAGAAGACCACGCTTGTGTCGCCCGACCTGGCCACCTGCGACGATTGTGCCCGCGAGCTGTTCAACCCGAACGACCGCCGCTACCGCTACCCGTTCATCAACTGCACGAACTGCGGCCCGCGCTTCACTATCATCGAGAAGCTGCCCTACGATCGCAAGAGCACGTCGATGAAGGACTTCCCCATGTGCGAGCGCTGCGCCCGCGAGTACGGCGACCCGTTGGACCGCCGCTTCCACGCGCAGCCCGACGCGTGCTTCGAATGCGGCCCCCATATCAGCTGGCGCGAACACGAGGGCATGCCCGGAGCGCTCGCCGGCGTTCATGCCCCCGGCGTTTCCGCCGACGTGCCGGCCGCCCCTGACGTCCCCGCTGGCGCTTCCGCCTCCCATGCGGCGCAAACAAATGTTTCACGTGAAACATTGTGCGCTTCCGATGCCATTGACGCGCCCCTGGGACCCATCGCCTGGGGAACCACGCGCGAGGAGAGCGATGCCATACTTGCGCGCGCCGTGGAACTGCTGCTGGCGGGCAAGATCCTGGCCGTGAAGGGCCTGGGCGGTTTCCATCTGGTGTGTGACGCGTCGAACCCCGAAGCGGTAGCGCTGCTGCGCGCGCGCAAGCGCCGCGAGGGCAAGGCGTTCGCCGTCATGATGGCCGATATGGAAGCCGTGCGTGCCTATTGCGAAGCGGGCGAAGCGGAGGAGGGCATCCTCACGGCCACGCAGCGCCCCATCGTGCTGCTGCGCAAGCGCCCCGATGCTGTTTTTGCTCCCGGCTTGGCCGACGCCCTCCCCGAACTCGGCGTCATGCTGCCCTACACGCCCCTCCAGCATCTGCTGCTGCACGACTTCGCGAAAGCGAGCGGTTGTGCCGAGCGCAGCTCCCAGCGCGAAGCCGAAGGATCCCGCGCAGCGACGGCCGTCCCTATGCTGGTGATGACCTCGGGCAACATCCACGACGAGCCCATCGTCATCGACGACGAGGATGCCTACGAGAAGCTGTTCGCCGTGGCCGACGCGTTCCTGGGCCACGACCGCGCCATCCGCGCCCGCTACGACGACTCGGTGGTGCGCGTTATCGAAGCGGGCAGCGCCGGCGAAGCCGTCCAATTCATCCGCCGCGCCCGAGGCTACGCGCCGCTCCCGTTGGCGATGCCCGCGAAGGCGCGCGAAGGAGAAGATGTTTCACGTGAAACATCCGTTCGCGAACAGGGTTGCTCCATCTTCGCCACCGGGCCCGAGCAGAAGAACACGTTTGCGCTCACGCGCGACGCCGAGGCGTTCGTGTCGCAGCACATCGGCGACCTCGAGAACGCCGAAACCTACGACGCGTGGCTCCAGGCGAAGGACCGCTACGAAACGCTGTTCGAGATCGAACCCGACCGCATCGCGTGCGACCTGCATCCCGAGTACCTCACGTCGAAGTGGGCCCACGAGCAGAGCCTCCCCGTCACCGAGGTGCAGCACCATCATGCGCACGTCGTGTCGGTGATGGCCGAGCACGGCCTGGCCGGCCCCGTGTGCGGCATCGCGTTCGACGGCACGGGCTACGGCATGGACGGCGCCATCTGGGGCGGGGAAGTGCTGCTCACCAACCTGACTGCGTTCGAGCGTTTCGCGAACTTCGCCTACGTGCCCATGCCGGGCGGCGCGGCGGCCGTAAAGCATCCGCTGCGCATGGCCTACGGCGTGCTGTGGGCGTTCGACCTGCTCGACCATCCGGGGGCTGCGGCTGCGCTCGAGGCTCTGGGCGAGCAGGCGGCCGTGTGCGATCAGATGATCGACCGCGGCATCAACACGCCCATGACCTCGTCCGTCGGCCGGCTGTTCGACGCGGCCAGCGCGCTGTTGGGCATCTGCGCCGAGCCTGCGTACGAAGGCGAGCCCGCCATCCTGCTGGAAGCCGCAATCGGGCGAACAGATGTTTCACGTGAAACATCTGCCGCCGACGCAACCGATGCGACCCCTGCTGACACCAACCGGGATCCTTCGACTCCGGCGCTTCGCGCCTCCGCTCAGAATGACGATGCCGGGCTTAGCGCCTCCGCTCGGGAAGCCGCGTCCCGTTACGCCATCGCGGTGGTGAAGAACACCGCCACTGCCGCCAGCACGGCGCAGGACACCTCGGTCGTGCTGTTCGATGCCGCGCCAGCGTTCGCCGCGCTGCTCGACGACCTCGCGGCCGACGTGCCTGTCGGCATCATCGCGCGCTGCTTCCACGACGCGTTCGTGCAAGCCATCGTCACGGCGGCCGAGCTCGTGCGCAGCTTGTACGGCATAACCACGCTTGCCCTGTCCGGCGGCGTGTTCATGAACCGCTACCTGCTGGAGCACGCTCTGGCGGCGCTCGAGCAGGCGGGTTTCACGGTGGCCGTCAACCGCGATCTGCCGCCCAACGACGGCTGCATCTCCTTCGGCCAGGCTGTGGTAGCATGGGCTTCGAGCAAAGAAGAAGGAGAACAGCCATGTGCTTAGCCATACCTGCAAAAGTGACTGAAATGAAGGACAACCGTCTGGCTACGGTGGACATCCTCGGCGTCACGCGCGACATATCCCTCGACCTCACGCCGCAGGCGAACGTCGGCGACTTCGTGCTGGTGCACGCCGGGTTCGCCATCGAGGTGGTGGATCCTGACTACGCGCAGGAAACCATCGACCTCATCAAGCAGTTCCCCGAGCTGGCGGGCGACGACATCCCCGCAGCCGACGAGGTAGCGCGATGACCTCCTCGACCGGAACGGATGTTTCACGTGAAACATCCGTCGAGCCGAAGGATAGGCCCGAGCACCTCGCGCGCGCGGTCGACGCGGCCACGATGGAATCCGAGCTGGCAGCCTTCAAAGACCCTAAACTCGCGCGCGGTCTCATCGAGTCCATCGCGAAGCTGTCGCCCGCAGGCGGCGCCACGCTCATGGAAGTGTGCGGCACCCATACGGTGGCCATCGCGCGCAACGGCATCCGCAACCTCATGCCGGAAGGCACGCGCCTGGCGTCCGGTCCGGGCTGTCCCGTGTGCGTGACCTCGAACAGGGATATCGACACGGTCATCGCCCTCGCCCGCGTGCCGGGCATCACCATCGCCACGTTCGGCGACATGACGCGCGTACCGGGCTCCACGTCAAGCCTGCTCGCCGAGCAGGCGGCGGGCCGCAGCGTGCAGATCGTGTACTCGCCGCTGGACGCGCTCACTCTGGCCCAGCAGAACCCCGATCGCGAGATCGTGTTCGTGGGCGTGGGCTTCGAAACCACCACGCCGCTGGTGGCCATGGCCATCAAGCGCGCGGCCGCGGCCGGCCTCAAGAACTTCAGCGTGTTCGGCGCTCACAAGAACATGCCCGGCGCGCTGGAGGCCATCATCAACGACCCGCAGCTCAAGGTGGATGCGCTCATCCTGCCCGGCCATGTCAGCACCATCATCGGCGCCGAGCCGTATCGGTTCTTGGCCGAGAAGTACGGCATACCCGGCGTCATCACCGGGTTCGAGCCGGTTGACGTGCTGCAGGGCATCGCCATGATCATGCGCCAACTGCACGAAGGCCGTGCGGACATCGAGATCGCCTACGCGCGCGGCGTCATGCCCGAAGGCAACCCCGTGGCGCTGGCCGCCATCGACGAGGTGTTCGAGACGTGCACCGCCCTCTGGCGCGGCCTGGGCGAGATTCCCGGTTCCGGCTACCGCATCCGCGAGGAGTTCGCGCAGTTCGACGCCGTGCGCCGTTTCCAGCCCGACGTCGAGCCCACGCAGGATCCGAAGGGCTGCCGCTGCGGCGACGTGCTTCGCGGCATCATGGCGCCCAACGAGTGTCCCTTGTTCCGCAAGGTATGCACGCCCGAGAACCCCGTGGGTCCTTGCATGGTGTCAAGCGAGGGCAGCTGCGCCGCGTACCACCGGTACTACTAAAGAGAAAACAGGCGCTGCAGCATCCGAAGGACCCCTCGTCGAGGGGTCCTTCGGACTATCTTCGAATGTTTCACGTGAAACATTCGTTCGATAGACTCGGATACGTCGATCCAGCGGCAAGACGACGCGGGAAATTTCCCAAAAGATATTCTTTTCAGTTGATTGTGCAGTCCCTATGCTCAGCGGCGCGCTCATGTTCGGTGCTGTGCGTGCATGAGTTACCCTTTTGTTTCCATCGCTATACAGAACGAGAGAATTAATTGCGGATAATATCCAATATTGGGTCAAAAACTGCATAAAGGAGAAAACGCCGTCGTTCAACATTTTTGTGCATTTGAACAATTTACTTATTCGTTTTGCTCAAATGTCTATGTAATTTCATGTTGCAGTTGAACAAAAAAGATGGTATAACTGGCTCATCGGCAAATCTGGAAGGACTTGCCACGACGGGGTCTAAGCCGTGGCGCTCTCTCCAGCGAAGCTGCAGTTTGTAGTTGTGCCATCCAAATAGGCGGCGCCGGAAGCGCTGCCGGAGAAAGGAGACTGTCATGGCGAAGATAGTCAATTCTTGGAACGACTGGGATCC